>NZ_SOCE01000001.1:2664177-2983305 GCF_004365175.1 Kribbella voronezhensis | reverse complement strand
GCCACCGACAAGACCGATGACACCGACGACATCGACGAAGGAGAAGGATGACGCGGCTGCTGATCGTGGACGACGAGGCGCTGGTCCGGGCCGGACTCAAGATGATCCTCGAGTCGGCCGACGACCTCGAGGTCGTCGCCGAGGCCGAGGACGGCGCCGACGCGGTCGCGATGGTGCGCGAGCATCGCCCGGACGTGGTGCTGATGGACATCCGGATGCCGAAGCTCGACGGACTTGCCGCCACGCGGGCCGTGCAGGAGTTGCCCGAGCCGCCGAAGGTCGTAGTCCTGACGACGTTCGATCTGGACGACTATGTGTTCCGGGCGTTGCAGGCCGGGGCGAGTGGGTTCCTGTTGAAGGACACGCCGCCGCGCGAGCTCGTGCAAGCTGTTCGCGTCGTCGCAGCCGGGGACGCGATGTTGTCGCCCGCCGTGACCCGGCGGTTGATCGGGCACTTCGCGGCGGATCAGCGGACCGATCGGCGGCGGGTGGCGCGGGAGCGGCTGACGTCACTGACCGATCGCGAGAAGGAGGTGCTGGCCGCGGTCGCTCAGGGCCTGTCCAATGCCGACATCGGCAAGCAGTTGTTCATGAGCGAGGCGACCGTGAAGGCGCACGTGTCGCGGGTGCTGGTGAAACTCGATGCCACCAACCGGGTCCAGGTCGCGATCCTCGCCCATGACGCGGGCCTGCTGGACACCTGAAACGCCTTGTAGAGAAGGGAAACCGGCCGCGAGTCGCCGGAGGGGTGGGGGCGGCGACTCGCGACCGGTTCCAGGTCAGCGACCCGTGGGGGGAGACGGGTCTCGCTGACGTGATGCAGGATCAGGCGCGGCCGAAGGCCACGTTGCTGCTCCAGATCTTTGCCTTCGCGACCGGGCGGCCCGGCCTCGAGGCGTGCCACAGCATGTTGCCGCCGGCGTAGATGCCGACGTGGTACACGCTGCCGCCACCGCTCTTGAAGAACACCAGGTCGCCAGGCTTGGCGGACCTGCGGCTCAAGTGCCTCGTGGCGCTGTACTGCTGGCGCGACGTACGGGGGAGCTTCTTGCCGGCGCGCTTGTAGACGAGACCGGTGTAGCCCGAGCAGTCCAGGCCGCGGGTGGTCGTGCCGCCGTAGCGGTACGGCGTGCCCTTGAGCTTGGCCGCTTCCCGCAGGACGCGGGCCTGGAAGGTGGAGCTGCTCCCGGTACCGCCGTGCAGCAGACCGTGGCTCGCGGCGTAGAACAGCGAACGCCAGGTGTTCACGGTCATGGTGCCGGTGCGGGGCAGGCCCACCCGGCGCTGGAACTTGGCGACCGCCGTACGAGTGGCGGAGCCGTACCAACCACCGGCCGGGACGTCCAGCGAGCGCTGCACGTAGCGAACGGCGGAGCCGGCGTCGGCGTAGCGAAGCAGCGGCTTCGTGGAGACCGGCTTGTTACCCCGGGCCCACGCGGCCGAGGTGGTCTTGCTGGTGGCCGCCGAGGCGGTCGTAGGGGTGCCGGCGACGGTGAGGATCGCTCCGCCGCTGACGGCGAGGCCGACCGAGAGGACGGCGGCTGCGGCACGCGGGGCGGCCGCGGACTTGGTGGTCTTGCGGTGCTTGGCCAGGATGCGACCGGTGGGCCGGGTACTGGACTCGCTCTGGTGACTGACAGCAGGCAGCGCTGTCCGTCGGACGGTGACGGGCATGGTTGTCTCCCGACGCCTGCGGAGTTAGCTGTCGGGTTCGGGCTGAGAGTCGATAGCCCGGTCCGCTCCCGCGGACTTCACCCCAGGGACCCGACCACTCACGGTCGGACCCCAACCTCCTGGGTCCCCCACTCCTGCCATGGTTGTTCGAGGGGAACAGGTGCGCCTGGCAGGACTCGGCGTTGACACACCTGCAGTTCGTCTCATTTGTCGAACCGCCGACGACTGTATAACAGAACGGTCACGACGCAAACCCTCAAATCCACAGACACCCTCCGAAAAGCCCTCAAATGGGTCTCTGACGGGTCAAGGACCTCCGGTGAACACCTGGTGTCCTGAGGCTGTCTGAGCGGCGCTCAGGCGGGCGTCCAGCGAATTCGTGTGACCTGGCTCACATTTCATGATGGCTCTCTGTGACAACGACCACAGTGAGTACTCAGAGGCCGCTGAGTGCTGGTCCGATTCAGCTCTCGGCGAGCAGCTCCAGGAAGCGTTCCAGCCCCACGTTCCCGCCTGAAAGCACCACGCCGACCCGGTCGGGGAGGTCCTGGATCCGCCCGGCCAGCAGCGCGGCCAGCGCACAGGCGCCACTCGGTTCGAGCACCAGCTTCAGCCGCTCGAATGCGAACACCATCGCGGCCCGGATCTCGTCGTCGCTGACCAGTTCGACGCCGGCCAGCAGCCGCCGGTTGATCTCGAACGTGAGCTCGCCCGGAATCGGGATGGCCTGCCCGTCGGCGATCGTCCGCGGTACGCCGATCTGGACCCGCTCACCGGCGGCCAGCGATCGGGCCGTGTCGTCGCCCGCCTCGGGCTCGACCCCGATCACCCGGAGACCGGGGCAGAGCGCGGTGGCAGCCGTCGCGCAGCCGGCGATCAGCCCGCCACCCCCGATCGGGGCAAGCAGTGCCCCGAGCTGCCCGACCTCCTCGATCAGCTCGAGCGCGACCGTGCCCTGCCCGGCCATCACGTCGTAGTGGTCGTACGGCGGGATCAAGGTCACCCCGCGTTCCTCGGCCAGCTGGGTCGCGAGCGCCGTACGGTCCCCGGTGTACCGGTCGTAGGTGACCACCTCGGCGCCGTACCCCTTGGTCGCGGCGACCTTCGTCGGCGGCGCGTCCTCGGGCATCAGGATGACCGCGCTCGTCCCCGCGAGTGCCGCCGCCAACGCGACCGCCTGCGCGTGGTTCCCCGACGAGTACGCCGCGACGCCGCGCCCGAGTTGCTCGGGGCTCAGCCGGCTGATCGCGTTGTAGGCGCCCCGGAACTTGAACGCCCCGATCCGCTGCAGGTTCTCCGCCTTGAGGAACACCTCGGCGCCGACGCGCTCGTTCAACGTCCGTGACGTGATCACCGGAGTCCGGTGCGCCACGCCTTCGATCCGCTGGGCGGCTTCCCGGACGTCCTCGAGGCTGAGCATGTCGCGAAATCTACCGTCAGCAAGAGATCCCGGCGTCTCCGACTCACGAGCGCGACCGTGACCGCCAGGGTTCGTAGCATCGGCATGTCAAGAACGCTCAGCCGGTTCCGTACTGATGATGAGCGGTTCCCGCCGGGGGAGCCGAGGGTGAAGGAGACACCGTGAAATACCTACTGGTCCTGAACATCAACCCCGACGTGCTGGCGGCGCTGACCGAGGAAGAGCAGCAGGCGATCTTCAGCGGTCACGAGAAGTTCATGGCACTCACCCAGGAGTCGGGCGAGTTCCACAGCACCGCAGCGCTCGCGGAACCGGCCAAGACCGCGGTCGTCAAGGTGCGCGACGGCGTACCGGCGGTGACGGACGGGCCGTTCCTGGAGTCGAAGGAGTTCCTGGCCGGCTACTACCTGATCGACGTCGCGAGCAGGGAGCGCGCCTACGAACTGGCCGCGATGATCCCCGACGCGAGCATCGAGGGGCTCGGTGTGGAGGTCCGCGAGGTCGTCCACGAGGTCGGCCTGTAGCCGTCCGGAGCTGCGAAACGGCAGGACCGCCCGCGGGAGGTCCTGCCGTTCGGACTGCTCAAGAGGTCTGGTCGTCGACGTTCGCCCCGGGGGCGTTCGTCTTGATCGACTCGATCCCGTTCATCGCGCCGGCCTTGGTCTTGTAGCTCTCGCTGGTCGCGATCACCTCGCCGTTCCCGGCCTTCAGCCGGAACCGGAACCCGCCCGACTTGTCCTCGTACAGCTCGAACTTGCCCGCCATGAAACCTCCCGTGTCATCAACCGGTTACCAACCGGAGCCTAGACCCGGGACCGCCGAACGACCGCCCGACACTTCGTACGCCGTACGCCCGCCCAGCACTACGTTCGCCGAACGCCCGGCACCTCGTCCTCAGGAGTCGAGCCGCTCCCGGATCGCGGTGATGTGGGTGTCGCGGGAGACCGGGCCGCCGAAGCGGAGCCGGTCGTAGCCGGTGAACTCGGGCTCGAGTTCGTCCAGTTCGTCGACCAGCGGCTTGAGCGCGGCCGGGTCGGTGGTCGCGTCGATCGCCTGGATCAGCTCACCTTTGCGCTGGATCGTCGCCGGTGTGACCGAATGCAGGCAGACGTACTGACCGCTCAAGTACGCCTCCCACTCTTCGTTGCCCTCGGCAATGTCCTCCCACTGTGCGACGAACCAGGCGTGCAGATCGCCGGGCCCGACCTGGTCGGGCAACTCGAACAGATCGGCCGGCACCATCTCGGCACCGTCCGAGCGCAGATAGCCGGGGAGCGGGAGCTCACCGGCCAGCATCAACCGCCGTACGTCGTCCGGATCGCGACCGTGCTCCGCGCAAAGCTCGGCCAGCACGCGGTACTGGCGATTGACGTAAGCATCGTCCTCGGCGCTCATCGGATGCTCACCATTGACCTCGCGGAACCTGGCCGCCAACGCTTCCTGACTCATGCCCCGAAGCTAAACCCGCGTTGCTTCGCCGACGGCCGAAGTGTTACCGCTGCTGCCGATCGGTCAGGACGCCGCAGATTCCGGCGACCGCGAGGTCGATGCCGAGGTCGTAGTACGCGTCGGTGGAGGTCGGGCAGACGAGGACGTCGGCGGCAGCAGTGATCAGCGGGTAACGCCGGGGCGGCAGGGCGGCCAGCGCCGCACGCTTGGCGCGGAGGGCGTCCTCGCGCCCGATCGGATCGGTGACCTCGGCGGATCCCGGCTCCGCTGTGACGAGGGTGATCAGCGAGCAGAGCGACTGGCGGCCGACCTCGGCGGCGTCGTCCACGGAGAAGCCTGCCTCGGTGAGCAGTTCCATCGTGCGCTCGGCCAGCGCCAGTCCCGGCTCGGTGACGAGGATGCGGAACAGCGCCAGTTGCGCGACCTTCGGATGCGGGCGGAGCGCGGCGACGAAGGCGGTCAGGATCGCCCGCAACTGGACGTCCCAGCGCTCGTCGGTCGGTTCCGGCAGGACGATATCGGCCAGCATCCGGTCGCCGATCGCGGCCAGCAGGTCGTCCTTGTCGCTGAAGTGGCGGTAGAGCGCCATCGGGGTGACCTCGTGCTGCTGGGCCAGCCGTCTGATGGTGACCGCTTCGAGCCCCTCGGTGTCGGCCAGGGCCAGCGCGCTGGCCGCCAGTTTCTCCGGGTCGAGCCGCCTCGCGGTCTCTTTGCTGATCGTCGCCACGTTGACAAGTGTACAACGTAGACTTAACGTCTACGGAGTACGCATACAACGTATACATACAACGTAGACAACTCTCTCCTGTGAGGTAGGCATGCGACGCAGTCCGTGGGCGACACTCGCCGTGTTGGCCCTAGCGCAATTCATCGTGGTGCTGGACGTGACGATCGTGAACGTCGCGTTGCCGCACATCCAGGCCGATCTGAACTTCTCCGCCGACAGCCTGCAGTGGGTGATCAACGCCTACACGCTGCTCTTCGGCGGCTTCCTGCTGCTCGGCGGCCGGATGTCCGACCTGCTCGGCCCGCGCCGGGTCTTCATCGCCGGCCTCCTCCTCTTCGGTGCGACCTCGCTGATCGCGGGCCTGTCGAACTCGCCGGAGTTCCTGATCGGCGCCCGGGCGGTGCAAGGCCTCGGTGGGGCTCTGTTGTCGCCAGCGGCACTGGCGATCTTGACCGTGACGTTCGCGCACGGTCGTGAACGCAACATCGCGATGGGAGTGTGGGGTGGGCTCGCCGGCCTCGGTGGCACGCTCGGCGTCGTGGCCGGCGGCGTACTGGTCGATTCGCTCAGCTGGCAATGGGTCTTCTTCGTCAACGTGCCGATCGTGCTCGCTCTGGTCGCGCTGATCCCGGTGTTCGTCCGCGACACCCGGCACAACGAGGGACGCGATCGCACGTTCGACACGGCAGGCGCAGTACTCGGTACTGCGGGTCTGCTGGCCGTCGTGTACGGCGTGGTTCGCTCCGAGCCGAAGGGGTGGGGCTCGGGTGAGGTGCTGACGTTCCTCATCGGCGGTGTGGCTCTACTGATCGCCTTTGTGCTGGTGGAGGCGCGGTCGAAGGCACCGCTCGTACCGCTGCGGCTGTTCCGGTCCCGCGCACTCAGTGTCTCGGGTGCCTCGCTGGCGCTGAACGGCGCCGGGTTCCTCTCCATGTTCTTCCTGACCGCGATCTACCTGCAGCAGGTCCGCGGCGACTCGGCACTGCAAGCCGGTGTGCACTTCCTGCCCATGGGCGGGGCTGCGATCGTCGGAGCGATCCTTGCGTCACAGCTGGTCCAGAAGGTCGGTACCCGGACCGTGCAGCTCTCCGGTGCCGCGCTCAGCGTCGTCGGCCTGCTCCTGCTGTCCCAGGCGGACGCAGTAGGCAGCTACCCGAGTCAATTGCTCCCAGGACTGATCATCTTCGGATTCGGCATCATCGGCGTGGGCGTACCGGGGCAGATCACCGCGGTGTCCGAGGTGGAGCACCACGAAGCCGGCGCGGCCTCCGGTGTCGTGAACGCCATGTACCAGGTCGGTGGAGCGCTCGGGCTCGCTATCGTCACCACGCTGTCGATCAGCCGTACTACGGATGCTCTGACGCACGGTGTCGCGCAGCAGCAGGCGCTGGTCGAGGGATTCCAGCGCGGCCTGCTGGTGGCCGCCGCCTTCGCCGTCGCCAACGTAGTACTGACTCTGGCTTCTCCGCAGCTGCAGCCGACGGCCGAGCAGCTCACCGAGGCAGCAGCTGCTGCTTAGTCCACTGGATAGGCGACGTACGCGAGTCGGGTGCTGTCGGGGGACCAGCTGGGGACGTTCATCGTGCCTTGGCCACCGAAGAGAGTGGCCAGGTCCCGAGGTGAACCGCCGCCGGACGGGAGCAGCCGGACACGTACGTCGTCGATGTCTTCGGGATGACCGAGGGTGCCGGGCGGGAAGCTGACGTAGGCGACCATCGATCCGTCCGGCGCCGGGTGCGGGAACCAGTTGACCCGCTCGTCGAAGGTGAGTTGCTCGAGCTCGTCGCCGGCGATCCTGAACAGCTGAGCGTGCCCCGGTGTCGTCGAGGCCCGCTCCGAGTTGAAGTAGATCCACCGGCCGTCCGGCCCGTACTCCGAACCGTCGTCGGCGTACTCGTCGTCAGTGACCTGTACGTCGGCGCCGCCGGCCGCCGGGATCGTGTAGACGTTGGTGATTCTGTTGCCGTCGGCCCTGTTTTCCAGACCGATGTACGCGAGCGTCCGGCCGTCGGGCGAGATCCCGTGCAGGTAATGGTGAAACTCCGGCCCACGGTCGTTGCTCACCTTGCGCGGTGAACCACCGGCCAGCGGTACGGCGTACAGGTGTCCGTCCTCGGCCGACACGTACACCGTGTCGCCGTCCGGGCTCACCACATGGTCGTTGTTGACCGCCGGTACGCCGCCGAGCTCCAGCTGCTCGAGGTCGCCGCCGTCGACGGGGATCCGGTACAGGTTCCCGTCGCCGTTGACGATCAGCCAGTCGCCCGTCCAGTTGGGTGCCTCGAACAACAGCGTGGACGACTCGTGGACCAGGCGCCGCTCGTTGGTGGCGACGTCCACGACGTACAGCTCGGCTCGCTGACCGGGGCGGAGAGTGCGCATGTCCCCAACTTATCCGGACGCAGATCGTCGGAAACCGGGTCTACCGTCGGGCCATGACCGAATTTCGCGACCAGGATCTCAGCGGGAGCCGCTTCGAGCGGGTGAATCTGCGCGACTCCGCCTTCTCCGAGGTGGATCTCACCGGTGCCAAGCTGCGCGCATCGGACTTCGACGATGCGACGATCCGCGGCACCTCGCTCCACCGCACCCGGCTCCTTGGTGTGGAACTGGTGGACGTCGAGATCTACGGCGAACTACAGAACGTCCAGGTGAACGGGGTCGACATCGGTCCGCTGGTCGAGGCCGAGCTGAACCGCCGGATGCCCGAGCGGGCCAAGATGCATCCCGCGGACGCCGAGGGGTTCCGGGCGGCGTGGGCGATCCTCGAACGGTTGTGGGAGGACACTGTGGAGCGGGCGCGGACCTTCCCCGAGGAGGCACTGCACCGCAGCGTCAACGACGAGTGGTCCTTCATCCAGACCTTGCGGCACCTCAACTTCGCCACCGCGGCCTGGGTCGGCCGGATGATCCTCGGCAACCCCTCGCCCTGGCACCCGCTGGACCTCCCCTGGGACGAGGCTCCCGGCTGGGAAGGCATCCCCTGGGACCGCGAGGCCCGCCCTTCCCTCGACGAAGTCCTCGCCGTCCGCGCCGCCCGCCAGACAACGGTCCGCGACGTCCTCGCCTCCCTCACCGACACCCAACTCGCCTCTTCGGTCTCTCAGACAGCCCCCGGCTGGCCTGTCCTGGAAGGCTTCCCCTTCAAGGACTGCCTCCATATAGTCCTCAACGAAGAATGGGAACACCGCCTCTACACCGAACGCGACCTAGCTCTCCTGGAGCTCGCCACGTGACGCTGGACTGGCCGCTGTGCAAGAACGCCCGCGACCTCGGTGGTACGCCGACGGCCGACGGCGCCCGCATCCGTACCGGAGCACTGGTACGCAGCGACAACCTGGATCAGCTCGACGAAGGCGGCATCGCAGCGGTCCACGCGGCCGGGGTGAGCAGGATCGTCGACCTGCGCAGCGCCTGGGAATGCGAGAAGTACCCGTCGCCGTTCGCCGACGATCCGTTCTGGCTGAACGTGCCGCTGATCGATCCCGAGGGCCCGGACGTCTCGACGTCGGAGCTGTCCGAGCAGTACCGCCTGTTGCTCGACGGATCGCCGGAACGGTTCGCCGCGGCGATCGCAGCCGTGGCCGAAGCGCCGCCTGGTTGCGTAGTGGTCGCCTGCCATGCGGGGAAGGACCGAACTGGGCTGGTCATAGCTCTCGTCCTTCACCTGGTCGGCGTACCGGTGAGGGCTATTGCCGCCGACTATGTGGCCAGTCCTGCCCTGAGTGCTGACAGTTACGCACTGCCCGAGTTGGCTGCGCCCCGGGGTGAAACCATCAGCCGGAGTTTGGATCATCTCCAGAGCCGCTACGGAGGGACGGCTGCCTACCTTCGCGGCGGCGGCGCGACGGACGAGCAGTTCATGTCACTCGCCGCTCGCTTGGGCTAGTACTGGGCTGATTTCCTTGTAAACAAGGTGTTTGTAGGTTTCTGGGGTGAGGACTCGGGTTCGTACCTGGTGACGCAGGCGGCGGGTACGGAGGAGTTGGGGGCCGGCGGCGAAGAAGCGCAGTACGGCATCGTGGTCGCGGCGCAGGGCCGGCTGCATGAACTCTGGTCGATGGAACGCGGCCTGAAGCAACTCGCCCGCGAGGCGAGAGTTCATACCGGAGAGAAGGCGCTGCAAGCCGTCGCCTGGCGGAGCCGACACCTTGTACGACGGTGGCGCCGACCTGGTGATGGCTGCGGGCATGTGGCTGCCTTCGTCCGCTGCCGCCCAGAGCAACCGCAAGAGCGCGGTGTAGCCGTCGCTGCAGGCGATGCCGAGGCGGGAGGCGACGCCTTTGCCCAAGTGTGGAAAGCAACCGTAAGCACGACCTTCCTTGGGGACCACAGGCTCCAAGGTGAAACTGAGCAGGCCCGGCGCCACCTCGCGGACGACGATGTACGGCGCGGGTGCTTCGGTCGCGGCGGGGTCGGTCGCGCGGAGACCCGTGTTGGCGTTGAACGGCGGCCGGAGTGCGAAGATCAGGTCCGCTTCCCGCCAGACCGCGGCCTCTTCGTCGTCGGCGAGTTCCCAAGCGACTCGGCGTACGAGGTCGTAGCGTTGATGCAGCTGCGATCCCGATGGTTCGGCCGCCGCGTGCTGGTGAAGGCGCCGGCTGAGGTTGCCGGCCTTGCCCACGTAGAGGATTTCGTTGCCTTCGCCAAGGAAGAGATAGACG
The DNA here is from genome assembly GCF_004365175.1 of Kribbella voronezhensis. NCBI lineage: Bacteria > Bacillati > Actinomycetota > Actinomycetes > Propionibacteriales > Kribbellaceae > Kribbella > Kribbella voronezhensis. The sequence goes on along the minus strand of NZ_SOCE01000001.1, from coordinate 2,973,371 downwards.
CCCGGTTGGCGAGGAGCGTCCTTGGACGCGGCACGTAGTACGGCGAGACCTGCTTTGCCCCAGTGGTCCGGCTCGCCCATCGCGACTCGCAATCTATGCTCGGCTGCCAAGCTTATCCACCGAAGGAGCGCTGTGAACCCGGAGCGGGAGCTCGCATTTGCCGCCCTGCGGGAGTTTCCCGTTGAGGTACGTCGGGTGACTCGCGCCGCGGAGTCGTTCAACACGGTCTACCGCGTCGAGGCGGCGGAGGGCACCTTTGCGCTTCGGGTCGGGCCTGTGTTGCGGATCCACGCGGAGGGCACGGCTCGGGCAGAGGCGGCATGGCAGCGCGCTCTGGTCGCTGACGGACTGGCGGTACCTGACGTCGTACTGGCCTCGTCCGGTGAGCCGATGGTTGTCGTGAACGACGCGGACGGTCGGCCGCGGACGTGTGTGTTGTTCACCTGGATCCGCGGGCGGTCCCTCCGTACGCGCCTCGGTCCGGCTCGCGCTCGCATGCTGGGCCAGCTGATGGCGCGGCTGCATACCTTCGTACTGCGTGATGCCGACGTACTGCGTGCGGACAAGGTGCTCTACTGGCTGCTGCCCGACCGCCTGGGCGACGTACCCACACACGGCAAGGCGCTCAGCGAGGCGCGGAACAGCGTTCAGGCGTTGATCGATGAACTGTGGACCGATCGAACTCCGCAGCTGATCCACGGCGACCTCACCCCCGCCAACGTCATCGAAGCTCCAGGTCTTGGTCCCGTGCCGATCGACTTCCAGGACCTTGTTCTCGGTTTCCCGGAACAGGACATCTCCATCACCCTCGCCGCCTTCGGCCGACGCGACGACCGCACCGCCATGACCGAGGCATTCCGCGACGGCTACTCGACGATCCGCTCCTGGCCGGACATCTCGGACACCATGATGAGCGGGCTGATCGTCGCGAGAGGTCTGCACCAATTGAACCTCTCGCTGGCGACGGCGACCGGCCCGCTTCCCCAGGACTACCTCGACTACCACGGCACCCGAGCCCAGGCCTGGCTCGCCCGCTGATCAACCGCTGTCCGACAGGTTTTGTCGGCGGCCTCGCCTAAGGTCCGTGGGCATGGTGGATCCGGCAAACCTCAAGGGCGAACTGCTCGGGCTGCTGCGCTCGAGCCGGGCGGTGATGCTGACCAAGGTGGCCGGCCTGTCGGAGTACGACCGACGCCGTCCGTTGACTCCGTCCGGGACGAACCTGCTCGGGCTGGTCAAGCATCTGGCCGGGCTCGAGTACGGCTATCTCGGCGCGTCCTTCGGTCGTCCGCCGGTCGAGCGGCCGTCGTGGTTCCGCGACGATCCGTACGACGAGATCGATATGTGGGCGACGGCCGACGAATCGAGCGACTACATCGTCGGCGTCTACCGGCAGGCTTGTGCTCATGCCGACCTCACCGTTGCCGAACTGAACCTGGACAGTCCGGGGCATGTCGCGCATTGGGCCGTCGGCCGCCAGCAGACCACGCTCGGTGTGCTGTTGATCAGGATGGCCGGTGAGACGGCGCAGCATGCCGGTCATGCCGACATCGTCCGGGAGTTGATCGACGGGCGGACCGGTGCCGGCAACGACGCGGTCGCCGGCGACTCGCAGTACGGGATCGTCCAAGCGATCGCGGACGGTTTTCGATGACGCCAAACCGACGCCTGGTAAGGGATTCCGGCGACACGCCGGTCGGCGAGAGGTTTGACGGCGGCGGCCTCGGTCGGGAAGGATGTGGGTCCTGGCGCGGCCCGCGCCTCACCTTCGTTGACCGGCCCCAGCCTGGTCTCCTTGAGAAGGCAAAGGGATCTCGGATCTCGGGCCGCTCGTCCTGGTCAGTCGCCTCGGACGGGATCGCTGGGGGGTCGCGTGCGAGTGCGTGGAAGGCCAGATGACAGCGCACAGGAACTTCAAGCGACGGGTTCGCGCCCGCGCGGCCAAGACCGGCGAGTCCTACACTGCTGCCCTTCGGCACTTCCGTCCGACTCCATCAGGAGAAGACATGCCGGAACTCACTCAGACCGTCCTGCGCATCGCCGTCGCCCAGTCGACGGTTCGCGAGGACCCCACCGACGTCGACGGGCTGCGCGCCAGCGGAGCGGAGGTCCGCCGATTCATGAAGGAGGCGGCCGACGCGGGCGCCCGCCTGGCGCACTTCCCCGAGGGTGCGCTCTGTTTCCCCAACAAATACGTGATGTCCGAGCTCGGCCCGGACGAGCTCGGACCGTCCGACTGGACCAAGGCCGAGTGGTCCGTGCTGCAGGAGGAACTGGACCAGATCGCCACCCTGTCCGGCGAACTGGGGATCTGGACCGTCATCCCGTCGGTGCACCAACTGCCTGACTCCCGGCCGCACAACAGCGCGTACGTCGTGTCCGACCAGGGCAAGCTCGTCGCGCGGTACGACGAACGCACGCTCTCGACGACCAAGATCACCTACATGTACACGCCTGGTAAGAAGCCGGTGACGATCGAGATCGACGGCTACCGGATCGGCCTGGCGCTGGGGATGGACGTGCACTTCCCGGAGCTGTTCACCGAATACGACCGGCTCGACGTCGACGGCGTACTGGTCTCCTACTCGACGAACGGTGCGCCAGGCAACGATCGGGCCGCGACGGAGGCGCGTGGGCACGCCGCGGCGAACTGCTACTGGGTCAGCCTCGCGGTCGCCGCCAACCCGGACTCCAACATCGACGCCGGCGTGATCGACAACATGGGCGACTGGATCGCCCAAGGCCCGTCCGACAGTCGCCCGGCGATCGCGGTCGCCGACCTGAGCCGCGACGACGAGCTACCCCCGGCCGCCCGCAACTGGCGGCACCAGGCCCGCTCCCGGATCACTTCCTGAGCTCGGGGAGACCTCGTACGACGGGACGCCGTCGTACGAGGTCTCCTGCCTCGTCGTACGGGGTTCATCCCGCCGGGGCGACCGACTTGCTCATCACGCAGTGGTTCTTGCCGATCGGGCGCAAGTAGGTGAATCCAGCCTCCTCGAAGAAGTTTCGAGTCACGCTGTAGAGGAACGAGGCGGTGATCTTCCTGCCATCGGTGACCTGCGGGTACGCCTCGACCACTCCGCCGCCCGCTTGCGCGATCAGCCCCAAGGCGCCGCGCAGTGCGACCTCCGCCACGCCCTGGCGCCGGTACCGCGTGTCGATGAAGAAGCAGGTCAGCCGATAGTCCGGCGGCTCGACGAGGCCGCCCTCGTAATCCTTGCGGTGTTTGATGTTCGGCAACTCGGCGGGCGGCCCGTACTGGCACCAGCCGACCGCGACCTCGCCGTCGAACACCACGGCCGCATGCGCCCGCCCTTCCTTGACGAGTTGCTCCTTGAGCGCCCGATTGCCTTCAACCGTGTGCGTCTTCTCGGCGTGCATCGTGTGGAACCAGGTACACCAGCACCCACCCCACACCCCGTTGTGCCGCCCCACCAGCTCCGCAAACGCATCCCACGTCTCGGGCCCCAGCGCCCGGACCGTGAGCTCCTCCGCCACCACCGTCACCTTGGCCATACCACCAAGGTAGATCCCTTTCCGGACGATCCCCGTCCGAAAACCACTGTCAATGCCGGATCAAACCGCCCACGGCGACGGGATCGACATGCCCGGTAGCGGGCCGCCCCTCCGCCAGCGCGATCCCGACATCCACCAGCGACGACCGATGCAGCCCCTTCACCTCGGCGATCGGCGTCCACACCGACTCGGCAGTCTCCCCGTTCGGCTCCGGCCTGAGCTCCCCACCGGTGATCCGCACGGCGTAGAAGATCCCCACATTCTGATGCTCACCCCCACCCGGCACAGTCCTCTCAGCGGCCGGAATCACCCGCGAATCCACCCCCAGCAACCGCTCGACCACCCCCTGACACCCGGTCTCCTCCGCCACCTCCCGGATCACCGCATCAAACGGATCCTCCCCGTGCTCCACCTGCCCACCCGGCAACGTCCACCACGACCCATCCCCCCGCGGCGACACATACCGAGCCAGCAAAACCCGCCCACCCACCACACACACCGCATACGCAGCCAACCGAAAACTCACCCCCGCACGCTAACCCGCCCCCGGTCGCAACGTAGACGCGAGGCCAGGTGACGGGCTCGTCGGTATATTTCCGGCATGTACGTCGGAGCGCTGGTCAACCTCTATACCCGGGACATCGAGGCCGGGGTTCGGTTCTACCGGGATCTCCTCGGCTTCGAGGAGACTTTTCGTACTCCGGTCGACGGCACTCCCGAGCACGTCGAGCTCCGTCTTAACGGGTTCACCCTCGGTCTCGGCACAGTCGAGGCGGCCAAGAGGGCCCACGGGGTCGACGCCTCACCGGGAACGCCCGCGATGGCCTTCGTCGTGTGGACCGACGACGTCGACACCGCGTACGCCGACCTCACCGCCGCCGGCGTACCAGCCGTCCAGCCGCCTCGCGACTCCGGAAACGGCAATCGCAACGCCCTACTCCGCGACCCCGACGGCACCCTCGTGGAAATCGTCGCCAAGATTCAGTAGTTCACGCGGACGGACAGCGCGTGGAGCGTGTGACCGAAGTGGGGTCGGACTTGCTACGGTCGCTGACATGGCGCGGGTTCTGCTGACCGGTATGTCCGGCGCGGGAAAGACCACCGTCCTCGACGAGCTTCGGCGGCGAGGTCGTCTCACGGTCGACACCGACTATGACGGATGGGTGCGACCCGACGGCACCTGGGACGAGGCACGAATGGACCAATTGCTGGCACATAATTCCGACATCGTCATTTCAGGAACGGTCGAGAATCAAGGCCGCTTCTACGACCGCTTCGAGCAGATCGCCCTGCTCAGCGCGCCACTCGACACCCTCATCGAGCGGGTAAGCCGCCGGACGAACAATCCGTACGGCAGAACCGCCGAGCAGCGGGCCGAGATCGCGCAGTACGTCGAAACCGTCGAGCCCGTACTCCGGCGCGGAGCGACCCTCGAGCTGGACGGCCGCCGGCCGGTGTCCGACCTCGCCGACGCCATCGAGAGCCTGATCGCCGCGCACTGATTCGCTCACCTGTCGATTCTGCGGCGTGCCGATCGTCTACAGATTGGACAGTCAACTCGAACTGGAAAGAAGGCGGCGCAACCATGCCGGACCAGAAACAAGCAGCGCAGCAAGCCTTGGTGGATCGAATCCTCAACGGTGACGGGAGAGCCTCCGCGGACCAGCGAGCACGCGCCTTCAGCAATCACGGTCTGTCTGCGCCGTTGGACACCTTGATCGACAAAGTCGCCAACAGGCCGACCGAGGTCACGGAGCACGACCTTGCAGCGGCAAAGGCGGCCGGCTGCACCGAAGACGAACTCTTCGAGTTGGTGATCTGCGCGGCGGTCGGCCAGTCCTCCCGGCTCTATGAAACCGGACTCGCCGCCCTGGCAGCAGCCGAGGGGAGGCACGGCAATGCGTCTTGACATCCTCAACCACGGCTACAGCCGCGGCACCAAGATGCTCTTCGCGATGATCCGCTTGTTTTCGCGTCAACCAGTACCGGACGCCGCGAAGCTGGTCTTCTACCGCCCCGACTTCTACGGCACCCTCGCCAAGAAATTCACGCACGAAGCGATGCGCGGGCCGTCCGCCTGGTCCGTCGCCGACCGCGAATTGATGGCCGCTTACGTCTCCAAGGTGAACAATTCGGCGTTCTGCATCAGCGCCCATACGGCAACCGCGGGCCAAGCCTACGCAGACGGATCACGCGTAGCAGCCGTTCTCGACGACCTGGATTCAGCGCCCGTCGACGAACCACTCCGCGCAACCCTCCGAATCCTCGGCAAACTCACCCAAGAGGGAACGGTGACGGCCGAGGACATGCAAGCAGCCCTCGCCGCCGGTGCCTCACCTCAGCAACTCAAAGACGCCCTGGCCGTCTGCGCATCCTTCAACACCACAAACCGCCTCGCAGACACCTTCGGCTTCGCACAATTGACCCCTGAAGCCTTCGAAGCAGGCGCCAAATACCTGCTGAAACGCGGCTACCAGTAATCACCACCTGCGAACACCGATTAGCGCAACGTGCAATTCGCCCACGGGCGTCAGCGCAGATTCTCGCCGGGCCGCCGCGCGACAAGCACCAGGGAGGGTACGCCGGCCACGCTCTCCGAGACCTTCAGTTCAGCCACCGGTTCCAGGCCGGCCGCAGCCAAGAGATCCCACAGCTCCGCCGGCTGCCAGAGATAAGTGGTCCACCCGACCGGCACCCCGCCGTACGCCTCGGTCCGCTCGATCTCGCCGTCGCCCATGTGGGTGCCGATGATGAGATGCCCACCGGGAATCAACGCTCGTCCGAAGGACTGGAGGACCAGCGGAAGGATGTGCCGGGGCAGATTGAACAACGACCACCACCCGAGGATCCCGCCGAGCGAGGCGTCGGCCAGCTCCAGCTCGGTCGCCGAGGCAACCGCGAACCGCTGCCCGGGGTACAACCGCCGAGCATGCTCCACCATCCGAGCCGACAGATCGACCCCAGAAACATCCAGGCCCCGCTCGGCCAGATAGGCAGTCACACTCCCAGGTCCACATCCCACATCCAGAACCGGCCCAAGCTCCCGTACTGCGGCCGCGAAGCCGTCGATCGCCGTACGCAACCAGGGATAAGCCGTGATGTCACCAAGATTCATCTCAACGTAGTTGTCTGCGACTCGGTCATAGGAAGCCCGAACCAGCTCGAGATCGCCCGGCTGCTCGACAGGGAAAGCATTCATAGCGCCGGATGCTAATCACCACCACCGACAATCCACCGACCGCTCACCACCGTCCGTTCGCCGGTCGCCACTCAGAGTTCGTTGCCGTAGTCAACTGGTCTGTTCGCAGTGGGCAACAGGCGACGGCAGGCGCATCCTGAGGACATGGCCGATGGTGACGAATTGGCGGTGCGCGGTACCCCGCTCGCTCGGATTGTCGGGGCGACAGGGCTGGTCGGCACTCTGTTGCTCTTCGCGACGCTGATCGGCGCCTCGCCGGGCGAGCCCGCGATCAACGCCACCACCGCTGAGGCCGCGACGTACGTCAGAGGGCTGGACACGACCTGGGTGCGGCTGGCGGAGGCGGGAAGCGACATCGGGATGTTCGTTCTGCTCTGGTTCATGGTGGGCCTGGCGTTGCTGCTGCGCCGGGTCGACGGTGAAGTACCTCTGCGGTCGACGATGGCCTTGGTCTCCGCCGTACTGGTCGCCGCGTTCGTCATCCTCGAGACCGGTGACGCGGCGGGCGCCAACCGGGCCGCCGATCTCGACCCGGGACAGTTGGCTTACGCGTACGACCTCAGCCATCTCGGGTTTGCCAATGCCTGGTTGGCGATGGCCGGCTTCGCCTTCGCCTGCGGCTGGATCATCACGTCGACCCGGGTCATGCCGCGCTGGCTTGGCCGGTGGGGCGTCATCAGCGGAATCGCCCTCGCACCGGCCCAGTTCCTCTGGACGATCGAAGGCGCCTGGCTCCTGCCGTACGTCGCCTTCTGGCTATGGCTCATAACCACCGCCGTGGTCCTCGTACGCCGCAACGGCTTCGTCCTCCCGGAAAAGCTTGCCGAGGGCATCTGACCTGCTTCACGCCTTCTTGTGAGAGGCTCTGGGCTTGCCAAGGCCGGTCGGAGGAGGGCCAGTGAGACACGTCTACCTCGTCACGCATCCCGAGGCGCAGCATCACATCGACGGCCTCGTCGGCGGCTGGTACGACTCGGAGCTGACGGCTCGTGGGCGCCAGCAGGCTGATCGCATCGCCGACGTCCTGGCCGGCAAGATCGGACTCCAGCCCGTGGAGGTCTACTCCTCTGATCTGAGGCGAGCCAGCGAAGCGGCAGAGCGAATTGCCGCGCGCTTCTCCGTCGGCGTACAGACTGATCCGCGGCTTCGGGAGCGGTCCAACGGCGAGGCGGACGGCCGTCCTCAGGCTTGGCTCGACGAACGCCGCATCCCGCTTCCGGAGTACGGCGATCGCCTCGGCCACCACGACGGGCCGGCCGGCGCGGAGACACGACTGGCCTTGGTCGAACGCCTGTATCCCGCCCTCGACGACATCCTCCGCCGACCGGCGCCGCACCAGATCGTGGTGTCTCACGGATCCGCATCGAGCTACCTGATCGCCGCCTGGATCGGCATGCCGATGACGTCGACCGACCGCGTCTTCTTCCCGCTGACGGCGGGCAGCATCACCACCCTCCGCCGCAACGACACCCACTTCAGCCACCAAGTCGTAGCGCTGAACGAAACCGAGCACCTACAGGCCCTCGACTAACGACCAGCGCTGTGACTTCGTCCGGCACCGTCAGCTGGTGAAGCGCGCCTTGCTACTTGGCCTTGGGTCGCGGCTTGAACCGACGTACCTCATGCGGCCAACCGCACGCCTCGGCGACCTTGCCCGCCCACATCTTGGCGGTCTCGTCATCGGGTACGTCGACCAGAGCGAACCCGCCCAGAAACTCCTTGGTCTCGACGTACGGCCCGTCGGTGATCAACATCTCGCCACTCGTGGGGTCGGCGCTGTAGACCGGACCGTCCTCCTCCTCCAGCCCGCCGGCGAAGACGTAGACCCCGGCGTCCTTCATCTCCTCCACCACTGCCATGGCCAGCGGCCCCCGCCCCCGGAACCACTCCTCGGTGTGGTCGCCCACCCACTGCTGATTGAAGTAGATGAGGTACTCGGCCATGTCTGCTCCTTAACTAGAGCGGACCCACTGTCCGCCTCCACCAACGCTACGAACAGCCCCCACCAATTCCGACAACCTACCGAGAACTTTTCTGGGACGGCCGCGCGGGTGCACTCCCATGTTGAGCCATGGGAGTGCACCCGCGCGGTGTTGTTACCTCAGCAGCTCACGCCAGGCAGTCGATGGAGCAGGACCGCCGCAGGGACGCGATCAGTGCGCGCATCATGCCCACACCCGGACCCAGTCGACTCGGACAGCAGTGCCGGGAGTGATCGCTTCGCCCGCGTGCTGGCGAACCGCGTAGTTGAAGATGAGGAACTGCGGAAGCGTGCCGGCGAAGGCGTGCGACCACATCGGCTTGCCGTCGTAGTAGAACGTAACTCCGCTGCTTGTCCACTGCGAGCCGAAGTTGTGGCAGCCGGCCAGCGGCGTCGGCGAGTAGGTACCGCCGTGATAGACCGGGTCGACATAGTGCAGCGAAGCCTTGGTGCCGCCACCGATGCCTTCGAGGACGTCGATCTCGCCATGGTCCGGCCACGGCACCGAGGACGGTCCGTTCGTCCACCAGGCCGGGAAACCGTCGACCTTGCCGTCGCCGTTACCGTCAGGCAGGCAGACCCTTGCCTCGAACGACCCGAACCGCTGGTTGAACGTCTTACGAGTGTTCACCAGGCCGGACACGTACTGCTTGGTGCCACCTCGGCAGAAGGCTTCGCGCTGCGCGAGGCTCAGATTGAGGTATCCGCCGGACTCGGTGACCTGCTTGGTGTCGTAGCACTGGAGGTTGTCGCTGTTGACACCGTCCGAGATGCCTTCCTTGAACCAGCCGCGCTCCCACTTGGTCGTGTCGACTGTCGTGGCATTGAACTCGTCCTGGAACGTCAGCTTGGCCGAACTCGTCGGGCTCCAGGACGGTGCGAGGCCGGTCGTCGGCGGAGTAGACGTCGGACTCGTTGTGGTGGGCGAGGCGGTGGGTGAAGTGGTCGGCGTGGGTGACGCGGTGGTCGGGGTAGTTGTCGGCTTGGTCGTTGTTGCCGTGGGCGTGGGCATGGCCGTGGGCGACTGCGTCGGCTCCACCGTCGTTGGTGCCGACGTTGGCGTGGACGGCAGCGGGTCAGTCGTGCCCTCGGGGACGTAGCTGATCTCCAGCTTTGTCTGCTGCGCACCGGCCTGGCGCGAACCGAAGACGGTGCTGCCGGCGCCTTCGGGCTGCGTGACGGCCAGGTTCAGTTCGCCGGCCTCGGTGACGCCCTTGGAGACGTCGATCCGCAACTGCGCCGACTTGCCGTCGTCGGCCACGGTCGCGAACGGCGTACCGGGCTTCGGAGCAGTCAAGTAGGTGACGGCCTCGGTCCAGCCGCCCGGCGCCTTCGACACCGCGATCTTGGCCGGGTTGCTGGTGGTCAGCCGGGTCAGTACCAGCGTGGCCTTGCGGTCGTAGCCGTCCGCCACGGGGGGCACGGTGTAGCGGATCAGACTGGTCGCCTCGTTCATCTTCGCGACCAACCGGGACGACCAACCGTGCCTCTGGGTCGGGGATGTGGTGCTCACGTAGGCATCGGCGCCGGCCGTGAGGCTGACCGGGGCCGGGATGCTGTCGGAGGTCAGCGCGGCCACGCCGATTCCGGCGGTGGTGAGGACCAAGGAGATGCCCGCGATGATCGGGATCAGTGCCCGGCGGCCGGCCTTGGCGGCCGGTTCTTTCAGTCTGTCGGAGGGAACGGCAGCTCGATGTTGTGCATGCCGACGGGAGAAAGCATCCCGCATGGGGACAGTCCTTCCTGCACGCCTGTGAGGTTAGCTGTCGGGCTCGGGCAGGAAGATTGCCCGGTCGCTGGCGCGACTTCGCCCCGAGGACAGGCAGCAGCGCACGCGGGCGCCACGGCCGGTCCGGGAACCTTGGGTTCCCCACTTCCGCCCTCGGATGCTCTGTGGGAGGGGCCACCGACCCGGAGGGCGGAACTCGGCGTTGCGAGTCGGCGGGGGTATGCATTACCGCCTGTGTCCGGTCCCCCAGGTCCGCGGCCAGGCGCCGGTGAGCATATGCACACCCACCAGGAGGTCTCAAACCGGTAACAACGCCGTCAGCAACTACGCACCGCAACAATCGAACCGCGCCATCGACACAGCGTGACAATCACGACGTCCTGTCGCCGCTCAGATCATTACTTTCCGTCGCCCGACGCCGATTATCGAATAACGCAATACATTTTTCGTGACATTCCGTGGCCACATTGTCCGGGAATTTACACCGCATTTCGAACGTCCGATTTCACACCGTCTCCGACTGCCTACAGAGAGCCCCACCCCAACCCACCACACTGCGTGCTACATCACAGGTGTGCACGGATCTGGGGGCTGCTGGTAACGCTGTTCGATTCCCCGTTGCGGTTCGTGTGGCCTGATCTTCGCGTCACAACTTCACGAGTGTCGGGTAGCCTGCGTCCGCCAACTCAGTGGTCACACACCTGGGGCCTGGCGCATCGCCGATACCGCCGTCATCAAGGAGGCCGTGCCATGGAACCCGTCACGTTGATCACCGGCGGTTCGAGCGGGATCGGTGCGGCCACTGCCCGTGTCCTGCTCAAGCAAGGCCACCGTGTGGCGATCACCGGCCGCGATGCCGATCGCCTGGCCGCGCTTGCCACCTCCACCGGAGCGGGCGAGCGGCTGCTGACCATCACCGGTGACGCCAGCGACGAGAGCCATGTCGCCGCTGCCGTGCGTCAAGTCGTGGGCTTGTGGGACCGATTGGACACGGTGATCGCAAACGCCGGGTTCTCCCTGCCCGGCACGCTGGAGGACCACGACCCCGCGGCCATGCGTGCCATGGTTCTCACCAACATCCTCGGCCCGGCTCTGCTGGTACGCGAGACACTGCCGCACCTGAGGAAGTCCAAGGGCCGGATCGTGATCATCGGTTCGGTCGCGGGCACCAGGAACACACCCGGCAACCTGTACTCCGTCACCAAGTGGGCCGCGCACGCCCTCGCCGAGAACGTCCGCCTCCTGGTAGCCAAGGACCACGTCAGCGTCACCGTTGTCGCCCCAGGGGTTGTGGACACCCCCTTCTGGGACGAGCGCGGCGGATCACCCGCCGCGGCACCGACACTGACCGCCGAACAAGTCGCCGAGGCAATCTTGTTCGCCGTCAACCAACCCGAAGGCGTGGACATCAACAACCTCGTCATACGCCCCACCGGCCAGGTCAGCTGATCACGCCCACACCGCGGACGCCGGGCCGCACGATCAGCTCGCGGAACACCTAGCTGGACAGAAATTGCTGGACTAGCGGAAAGGTCGGCGGTTCTCCGATGGAGTAACCGCAGGTCAGAAAGGGTGGTCGGGGGGCGGCGCTCATAGCGATGTCGAACAGCTTGGTCGATGGCACTTCGTGGGAGAACTCGGTACGGCTTGTGTAGATCGCGGTCACGCATGCCAACTCGGCCGGCATTGCGGTGCGGTGGCTGCGGGTGCCTCGAAGGCCGTGGCTGTCGCCGGGCCAGGGAAACATCGGCCTAGCGGGGGACTCACGCTTGGAGATGGCGGTCAGGAGCAGTCTCGAGACACAGGCCTTGGGTGTCTCATCGCGGATGCGGCGAGATGAGCGCCGAGTTGGAGGCGGCCTGGGCGATTGCTCGGGGCGATCCGACTGACCAGCCTCACCTGGCGGCGCGAGTGGCGGCGAGGCTGTCGCGGGCGGGCGTCAGCCCGCAGTCGCGGCGTAGCCGCAAGAGAGGCCGGGCGGGCGGGAGCGGGTGTAGTGACCGCGACGGAGGAGCGGTTGCGGAGCGCGCGTGGGAAAGAAAAATCCCTCCCCGGATGTGGAGAGGGTTGAGGTGGTCAGGGGCGGTCTCGAACCGCCGACCTTCCGCTTTTCAGCTCGACAGCGACTCTCGCGCTATATCTCTGGCTGGTCGCCCCGTGGATCTCTGAGGTGGATTCCGAAGGCCTCTGACGCCAAGTGTTGCGGCCCGGGTTGCGGCCCTCATGCCGACCCGATCGCCAACAAGTACGAAGATCGGAGCGCCTCCCTCCAGACAGGGCGGCAGCTGGATGCCTGCTTCGTGTGCGGATGCCCCCATACTGTTGGAAGTCAGCAAGAGCTGCTCTGATATCGCCGAGGTTGCTCCGGCCTGAGCTAGGAGGTTGCCATGATCTTGCCGCCCTCTGATGGCCTGCCTCTCCCAGCACCGCCGCATGACGACGTTGAGCTTGCCCGCCGGCGCAGATCACGGTCCAGACGCCGAACCGCGATCGCGTCCGTGGCCATCCCTGTCCTCGCGGGACTCGCCGTGGCTGTCGTTGTTGTCTCCCCTCAGTCTCGGCCAGTCGTGTATGCCGCTGGCGCTCCGCTCCTCGCCCTTTTCGCGGCCTTGCTCGGGTTCTACTTTGGATCAGAGGACAGCGGAGGCGAACGAGTCCGGAGCAGCCGGAGTGCGCGCTTGCCGGCTGTTGATCTAGGTGCAGTGTTCGAGGCGTCAAAACTGCTAGACACGGTGAGCGGACCGTCCGCGCGTATCGCCGGCCTGAGCGCGCTCGCTTTGCTCGGCCGTGTGTCTCCACAAGCAGCGAGGCTATGCGCGGACATCATCGTCGGCGCGCTCAGGAGCCAGTCGTGGAGCGAGGATGGACGCGATGCAGAGACAGCGCGTCGCGCCGCAGTGTTCGCAATTTCAGACTTGATCAAATATGGCGATCCTGGATATCGAGCAGATATTCGCGGTATCTCGCTGCAGGGCCTCAATCTGTCTGATCTCTGGCTCCCGGGGGCTGACCTTGCCCGGGCATCCCTAACCGGCTCGGATCTCTCGCGAGCCAATCTGTCGGGTGCATCACTTAAGGAAGCGGATCTCAGTGACTGCATTGTCCTCAATGCGAATCTCGACGAGGCTGTGCTCGACCACGCGAATCTATCATCGGCTGTGCTTGTTGGGTCATCGTTCGCTGGTGCTTTGCTAACTGGCGTAAATCTCTCCTACGCGTTATTGCGTAAGGCTAATTTGAGACGAACGCTCCTGGCGGAAGCGAACCTTAGTGATGCTGACTTGCGAGATGCGGATCTAACAGACGCTCTGTTAATTGGCGCAAATCTCAGCGGGGCGAGGTTCGACGGCAGTAGCTTGAAGGGCGCAGCGGTGGACCCTATGAGCTTCCCCATGCACGGGAATGAGTTGGCCAGACTCGAACGGGTGCGAGTCATTGAGGGGGACAGCGATATGTCGCTGTGGGTGGCGAAGCGGTTGGATCGGCTCCCCGGTGACTGACCGGTCGAGCCTGGAGCCCTTCGGCGAGACGGTTCTCCCTATGCAGCCTGTTGACCAAATCGCAGCCAGAATATTCTTGGCAGATCTGGAGAGTCAGTCTCGCCATCGACGCATTCGGCGAGCTGACGCAGCACAGGATCTGGCTTCCCAGGAGCGTTGGCTCTTCTGGGCCATGCTCGGTACGGCGATTCTGGCGCCTCTCATGGTTGTGGCAGGGTTTGTACTCTTGGTGACAACCTCACTCCTTGCTGTCGGCACGTTGTCTGCTGTTCTCGGATTGCTGCCTGGCGCAGGGAGTATTGGACTTAGGCGGATGCAGCGAGCTGTTTCCCGAGAGCGGAAGGCCCTCGATTCGGCTGCGCGGGACGACGACAGATTTGCTAACGCCGTCGGCGTGATTGCGCTAATTCCAAATGACCAGATTCGCGCACGCGAGCTCGCCAAACTATCTACCGCAATGATGGACTCGATCCAGAAGCCATACAGTGACGGCACTAAATCAATTGAGCAGTGATGCTCTGATCGCGAATTCCTATTGATAGCACATGCTAGGAAGATCGCGGCCGGTTGGTCTTGGAGACGGCAACCTGCAGCTGGTCTAGTAGGCGCTGCGTGTCGCAGTTGGGGCTAAGGGACGCGCCTCCGCAATCTGCGACATTCACATGAGACCTTGCACCTGCGACCTGTGCCGGGATGGAAGAGACCCTCGCTCGCGCCGCGAGCCCTTGCATATGTCACGAGACTCAACACACTTTCTAATCCCCGATTCCGCGTTCAGCGGCGTTCCACCAGCTGCGCAGGAGCGTGCGAGGCCGCAATCAGAACATTGCTGAGCATGCCCGGATAGCGGCGGATGAGACCAACTTGGAGACTGCATTCGGGTGGCTAGAATCAGATCTGTCGGCGGAGTCTGGTCGTTGGCCGGCGGAAGTACCGGCTTAAGCCGCGAGGGCGTTAGTACGAGTGCATCGTTTGCTTCTCTTCAACCTGGTGCCGCTTGCGGTTCGCCGACAACTCCCACAGGAGGACAGCTAAGGCAGCCAGACCAGCCACGAAAGACCCCAATGCATCAAGCACATCCCAGGTTCCAACCGTTGCCTGCCGAACGACTTCCTCTAGCATTTTGCTCCCGCCTCACCTGGCCCGCTTCTGGCTGCTTCCACGCTAGCTATCGATCCGTCGGCCCACCGATGCCACGCCGTCCGATGTCTTCGCGCTGAGTTAGCAGTCGCGGTCCCACGGTGTTGGCTTGAGGGCTTGGCTGGGTCTCGGCTGCCCACATCGTGTGAGATCAGGAGGCGGATCAGCGACACTCGGCCGCATCCATGGAACGATATGCGCGACTACGCAGGGGGGACCTGGATGATTGAGATTGCGGCTGTTGTGGTCGCTGCGGCAACAGCGGATGGTTCGGACAAGGTCGAGTGGTATCACGTTCTCGGCGGGATCCTGCTGCTGCCAACATTACTAATCGGCATTCCATCGTCCTACTACGTCGTTAAGAAGACTCGGCTCGAGGCCCTCAAGCTAGAACGTGAGCTCGCGGCGGAGCCTGCGCAGGGAAGCCAGCCGGAGCTGAGCGAATCTGTTGCAAGAACAGGTCAGCCAGCGATCGCGCGGGCAGTGATCGCAAGACGAGTGCAGGACATCCTGCTCCGGGCTATCCTCATGTTCCTCGTCCTGAAGGCGTGGGATCTCCTTCGCGAACTCCTGGATCCGGTACTTGTTGGTGCCCGGTTCGGGGTCGGAGCAGCATTCTCCAGTTTCGAGGTGGGTAGCGGTCCTAACGCTGGCGAGGTGATCGCCGTGATTGCGCTCAAGCTGCTCGCGGTTGCGCCAACTGTCGCGTACTGGTTGATCTTCATCTCGATGGGCCTGCCGCTGGTCGTCGACACCCTGCGGGCGTTATCGATCGAGCCCCCGCCCCTGCTAGTCCGCAGCTCCGCAAGACGGATCCTGGTAGGCATCGTGATACTTGGCCTCCTAGCCACGACTCTTTACAGAGCTGGCTAAGCCCCAGAAGCGACGTATTCGTCCGAACTCTCAGCGAGCGCAATTTGGAGATGCGTCGAAGTCGGGCGGCGTCGACGGATGCCGCTGGCCTGGGATCTCATCTCGGACATGGCAGGATCACTGGACGACTTCATCGGGGAAGGCAAGTCATGGTAGGCAATCTGAAGATTGGCCAGGTGTTGCGCTATGCGGCAGGGAAGGATCAGGCCCCAGCGGTCCTAGACGGGTATTCCAACTTCCATCATGTGACTCACTCCCCAGATCAGAAGCGGGTGCTGCTAGAAGCAGGCATCAATGGAGTTGCGCGGCTGTCGTGTGTGGATGGTGTCCGCCGTCCGGCCGTGCTCATCAGATCGAGCCCATGGAAGGCTGGATCTGAACAGACCCCTTGGCATGACGTCTTTGACATGGACAACGGTCACGTGCGCTACTTCGGCGACCACAAGGCGGGAGTCACCGTTCCACCTGGTGCTACTAAGGGCAACGCTTGGCTACTAGAGGCCTTCAGCGAACACCAGGCCCACACCCCGGCTGAGCGAGCTGCCGCCGCTCCCTTGTTCTTATTTCGCTCGGTGTCCATTGATGGCAAGCCCAAAGGTCATGTCGAGTTCTGCGGTCTGGGCCTAGTCGAACGCGCCGAACGTCTTGTGCAGTGGAGCGGCAGTGGCCATACGACTTTCGTCAACTATGTGTATGACATCGCCTTGCTTGACCTCAGCGCGGAAGCCGACCAAGTCTCGTGGAACTGGATAGATGCTCGCCGGGACTCGTCCAAGACGGTCGCGCAAGCGCTCAATCTTGCCCCAGTCTCCTGGCGTGAGTGGGTTAGACGGGGCAACTCTGCTCTACCCAGCCTGCGACGCCGCGTCGCGAGAGCCAGGGTGACCAAGACGCGAGAACAGCGGCCTGCCGTCGGCAGCACCGAGTCTGCTGCGCTCCAGACAATCTACGAACGATTCGACGGGCGGAAGCACGACTTCGAAGCCTTGGCATCTGCAGTAGCTGCTGGCGTTCTGAGGGGGTCCGGGCACAGCTACGTCGAAGGATGGCTCACCCGACGCTCAGGCGACGGTGGTGCAGACTTCGTTGGTCGGTTGGATATCGGCAGCGGTCTGGCGGGAACCAGCCTGGTGGTCCTGGGGCAGGCCAAGTGCATTAAACCCAGTAGTGCAGTCTCTGCCGAAGAGATCGCGCGGGTTGTCGCCCGTCTGCGCCGAGGCTGGATTGGCGTCTATGTAACAACCGGCTTGTACTCCGAACCAGCGCAGTTGGAGATGGTTGAGGACCAGTATCCAATCGTTCTCATTAACGGGATGCATCTGGCTCGGCAGCTGCTAGCCATCGCTCGCGACGACCACGGTGGCGACCTTCCGGCGTGCATCGACCACATCTTGAGTGGACAGAGCGCCGTGATCACCAACAGACGTCCGGAAGAGGTGCTCCTGGAGTAGCGACTGATCACCTGGAGGTCCGTCGGTTCCTGAACCAGGACGGTTCTGGAAGATCGCCGCTCAGGAGTTGCTACTTAGTCCAGTCGCGACTGAAGAGGTGATGGCCGCCCAACTGGTAGGGCTTGCAGACCCACACGCCTTCAACATCTGTATCGAGCGGGAAATCGGTATCGAGGGTCATCAGGACTTCTGCGCCGCCGACGATCGCGGATGCGAGGTGGACAGCGTCCCAGGTCTTGAGTCGGTATTTCTGGGCCAGCGCGCGCGCCTTCAACGCCGTTACTCGATCGAGTTCCACGAGAAGTACGTTCGGGCCCAGTAGGCGGCTAAGGATTGCCGCATCTACAGCGGGGTCGGCGGGCCGCGATAAGCCTCCGCCGCGAACCTCCACCAGTGATGCTGTGGCCGCTACTAAGGTGATGGAACCTTGCTCGACCTTCTCGAGCAGGTCAATGATCGGCTCTGAACCGTGCTCCGCCAATATGGCGGCAATGAATGCGGATGAGTCAAGGTAGACCGCACTCGGCCTATCAGGGCTTGTCACTGACTGTCCTCAGATACTCAAGCGAGCTGAGCCCATCGGTGAGTTCTCGATCGAGACCGTACAGCTCACGGAGGCTCTCGTGGTCCGTGGGCAGTAGCTCAAGGGTCCGCATGTCCAGGCGGACGATCTGGCCGGCGCCGTTTCGCTTGAGCCTGCCAGCAACCAAAACACGCTGCCCAAGTGCAGCGCGCACCGCGTCAAGGTCCTCGGCGTTGAACGTGACCTCCAGGCGTGAGCCCCCTCGCTCCGGCCACAGGCCCGCGACACTTCGGCGGTGGATGTTGATCGACCCGATCATGCCCACGACTGAGCCGATACTCTCCTGCCGAACGTCCAGAGCGTTCTTTAGGTGGACGGCGACCTCGGACGTGACACGAGCCGTCGGGACGTCGGGCACTGGCTCTCCGTTCCGCACAAGGGTCAAGGTGACACCGTCAGGCAGGTGGTGCTTCAAGCCATTCGCGAGGGTTCGACCACGCCGTACTGCGGTAGGCGTCCATCCCTCCGGAATGACATCCTCCGTCTCGGCAACCGCAAATCCTTTCACCAATCTGAGGGCGGCAACATCGAGGATCGCCTCACTGGAGGATTCCTCGACTTTCAGCGGCGCGAGGGTTGCGTGCAGGCTGCCGAGCCCGAGGTTTGTGAAGCGCCACCGACTACGCGGGGCCTTCAGTGCACCGCGAACCTGGGCAACCTCCAGCTCAACGATCGTCTTGAGTAACTGATCGAGTGTTTCAACGACAGCCTCGGCATCCATGCGGGAGTGGGGTCCTCGCATGTCGATTGAGACTTGGTCAGCCATGACACGACGGTACAGCGCCTCGGCCTCCGACGCATCGAAATGCCAAAGGTGGCGCTATCGGGCGTTTGCAACCAGACAGTGAGGCGTCAGAACTAGGCTGGTGGCTGGTTGTCCGCCAGGAGTAGCTCGGTGCGATCATGCACCGAGATCGTCAGTCCATCCCTATGAAGGAGACCTAGCGGCATTCCGCGTGGAACGAGTCCATCCGGTCCGAACCCTCGGGGTGGGAATTGAAGACATCGCGGGAGGACCCTGATGGCTTCGGATGGTCAAGGTGATTGCTTTGGGGAGCGATGAGGCTTCTTTCGAGGCGTCACCCGCAACATCGCTTCGGACTGATTTGCGTAGTAACTCAGCCAGCGCTCTTTTTGATCCGCACGCCTGCCTCTAAGCGGGATGTGATGGTTGGGCCAGTCGAATTTTGGCTCCGGTAGGTGGCCGTCCCAGCGGATCAGCTCTTCAGAGGCGATGACGACCGGATCGAATAATTCGAATATCCCTGAGCTTAGTGCGCTCCCCATTCGAGCGGGCGTTGCTTGTACGCCTGGCTGATTGGCGACATCCTGGATTCTCTTGTGGCAGCCTTCCCATGCGTGAGAGATGTCGCGTATTCCAGAAGTTATGTCGTCGATTAATCTGGATTGGCCAAGAAGGATCTGAGACTTCAATTGGGCTGAATAGACATCCATCAGTTCATCGCAACGAGGGCGTAGCCACCAGGGGTCTGCGGTACTGTGGTCCTCAAGCATGTCGATCATGGTCAGTGCGACGGTCGCGAACTCTCGGGCAGCCTCAATTCGACGGGCTGCCTGGGCCAATTCCCGATCATGCTTGAGTTGCTTCCGGATGCCCCAGTATGCGAATGCCACGGCAGCAAATGTCGCAACCAGTGGGACGCCCTCGTTCGCGAGCCATTGGGCACTGCTAATCTCTGACCAAAACGCGTCCAACTTTCCTCCGGTCGCCTATGTTTTGGGAGTCTCGCTGATAAAATTCAATCCTGATTGATGGAGATTTGGAAGAGCGCACCGCTCATTCGGCCCGGGATGTTGCAGATTCGGACAAGATCGAAGCCGTGCCGAATATAGTAGTCGTGTAGCTTAGTGTTGGTGCTCCAGCAGTTCAGGCGAACCCAGTAGTGGCCTTCTTTTCGCGCATGATCTATCACGGCTGCTAGCAGAGCAGAGCCGTAGCCTTTGCCGTGTTCTACTACAAAGAATCTGCTGATGTAGGTCTGTGGCTCGGCTAGCTCTTCAGGTGACCAAAAATCCGTTTCTGGCGCGATTAGGGCCATCATTGCAACCACATTGCCATCGACCAGCCAGCCGACGAAAGGGTAGCTGTCAAAGTCGTGGTCGATGTTGGCGTGGACCTGGGCCATGTCGAGGCCGCCTCGGTACTGGTCGGTGCCTTTTGTGGCTAACCATTCTCCGGCTTCGTCGCGGACCTGGTGGACGAGCTGGCGGTGGGATTCGTCAAGGGTGATCAACATCAATCGTCCGTATTCAGGTCGTAGGAGACTTCTACGCGGTCGGCTGCCATGCGGGAGACCATGTAGCGAACCGGACGGCCCTCGGCGTCGTATCCGACGCGGGTGTGGATGAGTAGCGGGGTGCCCGGGGCCATCATCAGGCGCTGTGATTCGTCGGCGCTAGGCATGCGGGCGGTGAGTGTGTCGTGCCAGCGGGTTTGTTTATGGCCGGTGGCGGCGAGTAGGCCGCCCTGGACTCCGAGGTCGCTGGGGTTCCAGAACAGTTCGTTCCCGTCGGTGACGAATGGCGGGAAGTAGGAGTCGCTGAGCTGGTGGGGTTCGTCGTTGACCCAGCGGAGGCGATTGCGTGCTTGGATCGCTGTTCCTGCAGGTATTTTGAGGGCTTCGGCGACATCGGCCGGCGCCTGGATGCTGAGGATCTGAAGATCGTTTTTCGGGATCCCGCCTTGGGCTTTGATGGTGTTCGCCCAGGCGTCGCCGTCGTTGTTGTGGGCCTTCTCCCACTCGGCCATCTTCCATTCCCAGCGGCGGATCTTGCGGACTTGGCGAGTCCGGCCCTGGCTGCTCGTGATCAGCCCCTCCGCTTCCAGAGCGGCGAGCGCTGCACGCACCGTGTTCCGGCTCGCGCCGTAGCGGTCCACAAGCTCCGCCTCACTGGGCAGGGCCGAGCCCGGCTCGCCCAATGAGTCGCGGATCAGGCGCGCCACTCGCTCTTGCAACGTCTCCGGCATCTCAAGTTCCTCTCGTCTGGTGCTTGACAAGCTTATGCGGCTTGTTCCAACATGTCACTCAAGCAACTTGTTCCAACAAGCCAAATAAGCAGACCAAGGCCGATAGGACCTGAAATAGCGACGCCCCGGCGGTGGCACCCGCCGAGGCGTCTGGGTCGCGCCCGTCCCATTACGAACAGGAGCACAACCCGTGAGCATCATCTCCCTTCCGACCGTCAGCAGCGAGGACCCGAGCCCGGCTGACCTTGCCGCCATTGAGCGGGAATGGCCGCTGATCGCGGCAGACCTGGATCTGTTGAACGCGGAGATCGCCTGCCTGATTGCCGGGCCGAATGTGTCGGCTCTGGACTGGCGCCGGATCCGACGCGCTGAGCGGCGAGTCCTGACCGTTGGCCGCGAGCTGGCTAACGACAGCGAGACCGTCAATGAGGGCGCGGCATGAACCGCCACCGCGCTCCGCGCCTTGATGAGGTGTGGACCGAGCGGCTCGGCCTCGAGGCCGCTGGCGAGATCCGGGCAGACCTTGAAGGCCGCCTCGCGAACGTCATCACCCTCGTGACGACGGATTCATCCCCCGCCGGTTCCGATGCGGCTGCCGTTGCGTCAGGCGATCTGTGGGCTTTGACCGGGTTCCTCGCCGACGCACAACGGGTCCTTGCCGGCAAGGAGATCCACCCATGAGCACTCCCGTTCGCAGTACGTACCCGGTCCCTGTTGAGGACCTGATTCCGGTCGCCCGCAAGCTCGCTACGGAGCTGGGCACGCTGCCGTCTCGAAACCGGATTATGAAGGAGTACCGGATAGGCGCCGACAAGGCTCGCTCGATTCTGGACGCGCTGGCCGAGCCCACCCCGGAACCGGTCGAGCCACGCTTGCATGCGGTTCCGAGCCCGGTCGAGTCCGAGCCCGTGGCGGGTGCCGGTGAGATGCCCTCCGCGTCGGAGGAAGGGGCATCTCCGCAGGTCACAGCGTCCGTAGACCCGGGAATCGTTGCCAGAACTGCCCAGGCTGAGAAGGTCCCCGCGGCTGCCTCCCAGGATGCCCGGCCGGTTCGGTCGTGGCCGGTGCTGCTGCTCGCTCTACCCGCGTTCGTCGCGGTCTGGTCCGGCTGGGTTGGACTGGGCACGCTGACCGGGTTCGGGGTGGTTCACCCGCTGCCCGGGATCGCGGACGGCTTCACCATCAACTCCGCCATCACCCTCCCGATCGGAGTCGAGACCTACGCTGCGTTCGCCCTGCGGGTCTGGCTGTCGGGGCAGGTGCCTGTAGCGGCCCGCACGTTTGCAAAGTGGTCCGCTCTGGCCGCGCTGGTCCTGGGCGCGCTCGGTCAGGTCGCCTACCACCTGCTAGAGGCAGCCGGGGTCACGCAGGCGCCGTGGCAGATCACCACCGTTGTCGCCTGCCTGCCCGTCGCCGTGCTCGGCATGGGCGCCGCCCTCGCCCACCTGGTCCACGCCGGACCACGACCCACCCGTACCGCTAGCCGGTTCCGCCAACTCCGTACCCGCCTCTTCAAGAACGGGGAGAAGTGACCATGACTGAACTGCCGAACGACGTGGCCGAGCCGATCGACCTGGACGCCCACCGCGCCCGCCGCGACGACACCCCGCAGAGCCCCGACGACAGTGCCGGCCAAACCGTGCCGCTGTCGGCGGGTGAGGTCGAGCGGATGGACAACGCCTATGAAGTCGCCCTGGACGACGGAACCGACACCTCGCCTGGTGCGGGCAGGGTGCTCGTGCCGGTGGACAAGCCGGGCGTGCCGGTCGCGGTCGCGGCTGGTGAGTGGCTGCCGATCATCCCGGTACACCTGCGCCCGGAGAACCTGCCCGCCACAGTTCGCCGTGCGGCGGGCCGGTCGAGTCATGTTCTCGGCTATCACGCGGTCCGGTCGCCGTGGTACGGCGCGAAGCTGTCCTGGTTTGCTGGCCGTGGCCTGTTTCGCCTTGTAGGTAAGCAGATCGCGTGGTGGTGGGTCCCGAACTCGGTCGCTCTTGAGCAGGCAGCGGCCGATGAGCGGGAGTTGAAGGAGTGGGAGAAGATCCACCGTCAGCTCAAGGCGACCCGGTTGTGGCGTGGCTGCGTTCTGACGGCTCAGAACATCGGCGTGATGATCAGTGCGCCGATCCTGTGGAACGCCGCTCCTGCGACCCTTCTGACGGCTGCGGGCGCCGGTGCGGTCGCTGCGTTGGCGCATTACGGGCGCCCGGCCGGTCAGACGCTGGTTGGTACTGCGGTTGTGGCGCCTCGGTTCCGGAAGCTGAACTCGGACATCGTGTTGCGCGCTTACTACGCGGCCGGGCTGGGTCGTCCGGACAAGACCGATCAGGAGATCCGGTTCGGGTCGCAGATGTCCAGGGATGCCCGCAACACGGGGTCTCAGGTGTTGGTGGATCTTCCGTACGGCAAGGGCTGGTCGGACGTGTCCGGGTCGCGGGAGAAGATCGCCTCTGGTCTGGATGTGCACGTGAACCAGGTGTTCTTGACTCCGGACAAGACCAGCTCGCGCCGGCACACGTTGTTCGTGGCCGACCGTGACCCGCTCGCCGTGCCGGTGGGCCGTACGGACATGCTGGACTGCAAGCCGCGCTCGGTGTGGCGGCCGGTGAAGTTCGGCCGCGACGAACGCGACAACCCGGTCAACCTGATGCTGATGTGGACGTCGCTGCTGGTCGGTGCCCAGCCCCGCAAGGGCAAGACGTTCGCGGCCCGGCTGATCGCGCTGCATGCCGCGTTGGACCCGAACGTGAAGCTGGTCATCGTCGACGGCAAGAACTCCCCGGACTGGTTGGCGTTCAAGAAGGTTGCCCACCGCATCGTGTTCGGGACCCACCCGAACCCCAATGACACGGACCCGATCGAGCACTTCCGGGCGATCCTGGACGAGATCTTGGCGCACATCGACACCGTGAACAGCATCTTGACGACATTGCCGGTCGACCAGTGCCCCGAAGGCAAGCTGACCGAGGAACTCGCACGCGACCGCCGTTACCCGGACCTACGGGTCCTGGTGCTGGTGATGGAAGAGTTCCAGGTCTACTTCGAGACCGAAGACCAAGCGATCAATAAGGAGATCGCCGCCAAACTGTCCCGCATCCAAGCAGTCGGCCCGAGCGCGGGCGTGATCATCGAGTCCAGCTCGCAGAAGCCGGGCGGTGTCGGCGCCGGCGACGTGGCCCGTTTGTTCAACCGGTACAGGGACAACCACACCAACCGGTTCGCCCTGCGCTGCGGCAACCGCGTCGTATCGGAAGCCGTGCTGGGAGGCGACGCCTACCAGGAAGGCTTCGACGCCTCCAAGCTGCCGATCGGTGATGAGTACCGGGGCGTCGGCTACCTGTACGGCGCGTCCGACGCGACACCCACGGTGCGGACGTTCCTGGCCGACCACACCGACGCCGACAAGATCCTGACCGCCGCCCGCAAACACCGCGAACGCCTCGGCACCCTCACCGGTGAAGCAGCCGGCGAGCAGATCGAGCGCGCCACCCGCGACGTCCTGGCCGACGTGCTCACCGTGATGGGCGCCGACAACGCCGCGCACTGGGACACCATCGCCGGACGCCTGGCCCAGGACATGCCCGAACAGTACGAAGGCACCACCGCCGAAGCGATCTCGGCACAGGCACGCGGCCTAAACGTGCCCAGCGTCAACGTCAAACGCGACGGCGCGACCCGCAAGGGCGCCCGAGCCGACGACATCCGCGCCGCGATACACCGCCGCGAAATCAACGCAGAGTAACCGTCTAGAGAAGGCGGCGGGACGGTCGCGGTAGCGGCCCCCGGGCTACCGGTAGCGGCTGCGCTACCCGTCCCGCTACCTCACAACCAGAACCTGACCAGGCCGTTCATCCACGCGTAGCGGGTAGCGGCCACGGCTCCTCACGCCCAAAAACAGCCCTTCGGAGGCTTCCCGTGCCAACCACCACCGCTACCACCCTCCTCACAGCCGCTACCCACGGTAGCGGACTCACCGCCACCGTCCACACCCTCGCCCAGGCCGCCACCGTGGCACTCATCGTCACCGTGAGCATCGCCTTCTACCTCCTGACCTGCCTTGTCTGGCCGTTCGGGAAGTGCCGCCGCTGCAAGGGCGCGGGCAAGTTCAAGTCCCCGCTCGGCAACGCCTACCGCCATTGCGGCAAGTGCGACGGCTCCGGGCTACGGGTCCGGATCGGGCGCCACGTCATCAACCACATCCGCGCCACCCGAGGCGCGGGAACCAACACGACCAGCAAGAGCAGCAAGTGACCGGCCTGCATCTGGTGTCGCTGTGCGCCGGCATCGGCGGCATCGATCTCGGGTTCCAGCGCGCCGGCATCCCCGCCCTCGCCGCTGTCGAGATCGCCCCTGCCGCACGCGGTGTCCTGGCCGACCGGTTCCCCGCAACGCATCTGTTCGAAGACCTCACGAAGGTGACCGCCGATGACCTCAGAGCAGTTGGCGTTGTTCCCGAACGAACCATCGTCGCGGCCGGATGGCCCTGCCAGGGAAACTCATCTCGGGGCCGTCGTGGCGGCCTGGGTGACCCACGCTCAGGATTGTGGGTGCACGTCGCGCGACTGCTGGCGCAGCTACATCCCCGTTGGTTCGTCGGCGAGAACGTCCCTGGCCTTCTGTCCGTCAACGACGGACACGACTTCGGCGCGGTCCTCGGTGACCTGGCCCAGCTCGGGATGGACAGTGCCTGGCGGGTGCTGGACGCTCGCGGTTTCGGAGTACCCCACAGGCGCCGCCGACTCGTCCTTGTCGGACATTCTGGAGACCGGACCGCACCTGTCCAAGTACTCCTTGAACCCGACCGTCTGCCGGGGAATCCTCACCCGCACCGCCCGGCGACGCCGCAACCTGCCGCCGGAGCTGCGAGCAGCGTTGGAGCAGACCGCCGCGACCGCGACGACCGAGGCAGCGGCATGACCTGGGCGCCGGCGGCGGCGTACTCGCTCGTGAGCCACGGTGGCAACGACAAACAAGACCCGTCGATGGTCACCTACGTCGTCCAACCCGACACCGGACCGCGACGGCTCACCCCGCTGGAAGGTGAACGCCTGCAGGGGTTCCCGGACGGCTGGACGGCCACGTCCCACGGTGAACCGCAGTCCGATCGGGACCGGTACACGCAGCTCGGTAACTCGGTCGCCGTGCCGGTGTTCGAGTGGGTCGCCCGCCGAATCGTCACGGCCGACTCGATCGAGGCGGCATGACCGGCGCATTGATGGACCGGGCGAGTCTGCACCCGGCGGCCTCGCGGTGGGTCACGCTGTGGAACGGCGGGGAGTGGCTCGGCTGGGACCTGCACGGGACACCGGTGTTCAAGTACAAGTTCGCACCCGGCGGACTCGCCACCCGCCGCCAACTCCGCGCGATGCGCATGTGCCCTGGCGGCCACGAACCCTACGCGCTGCTCGTGTGGCGCAACGGCAAACGGTGGGCCTGGCTGTACCGGCTCGACCTCGCCAAACCATCCCGCGTCGCCTCACCGGCCCAACTCAACGCCCTGGACAAAGCCATGGAAGCGCGACGCCGCTGCAAGCTCTGCGGCCACGTCGCCGACTACTGCATCCCGACCTCTGACGGACGCTGCACCGACTGCATGACCGGCGCCTACCGCAACACCACACCCAACGCCTACGCCGCCTGAACCCACTCGAGGGGAGAACCAACGATGAACCAGATCCTCACCGCAGCACTCGAGGCCGCCACCCACGGATGGCCCGTGTTCATGCTCGCCCGATCCAAGCGGCCCGTAGCCAACTGCACCCCCTGCCACACCGCCACCGACCACGACCCCGCAACCTGCGGACACCTCACCTGCCACGGCTTCTACGCCGCCACCACCGACCCGCACCGCGTCGCCGCGATCATCGCCGCCGTCCCATACGGCCAACTCGCGCTCCGCGCCGGCGCCGTGTCAGGGCTCCTGGTGGTCGACGTCGACCCCGCACACGGCGGCACCACGAGCATGACCAACCTGGTGAACGACGGACTGCTCCCGCGCACCCTGCGAGTCATCACCGGCTCCGGCGGACAACACCTCTACTACCGCCACCCCGGACACCCGATGCCCTCACGCCCGATGCCCGGACACCCGGGAATCGACATCAAAGCCGACGGGGGATACGTCGTGCTCCCACCATCGATCCACCACCGCACTGGCCTGCCCTACCGGTGGGCGACCACCAGCACACCCGACACAGCAGAGATGCCCCCCGCTCTCATCACCGCATGCCTGCCACCCGCGCCGGCCGATCCGGCCACCCCGCGAACCAGCCTCGTCACCACACGACCGGGCGGGGGCATCTCCCACCCCGACAAGCTCCTGGACAGCCTGCTCGACGCCGTTCGACGAGCACCACAAGGCAAGCGCCGCACGACCCTGTACGGCGCCGCGAGAGGCGCCGCCCGGATGGTCGCAGCCGGAGCAATCGAGCAGACCACCGCACTCGCCGCCCTGACCTACGCCGGACACCAAGCCGCGCAAAGCGACCGAGACATCAAAGCCGCCATCGCCGGCGGTTTCCGCGACGAAGGGATCGCCGCATGACCACCCCGAACGACACCACCGACGACACGGAAAACGGCGCCGAACTCCTGGACGACGTCACCGCCACTGTCGCCCGCTATGTCATCCTGCCCAGCACTTCAGCGATGGTCGCGGTCGTCCTGTGGATCGCCGCATCCCACGCCATTCCGGCATGGAACTGCGCACCCCGGTTGGTGATCCGAGCGCCTGAGAAGCGGTGCGGTAAATCCCGGTTACTCGACATGGTCGAGGGGATGTGTCACCGGCCATTGATGACCACCAACGCCAGCCCGTCAGCCGTCTACCGATCAATTGGCCTCATGCCATCAGATCCGCCCACGCTGCTGATCGATGAGGCCGACACTATTTTCGGTCCGAAGGCGGGCGACAACGAAGACCTGCGCGGACTGCTGAACGCCGGTCACCAACGCGGGCGTCCCACTCTGCGCTACAACGCGGGCAAGGATGCGGTGGAGAAAATCCAGACGTTCGCCATGGCCGCACTTGCAGGGATTGGTGTCATGCCCGACACCATCGAGGACCGCGCCGCGATCGTCCGAATGCGCCGCCGTGCGCCCGGTGAAGAAGTCCAGCCGTATCGGGTCCGCCGCGACGGCCCCCAACTGGACGAGCTGCGCCAGCGCCTCAACCTATGGCTCACCGCGCACCTGGACGAACTCACCCACGCTGCCCCGGATATGCCGTTGGAGGACCGTGCTGCTGACACCTGGGAACCGCTGATTGCCGTTGCCGATCTGGCGGGCGGGACCTGGCCCCGGGCAGCACGCAAGGCCGCCGTTGCGTTGACTAGCGACCGCGACGCTGGCGATGAGGCGTCGCTGCACACCCGGCTCCTGTCCGACTGCCGCATCGCATTTCAGGACGCGGACGCACTGCCGACCGCTGTACTTCTCGACCGGCTCAAGGCTGATCCGGAAGCTCCCTGGGCGACCCACGGACCCAATGGGCTGACCCCGATGAAGATGGGCAACTTGCTGCGGGACTTTGAGATCCGTAGCGCGAACATCCGCTTCACCACCGGGCAGGCCAAGGGCTACACCCGAAGCGATTTCAGTGATGCGTGGAACCGCTACTGCCCTGAGCCAAAGACGGTCTCGGGAGAAGGCGTCCCAGCCGTCCCAGCCGTCCCTTCGCAGGTCAGCACGGGGACGGCTTCACCCCCTGGGACGGCTCAAGCCGTCCCAGGTTCCCAAGCCGTCCCGGGGCTGACCTGCGAAGTTACGCCTGGGACGGCTGGGACGGCTTGGGGACCCAGGCCTGTTCCGGCTCTCACCGATGACACCCGATCCTCCCGCGAGACCGCATGAGCACGCCTGGACAGAACGGAGTCACGCCTTCCATGACCACGATCCAGATTGCCGACGCCGACCGCTTGCTGATCACCACGGAAGACGCCGCCGCTCGGCTCGGTATCCATCGCTCGACGCTCTATGACCTGATCCGCAGCCGGAAGCTGAAGACCGTGAAGATCGGCGCTCGCCGACTGGTGCGTGTCTCGGCTCTGGAGGAAGCAATCCAACTCCTGGAGGAGGAGACCGCAGCATGAAATCCGCAAACGGCGACGGTTCGGTGTTCTACCGCGAGAGTAAGAAGCGCTGGTACGGAGCGGCCTACCTACTGCAAGCCGACGGCACGTATGCCCGACAGGAGGTGTCGAGCAAGGACAGGGACGAGACCGTCCGCAAGCTCCGGGATCTGCAGTCGAAATCAGACAAGGGGATCCCGGCCGAGGCAACCAACTGGACCGTCGAAGCCTTCCTCAAGTACTGGTTGGAGCACATCGTGAAGCCCTCGAAGAAGCCGAAGACTCACCAGGGCTACGAGTTGGTGTCGCGGGTGCATCTCATTCCTCACCTTGGGCGGAAGAAGCTGTACAAGCTGAGCGGCGCCGATGTCCGGCTGTTTATGAAGCGGATTCAGAACATGTGCCTTTGCTGCCTGCATGGATATGACGAGCGGCGCGGCGATAAGGCGAGGTGCTGCGCTGTCGGCCGGTGCTGCAAGCAGCGTCCGTCAGACCGGCTTGTAGAGCAGATTCACGCGGTACTGCGGAACGCGTTGTCGGCGGCAGTCAGAGAGGAAGTCCTCCAGCGCAATGTCGCGAAGCTGGTCCAGGTGCAGGGCGCGCAGTACGACACCAACCGGGGAGCGACAGAGGATCAGGCCCGACTGTTGTTGGAGGCAGCGAAGACCACCCGGCTATACGCATTGTTCGCGCTGGCTCTGTTCATGGGATTGCGTCGCGGTGAGCTACTCGGACTGCAATGGCACGACATCGATTGGGCAGAGAAGACAGTTGAGATCCGGAGGACGCTGCAACGAGTCGACGGTGTGCTTCGGGCCGTCACTCCGAAGACGAAGAAGTCACGCCGCACGGTGCCGCTGATCGAGCTTTGCGTTGATGCGCTCAGGAGTCATAAGAAGCAGCAGGCGATGGAACGGCTCGCGGCCGGTGAGAAATGGATCGACACCGGCTATGTGTTCACGACTGAGATTGGAACGCCGATCGAGCCGGACAACCTGCGGCGGACTTGGTACCCGCTGCGGGACGCGGCCGAACTCGGGAAGATGCGCTTCCACGATCTGCGGCATAGCTGTGTGACCTTGCTCCTACGGCTGAAGGTGCCGCCGCACATCGTCCAGGCGATCGTCGGGCACGCGGACGTCCAGGTGACCATGGCTGTCTACGCGCACGCATCACTTGAGGACCAGCGGAAGGCGCTCGACCAGCTCGCGGAGCATCTCGCCGGATAGGCGTTGCGGTCCACGTTGCGGTCATTTGCGGGAGGTCGGCGGTTCTCCGATGGAGAAACCGCAGGTCAGAAGTGTGGTCAGGGGCGGTCTCGAACCGCCGACCTTCCGCTTTTCAGGCGGACGCTCTACCAGCTGAGCTACCTGACCGGGAGAGAAAATATGGCGGCGGTGTGTGGACACCCGCCGCCACTTCTCTCCTGGCGACCCAGACGGGACTCGAACCCGCGACCTCCGCCGTGACAGGGCGGCACGCTAACCAACTGCGCTACTGGGCCAGATTGCTCGATGATGCTACACCATCTTGCGAGCCTTGCCGACATCGGTCTTTCGACCGTATCCCCAACGGGATTCGAACCCGCGTTACCGCCTTGAAAGGGCAGCGTCCTAGGCCACTAGACGATGGGGACTCGGACCGCGGGAGCCGAAGCTCCAGGGACAGCCGTAAGCATAGAGGACACCGGGCTGAGGTCCAAAACGAGTTCCTGGCAAGGGGGATTGGGGAGGGGAGGCCGGGGGGTGGGGTGGGGGGTGGGGTGGGGGAGAAGGCGTGGGTGGGGTGCGGGTGAGGGCGTGGGTGGGGTGCGGGTGAGGGCGATGGGCGCGCGGCAAAGTGCGGGCGGAGGGGGCGCTGAGGCATGCGAGGGGAGGGGCGCCGGGGGACGCGAGGGGAGAGGCGAAGGGTCGGCGAGCGCCGAGGCAGCAGGAGGCCTGGAAAGGCTGAGGAAGCGGGAAGGCTGGGAGGGGCTGAGGAAGGCGGGGAAGCAGTGGAACGGGCGCGCTAGCCGGGGAGCCGTGGACAGGCCCGAGGCAGCCGGGCAGGCCGTGGAGAGGGCGGAGGGGGCGGTGAGGCCGTGAAAGGGCGCGCTGGCCGGGAGGCCGTGGACAGGCCTGCGGCAGCCGAGGAGGCCGGGGAGAGGGCTGAGAGGCGGGGAGGCGGGGAGGGGGCTAGGAGGGCGTGTGGGTGCGCTTAGACAACGGGGGGCCGGCGTACGGAGTACGGGGTGGGTGTGGGGAGGGTCACTAGGGTGGTGGGGTGATTGAGATGAGTCGGGCGGACTTCGAGGGGTTGGTGTCCGAGGCGTTGGATTTGGTGCCGGGGGAGTTGGCGGCGTTGATCGACAACGTGGCTGTGTTCGTCGAGGACGATGCGCCGGCGAGTGATCCGGAGTTGCTCGGGGTCTATGAGGGGATTCCGTTGACCGAGCGGGGGCACTACTACGGCGGCGTGCTGCCGGATCGGATCACGATCTATCGCAATCCGACGCTGTCGATCTGCGAGACCGTCGAGGACGTTGTCGACGAGGTGAACATCACTGTCGTGCACGAGATCGCGCATCACTTCGGCATCGACGACGCCCGCCTGCACGCCCTCGGGTACGGCTGATCCGCAGCTCTCACCAGCACCGGGTCAAGAGCCGCGCTTCGTCCGCCGGGTGGCACGCTACGGCACCCAGGTTGACGCGGACACGATCCGCGACAGTGCGGCCCTGCTGGTCGCGTCCAGCATGGTGGCCAAGATGCACCGCACCGCAACGCACAGCGCTGCCGGGGTGACGGCAAAGGTCAGGAGCGCTTGAAGAGGAGTTTCCAGGGCATCATGGCGGATTCGAGTTGGACCTTGAGGGTCATCTTGGAGGCGCCGACGGTGCGTTCCTCGAAGCGGATCGGGACCTCGGCGATGCGCAGGCCGCGGCGTACGGTCCGGTAGTTCATCTCCACCTGGAACGAGTAGCCGTTGCTCTGGATGGTCGAGACGTCGATCGCGCGCAGGGTGTCCGCCTTCCAGGCCTTGAAGCCGGCCGTGGCGTCCTTCACGTGCAGCCGCAGGATGGTGTTCACGTAGACGTTCGCGAACGCCGACAGCAGTCGTCGGTGCCAGGCCCACTCGGCCGCGGCCGAGCCACCTTCGACGTACCGGGAGCCGATCACCACGCCGGCGTCGGTGGTCCGCAGCGTCTCGACCATGGTCGGGATCACCGAGGCGGGGTGGGACAGGTCGGCGTCCATCTGGATCACGATGTCGGCGTCCTCGGCCAGGGCCCGGGTGATGCCCGCGATGTAGGCGCGGCCGAGGCCGTCCTTCTCGGTCCGGTGCAGTACGGCGACCTGCTCGGGCGCCTTCTCGGCCAGTTCGTCGGCCACGGCGCCGGTGCCGTCGGGGGAGTTGTCGTCCACCACCAGCATCTGCAGGCCGGGCAGCCGCAGGTCCGACAGGAGGCCGGCCAGGACGGGCAGGTTCTCCCGCTCGTTGTAGGTCGGCACGACGACGATGATCTTGGAGGAGCTCTCGCCCATGAACATTCCTTCTTCGGTACGCCGGACGCCAATGCGGGGGACACAGGACGCTACCAGTACAGAGCGGCGGACCGGGCGCACAGGGTTCGCCCGGACCGCCGCTCGGGCGGAAGTGGTGCGATCAGCAGGCGGTCGCCCATTGATCGACCAGCTCACTGACGAGGTGCAGCGCGACCAGATGCATCTCCTGGATCCGGGCGGTCTCCTCCGCCGGTACGACGATCGCCAGGTCGGCCGCTGCCGCCAGGGCGATCCCGCGGGTGGAGGTGAAGGCGACCGAGCACGCGCCGCGCGAGCGGGCCATCGCGAGCCCCTTCACCACGGTCGGCGACGTACCGGAGGTGGTGAACCCGATCACCATGTCGTTCGGCCGCGCCAGGGCCTCCACCTGGCGGGAGAACACTTCGTCGTAGGAGTAGTCGTTGGAGATGCAGCTCGTCACGGCCGCGTCGCCGACCAGGGCAACGGCGGGTAGCGGCCGCCGTTCCCGCAGGTAGCGGCCGATGAGCTCACCGACCAGGTGTTGGGCGTCGGCAGCGGATCCTCCGTTGCCGTAGGTGTAGAGCACTCCGCCCGAGTCCAGTCGGCGGATGAGCTCGTCGGCGACCTGTTGGATCGCGTCCAGCTGGCTGTGCATCGCGTAGGCGACCTCGGCGTGACGGTCGAGCTGCCTGGCGATGACTCGGTCCACATAAATTTGGGTCATGTGGACGGTGGTACGCCAGTTTTGCTAGTTGCGGGGAGGAGATCCGGTGGATCCGCGCACAATCAGCCGCGGCGCGACCCGGATCGTGCGGTGTCTGGCGGGCAGTTCGTCCCGGATCCGGGCCAGCAACAGTTGCGCAGCGCTACGGCCTATATCCACAGTGTGCTGATCGACGGTGGTGATCCCGGGCTGGACGAGTGACATCCAGGGCACGTCGTCGTACGCCGCCAGGCTGATCTTGTGCGGGATTCGCAGCCTGCGGTGCTTGATTTCGGCCAGTGCGCCCTGCGCCAGCACGTTGTTGGCGGCCATGATCGCGGTGACGTGGTGGTCGTTCAGCAGTTCCCGGGTGCTCTGCCGGGCGGCGTCGGCGTCGAAGCTGGTGTAGACGATCAGATCGTCGTCGAGATCGATTCCAGCAATTTCGTGAGCTGCCCGGAATCCGGACAGTCGACCGGCCCCGGTGGACCATTTCGTCTCGTCGATCAGCAGGCCGATCCGCTCGTGGCCCAGGTCGATCAGGTGTTGGGTCAGCTCCTGGGCACCCGCTTTGTTGTCGCTCAGAACCGCGTCGGAGCCGGTCCGGCCGAGCCGCCGGTCGGCGCAGACGACGTGGATCCCGTTGTCCTGCAACATCTTCGAGCAGCCCGCGGCGACCGGGGTCACGATCACGCCGGCGACCTGCATGGCCAGCAGCGTCTCGGCCGCGTGCATCTCCTCGTCGGGGTCGCCGTTGTCGTTCACCAGGATCATCTGGTGCCCCTCGGCGCGCAGTACTTCCTCCACCCCCGCGGCCAGGTCGGCGTAGAACGGGTTGCGCAGGTCGGAGATCAGTACGCCGATCGCCGTCGACGTCCGGCTGCGCAGGTTCCGGGCCATGTGGTTCGGGACGTAGCCGAGCCGCTGGGCGACCGCCTGGACCCGCTCGCGGACCTCGCGGGAGGCGTAACCACGGGTGTGCAGCGCGCGCGAAACGGTCGACGGGGACACGCCCGCCTCCCGGGCGACGTCTTGCACGGTCGGCCGGCTCGCCTGCTTCTTCGAATCCCCAGTCACGCCGTCATCGTAGGGCCCGGCCACCTTCGGGGAGCGGTTCTGAGCCTCGTGCCTCACCGGAATCGATCTGCTCCATGGTGAGCAGCACCCCGCGCCGCCGTCCCTCGGCGCCGCTCAGCACGCTGCAGATCAACCGTACGACGATGGCCCGGCCGCGCCGATTGACTGCCTCCACCACGGCCTCGGTCGCCGACCCCGACCCGTTCAGCGCGTCGCGGACCAGCGGCCGCAGTACGTCGGCAGGCAGCCCGACGTCGAGGTTGAGCAGATGCCGGCCCTCGGCCTCGTCACCGCGGACGCCCCACAGCTCCTGGGCGGCGGCGTTCCAGGCGAGCACCAGCAGTTCGAGATCGACCACGACGACCCCGACCGTGAACGCGGTCAGCACGGACTCGAGGAAGTCGTTCACGTCGTTCAGTTCCGTACTCCGTTCGCGCACCGCCTCGTTGATGCTCTGCAGTTCGTCGTTCGCCGACTGCAGTTCCTCGTTCATCGTCTCCAGTTCTTCGTTGGTCGACTGGAGCTCCTCGTTGGTGGTCTCCAGTTCCTCGATAGTCGATTGGAGCTCTTCGTTCGTGGTCTCCAGTTCTTCGTTCGTGGACTGGAGTTCGGCGTTCGTGGTCTCCAGTTGGCGCCCGGCCCGGTCGACCTCCAGCCGCAGCGCCCGGATCGCACTGACGTCGTGATAGGCCACCGAGACACCGAGCAGTTCGTTGCCCTCGGTGACCGGGTTCAGGTGGACCTCGAACCAGTGCACGATGCCGCCCGGACGGCCGAACTCCACCTCGGAGACCCGGACCGGCTTGCGCTCGGCGACCACCTGGTCCAGGTAGCTGCGCAGGGCCAGCGGCTGGTGCGAGACGTCCAGCTCCCGGACCGGCCGGCCGAGGTCACGTCCGGACAGGCCGAACAGGGTCGCCGCCTGATCGGTCTGCATCACCAGGGTGTTGTCGGCGCCGATCAGCAGCTGGGCGATCGGGCTCGCGACGAAGGCGAGTTCGTGCAGCCGCTCACTCGGTCGCTCCTGGTCGCCGGCGGGACCAGCGGTGGAGCGCCCGGCGTTCACCGTCCGGTTCGCCACCCGGCGGAAGATCCGCTGCTTCAGGTCGATCGGCTCGAACAGCCGGGTCCGGCCGAGCAGCATCTCCGCGCGGCCGAGGAAGAGCACGCCGCGGGGAACCAGCGCGAAGTGGAAACGGTTCAACATCCGCTGCTGGGTTTCCGCGTTGAAGTACATCAACGTGTTGCGGCACAGCAGCAGGTCCACCCGCGAGATGGGCGCGTCCTGGACCAGGTCGTTGCGCCCGAAGATCACCGTACGGCGCAGCTCCGGATGGAACAGGTACCGGCCGTCGCGGAGTTCGAAGTACTTCGTCCGCAGGTCCTCGGGCACGTCCTGCAGATCCGCCGCGGAGAACGCGGCCTGCCTCGCCTGGGTGAGCGCCTCGTCGTCGATGTCGGTGGCGTAGATCTTCACCTGCTTCAGGTAGTTGTCGAGGCCGAGTTCCTCGGCGAGCAGCATCGCCAGCGTGTAGGCCTCCTGGCCGGAGGAGCAGCCGGTGCTCCAGGCCCGGAGTGGGTCGCCGGGACTCCGCTCGGTCAGGAGTGCTGGGATCCACCTGGGTTTGCAGCACCTGCCAGGACTGCGGATCGCGGAAGAAGCTGGTGACGTTGATCAGGATCGTGTTGAACAGTGCCGTGAACTCGCCCGGATCGACCTGGAGCAGGTCGAGGTAGTCGTGATAGCTGCCGACCTCGACCTGGTCCATCCGGTGCCGGATCCGGCGGCCGAGACTGGTCCGCTTGTACCCGCCGAAGTCGAAGCCACGGGACTCGCGCAGGTAGTCGAGCAGGGCTTCGAGGTCCGCGGAGTCGGCCGCGGTGGGGGTGATCACGCCGTCACGCTAGCGGCCGTTACACCAGTCGTTGTTGATCGCGAGCTTGGCGTTCAGCGGCTCGAGCCGCAGCGTCGCCCAGATCACCTTGCCGCCGGTCGAGGTCGCGTTGGCACCCCACGCGGTTGCCAGCTCGGTGACGATGCCCAGCCCGAGCCCGCTTTCCCTGGTGGTGGACGGCGGCCGGCGTACCGGGAAGCCCGGGTCGGTGTCGGAGACCGCCACCGTGAGCAGTTGCCGACGCAACTCGAGCCGGAGATCGGCATCGGAGCGGGTGTGCCGTACGACGTTGCCGATCAGCTCCGACACGATGGCGACGGCGTCCTCGGACAGGTCCTCGCAGCGCCACAGCTCGCAGGTCGCCGCGACGAACCGCCGGGCGACTCGGCAACTGTTCGGATCCGACGGCAACCGGAGTCTGGTCAGCTGCCGGGCCGGGGGAGTGTGGATCGCGGCCAGCGCCGACGCGAGGTCGGCGAAGACCGGGATGAACCGGGCGACGGCCGCGGACTCCACCTGGAACGCGCGGGTGTTCCGCTGACCGGCGACGAGCAGCAAGGGGATGCCGGACCAGTCCGCGGTCTGTCGCGCCACCGCGGTGAACAGGCTGAGCGTGTAGGCCTTGGCGAGGACAAGATCCTGCAACTGCACGATGACAGCTCCCGGCTGGTCCGCGAGCGCCTTGAACAGCAGGGTCCGCAACTGCGGCGCCGTGGCCACCTCCAGGACGCCGGAAGGCGTGATGACGATCGCCTCGCCGACCGTCCGGACGGCGATGTCGAGGGGGCCACCATGACCCATCAGTTCACCTCGCCGTCTCTGGCAACCTCGGACTCACCCGCGGTCAGTCTGTTGCGCAGAAGCCTGGCCGCCGCCCGGGCCTCTTCCATCGACCCCGAATACCGCTGCGCCAGCGCCACGTTCCCGCGCTGCCGCGCGGTGGCCGCCATCCGTTCGGCGAGCTCGACCTTGTTGTCCAGGGAGCGCACCGCTGTCCACAAGGCCGCCTGGAGCGGCTGGTCGGTGGTGTCGAGGAGCGCGTCGGCCGACCAGACATGGCCGGAACGGCAGCCGACCCCCGACTGGTCGGGGGTCAGGACGGACAGCCCGCCGCCGCAGTCCGGACAGACCAGGCCGGCCGGTGCGGCGAGGATCTGGCCGAGCTCGGCGCCGATGGCCGCGGCAGGCAGCAGCTGATCGATCTCGACGTTGGCCAGCGCACTGTCCGGCATCCCTGGGTACGCCGCGTCCGCCGGGTCCTGGACGATCGCCATCCCGCCGCGCGACTTGATCGCAGCCAGCCCCGCGGTGCCGTCGTCGAGCACGCCGGACAAGACGACGCCTACGGCCGATCGGCCGCGATCGTTCGCGGCAGATCGGAAGAGCGCGTCGATGGACGGACGGTGCCCGTTCTCGGCGGGCCGGTCGGACAAGCTGAGGTGCCCGCCGTTGACGAGCAGGTGGTGATCAGGCGGCGCGACGTACAGGTGGCCGTTCTCGATCGGAGCCCCGTCCTCGGCGAAGCGCGCCGGCAAGGGACCGGCCGTATCGAGGATGTGCGCCAGAGCGCTCGTACTGCCTTCGCGCAGATGCAACACGATCAGTACGCCGGCCTGCAGGTCCGGCGGCAAGGCGGACACCAGTGCACGGAGCGCCTCGACCCCGCCGGCGGATGCGCCGATGACCACCAGGTCCCGCAGGGGACCCGGCCGCTTCACCGGGACCGGCTGTCCATCAGCCTTCGCGCTGGCGAAGGGCGTCAGCGGCCGAAGCGAAGATGCGGAACTGTCCGCCGAGTCCGGTGATGGACAGCGGGCGGTCCACCGGACGACCGACGCCGACCAATGCGAGATCGATGCCATGTTGGCCCGCAAGCCGCCGCGCCTCGACCAGATTTCCCAACCCCGCGGAGCTGCAGAACGTCACCGCGGACAGGTCGATCAGCACCAGCCGGGTCGGCGGTACGACGGCGGCCCGGATCGCCTCGGCCGCCAGCTCGGTGCTGGCGATGTCGATCTCCCCCGACATCCGAACCAGCAGGACCCCAGGCTCCAGCTCCTCGGTGACGGCGTCGAAAATGGTCCGGACCATCTCGTGGTCCGGCGACTCCGGCTGGCTCGTCACGGCCATCCTCCCCGAGGGCGGCTCCGCGGACGCCGGTGGGTCCTGGCGTGGGGGAACTGCCCTCCCCTCACCGTATGCCCGAACGCTCCACACCCACAACGCCCCCGCCACGAGCGACCCCGGAGCGTGATGAACCCCGGGGAGCCTTTCTCTCCTAGACTTCGCAACGCGTGACGAAGGGACTCCGATGACTGTCGACGAACTACTGTCAGCGATCGACGACGCGGCCGATCCTGCTGTCGCCGAAGTGCTCGCCCGCTATTTCCAGCTCCAGCCCGGCGGCTACGGCTTCGGCGACCGGATGATCGGTGTGAAGCTGTCCACCCTGCGCGGCCTCCTGAAGCCCTACGTCCGCGCCGGCCTCCCGCTGCCCGACCTGGAGAAGGCGCTGGCCAGTCCGGTCCACGAGCACCGACTCGCAGTACTGGCACTCCTGGCCGACCGGGCATCGCTCGCCCTGAAACCCCGTACCGCGAACCCGGCCGAGCTCGCCGAGATCTACCACCTCTATCTGCGGAACACCGCGCACATCGACAACTGGGACCTGGTCGACTGCAGCGCCCCGCAGATCGTCGGCGGCCATCTGCTCGACAAACCTCGCGACCCACTCTACAAATTGATTGCCTCTAGCAACATCTGGGAACGCCGGATCGCCCTGATCGCCACCCAGCGCCTGATCGGCGCCGGCCAGACCGCGGACACCTACCAGCTCGCCGCCCTGGTTCTCACCGACTCCGAGGATCTCATCCACAAAGCCTCCGGCTGGATGCTCCGCGAAGCCGGCAAGCGCGTCTCCGCCGACGAGCTGCTGGCCTTCCTCGACCAGTACGCCGCCACGATGCCCCGTACCATGCTCCGCTACGCCATCGAGCGTCTGCCGACCGACGTACGCAAGCACTACCTGACGTTGAAGAAGGCGCGCTTTGTCGACAAGTCGGCCGGCGACGCCTAGCGGGAGCTTGGGCAGTTCGAGAGGGGTGGGGACTCGAGGGCGCAGTGGCGGTGGGTGCTGACGGCCACCGGTTTGCGTGGTTCGGGGCGGTGGTCGGCCAGGGTCAGCCAGGCCAAGGCGGCGCCGGCGACGGCCAGGGCGCTGGAGATCCACATGGCGGTCATGAAGCTGTGGCCGAAGGCGACCGGGTCGCGGTAGGAGTCGCCGGTGATGCCGGCGGCCAGCGGGATGGCGGCGACCGCCATCAGCTGGGCCGATCGGGCGACCGCGTTGTTCACCCCGGAAGCGATGCCGGCGTGGTGATCCTCGACGGACGACAGGACGGTCGCGGTCAGCGGGGCGACCGTCGACACCAGTCCCAGCCCGAGTACGACGACAGCGGGCAGGATCTCGGTGAAGTAGCCGGCGCCCGGGCCGATCCGGCGCATCAGGAGGAAGCCGCCGGCCATCAGCACCGGGCCGACTGTCATCGGGACCCGCGCACCGATCCGTTCGGACAGGCTGCCCGCGTAGCCCGACAAACTGAGCATCAGCA
The DNA here is from genome assembly GCF_004365175.1 of Kribbella voronezhensis. NCBI lineage: Bacteria > Bacillati > Actinomycetota > Actinomycetes > Propionibacteriales > Kribbellaceae > Kribbella > Kribbella voronezhensis. Next base: position 2,933,546 of record NZ_SOCE01000001.1, on the reverse strand, counting down.
AGGTCATCGGCAGCAATGCGGCGCCGGCGTGCAGGGCGTCGTACCCGAGGACTGTCTGCAGGTAGACGACGACCAGGAAGGTTGCCGTGCCCAGCGCGCCGTACACGACGACGGTGACCAGGTTCGCGCCGGTGAAGCGGAGGTTCTTGAAGATCCCCGGGGGCAGCATCGGGTGCGAACTCCGCCGCTCGACCTCCACGAAGACCGCGAGAGCAACGACACCGAGGACGAGGCTCGTCAGTACTGCGGGATCCCCGAACCCGCGATCCCCGGCGCTGATCAGGCCGAGCGTCAGCCCGGCCAGCCCGATCGTGGCCAGCAGGGCACCGCCGAGATCGAGCTTGCCGGAGGCGGTCTCGTCGCGGGTGTCCGGGACGTGCCGCATCGCCACCAGCACGGTGATCAGGGCGAGCGGCAGGTTGAGCAGGAAGATCAGCCGCCAGGAGCCGTGGTCCACCAGCGTGCCGCCGACGAACGGACCGATCGCGGCCGCGACCGACGTCAGACCCGACCAGGCGCCCACCGCCTTGCCCCGATCGGAATGCCGGAAGCTGGTCTGCAGGATCGCCAGGCTGCCGGGGGTGAGCAGCGCACCGCCGACGCCCTGCAGGACGCGGCCGCCGATCATCACGCCGAGAGTGGGCGCGACGGCGCAAACCAGAGAAGCGAGCGCGAACCAGATCACGCCGACGACGAAGAGCCGTCGCCGGCCGAGCCGGTCGCCGAGTGAGCCGCTGAGCAGGATCAGCGAGGCCAGCATCAGCATGTAGCCGTTGACGATCCATTGCAGCCCGGCGATGCCCGCCCCGAGGTCCTCGCCCATCGCCGGCAGGGCGACGTTCACGACCGTGCCGTCGAGGAAGGCCATGCCGGAGCCGAGAGCCGTGGCGGCCAGCACCCACCTGGCCCGGGCGGTCCCGAAGGCGATCCGATCCGTGTCCTCAGGTTGCGCGTCGACCATGGCCACAGCGTAAGCGTGCCCGGCGTCGCTACGGCTGTAGCGGAAGATCCAATTGCAATACTGCGAGCGACTGGCCGGACGGGATGCCCGGCTGCACCGACATACCCGGTGGCTCGCCCACTGCGCAGCGGCTCTCGGTCAGCTGTGGACAGATCGCGTTGCGCAGGCCGCCGCCAGAGACGATGAGATCGGTCGGCAGAGTGCTGTCGACATCGGCCGTGAGCGGCTTGATCGCTGCAGCCGCGCGTCCGGTGGTCGACGGCATCCGCCGGACCACCGAGCCGCTGAGCCGGTAGGTCAGCTTGAACTTGGTCGGTGCAGTGATCAGCGGCAGTTGGCTGGGTCCACTGATGGTCGCCTGATCCACCGGCACCGGCTCACCGTCCGCGAGCACTGCCAGCTCGCTGATCTTCGGCTGGGTGGGGGTCATCATGCCAGGCAGGTCCGCACCGGAGTCGGGTGGCCGGAGCGGCAACGTGGCGATGGCACTCCGGACGATCACGTCCTCGGTGATGTCGAAGCTGCCGTCACCCCGCGGTACTGCGGCCAGCCGGATGCCGGGTGCCGTCAGGCCGGTCCCCTCGGGCGTCGGCGGTGGCTGCACCGGAGCCGTGCCACCACCACTGGCCAGCGCCCCTGGACTCGGCGGCGTCGGTCCGGCCTGTTCGCCCGAGCAAGCGGTGGCCACGCTCAGCCCCAGTGCCAGCGCGACGCATGCAAGTCCTCTGAACAATGACATCGGATCTCGTCCCCCAAAGACCCGGACACTTCCTCTGGTGGCCGGATCGACTTCCGCATACGATACGCCGAAATTGGCACTCGCCACTATTTCCAGAATGTTCTCGATGAGGGGGAAGAATGCTGGAACGGAGCGTGTTCAAGCCATTCCGAAGGGTTGCGGAAAAGCCCCGGAAAAGCGCGACGAAAATATCGAGAATCCGAGGTCCGCATTCTCTGAGGGTGATTTCGCTGGCGCTCGCGGTGATGATCGCGGCCGCCTCCGCACTGTTCGCCGTACCGGCCGATGCCGCCGGCAAGGGTGAGTTGCACGTCATCCAGGGGCTGCCCGGGCGGTCGCTCGACATCTCGGTCGACGGCCGGACGGTCGCCCGCGGGGTGCAGGGCGCCGAGGTGGTCGGTCCGCTCGACGTGGCTGCCGGCCAACGGAAAGTGACCGCTCGTGACGGTGGCAAGGTGGTGATCGAGCGGGTCGTCACGGTAGGTGCCGGAAGCAACCTCGACGTGGTCATCCACCGGCCGGCCGCGCCGACGGCGGCGCCGGTGATCACCAGTTACGCGAACAAACTGACCGGGGTGCCGAAGGACAAGGCCGCGCTCCGGGTCGCGCACACCGCCGCGGTCGGACCGGCCGACATCCGGGTGAACGGAAAGGTGCTGTTCGCGAATGTGGCGAACGGGGAATCACTCGACGTGGTCGTACCGGCCGGTAAATATTCCGTCGACATCGTGCCGGCCGGAGCGACTTCGCCGGTCGTGCTGGGGCCGTTGTCATTGGCGGTCAAGGCCGGTTATCTGACCCGGGTCTTCGCGATCGGTGAACCGAACTCGAAGACGATGAACGTGGTGGTGACGTCATTGCGGCTGCCCGGTACCGGATCCGACCGGCCGGGCCTGGTGAACACGGGAACAGGCGGTCAGGCCGCCGGCCTGATGAACGATGAGCAGTCGCCGGTAGCGCCGATCGCACTCGTCGCCCTGTTGCTGGTAGGCGCCTCGGTGGTCACGGTGCGGAAGGTCGTGCGTCGCTGAGGAGGATCCTGCTCGGACTGCTGTTGTGCTGCGTGGCCCTGGAGGGGTGTGCCGCGCAGGTCGACCAAGCTGTGCCGGCTCCTGGCGAGGGCGGCGGCGTACCGGCTGTGGAACAGTCGGCGCCGCCGTCCGTGCTGCCCGGAAGAGTCGGTACGCCGGCCGCCAGCCAACGGGTCCGCTTCGTGCCGACCGAGGTGGTGCTCCCCGGCGGGCGCCGGGCGCCGGTGCTTCCGGCCAGCACGGTGAACGGCCAACTCGTCGTACCCGAACACGTCCAGCGAGTCGGCTGGTGGGACGGCGGCGCCGAGGCGGGTGATCCGTTCGGGTCCGTGGTGCTGGCGGGCCATGTCGACTCGGCCACGGAAGGGATCGGCTTCTTCGTCCGGCTACGACAGGTGAAGCCCGGCGAAATCGTCGTACTGCGCGGCGACGGCGGGCACAGCGCGTCGTACCGGATCTCGACGGTGACCGCCGTTCCCAAGGACGCGCTCGCGACCACCAGCGGTGCCTTCGATCAGACGGGTGATCACCGGTTGGTGCTGATCACCTGTACCGGCGCTTACGACCCGGCCAAAGGTGGCTATGCGGAGAATCTGGTGGTGACCGCCGCCGCGATCGGGTTGGCGAGGTAGACGTAACACCACCTCGCTGGGGGACTTCGCGCCATGGTGAGCCCCCGGCCGTCCGTCGAGAGTTGCGGCATGGACTCACAGACATTCCGACCTGCCCGCCGGGTGCTGATCGGTGCCGCGGTCGCCGCCGGTCTGATCGCCGCCCCACTGACGGCCGCGACGGCCGCGAGCAGCCTCGACGGCGTGTGGCAGACCGAGGGTTACGGCACGATAGTTGCCATTGGCAATGGAAAGGCGCGGCTCTACTCGGTCACCGGCATCAGCTGCTCGGCGCCCGCGACCTACCAGCAGGACGGGAACCGGTTCACCGCTGCCGGCGAACAGGCCTTCACCGTCGAACACAACCGCCTGCACGTAGAGGGCAACGTCGGCGAGAAGGTCCTCCGCCGGCTGGAGAAGCTTCCGCGGACCTGCACACGACCCCAGCCGACCGGGCCGCTCGCCGTGTTCGACCAGTTCTGGACCGACTACGCCGAGAACTACCCGTTCTTCGCCGCCAAGGGGATCGACTGGCGCGCCGTCCGGGCGAAGTACCGGCCGTTGGTGACGCCGGGCATCTCGGAGGACGCGCTGTTCGAACTGCTGGCGTCGATGATCCGGCCGCTGGGCGACGCGCACACCGCGATCCGCACGCCGAGCGGCAAGTTCTACGAAGGCGTGCGCCCCGGTACGACGTTTCCGACCGAGAAACTCGAGGCGCAGATCCGGCCGTACATCGAGAGCACTGCGCTCAAAGGGCTCACCTACACGTCGTACGGGCATGATCGGATCGGGTACGCCGACCTGCCGGGCCGGATCGGCTACCTGCGGGTGATCGCGTTCCTCGGCTACGGCGACATCCCCGACTACACCGCGGAACGCGTCGCGCTGAACCAGGCACTCGACAAAGCGCTCGCCGGAGCCGCCAGGCTGCGCGGGCTGATCCTCGACCTGCGGATCAACGGCGGTGGCTCCGACCAGCTCGCCCTGGATGTGGCCGGCCGGCTGACGAACAAGCCGTACTTCGCCTACTTCAAGCGAGCCCGCAACGATCCGCAGGACGCGTCGTCCTTCACCGCGCCGCAGCCGTTCTTCGTCAAGCCGTCCCAACGACCCCGGTACGCCGGTCCGCTGGTGATCCTCACCGGTGGTTCCCAGCTGAGCGCGGGTGAGACCTTCACCGAGGCGATGATGAACCGGAGCCCGCGGCCGGTCCGGGTCGGGCAGAACACCCAGGGCGTCTTCTCCGACACCCTCCAGCGGACGCTGCCGAACGGCTGGGAGTACATCCTCCCGAACGAAGAGTTCCGCACGCTCGACTGGTCCTCCTTCGACGGCCCCGGCATCCCGCCGGACCTCCGCGTCCCGGTCTTCACCGCCGAGGAATTCAAAGCCCACCGCGACACCGCGTTCACCACCGCACTCGACCTGCTGCGCAAGCGGAAGGACCGCTAGGGTCTGGGGATGGCCAGGTATTTCGATGTGCATCCGGAGAATCCGCAGAAGCGCGCGGTCGGGCAGGTGGTCGAGCTGGTTCGCGGTGGCGGCCTGATCGCCTACCCGACGGACTCCTGCTTCGCGCTCGGCTGCGCGCTGGGGAACAAGGACGGCATCGACCGGATCCGGACCATCCGGCACCTCGACGACCGGCACCACTTCACGCTGGTCTGCCAGGACTTCGCCCAGCTCGGGCAGTTCGTGCACATCAGCAACGCGGTGTTCCGCTCGATCAAGGCGGCGACGCCGGGCAGCTACACCTTCATCCTGCCCGCCACCAAGGAAGTACCGCGCCGGCTGCTGCACCCGAAGAAGAAGACGGTCGGGGTCCGGATCCCCGACCACATCGTCACCCAGGCCCTGGTCGAGGAGCTCGGCGAGCCGCTGTTGTCGTCCACCCTGCTGCTCCCCGACCAGGAGGAGCCGATGACGCAGGGCTGGGAGATCAAGGAGCTCCTCGACCATCAGGTGGACGCCGTCGTCGATTCCGGCGACTGCGGCACCGAGCCCACCACCGTCATCGACTTCTCCGACGACACCCCGGAGATCGTCCGCGTCGGAGCCGGAGACCCCACGCCCTTCGAGTAGGCAGGCGCGCGGTACGGCGTACGGGGGCTGACAAACTGAAGCGGTGACCACACTCGACTTGACCCCCGACGACCTGCTCACCACGACCCGGACCGTCCGCAAGCGGCTGGAGCTGGATCGGCCGGTGCCGCCGGAGTTGATCAAGGAATGCATCGAGATCGCGCTCCAGGCTCCGTCCGGCTCCAACCGGCAGACCTGGCACTGGCTGGTGATCACGGATCCCGCGAAGCGGGCGGCGATCGGTGAGTACTACCGCCGCTCGGTCGCCTCGTACCTGGAGTCGGCGGGCGCGGCCGGTCGCCTGTACGCCGATGATCCGGACCGGGCGCCGGTGCAGCAGCGCGTCGGGTCGAGTGTGGCGTATCTCGGCGAGCGGATGGGTCAGGTCCCGGTTCTCGTCATCCCGTGCCTGCAGGTCAAGTCACTGGGCGCGGGCAACCAGGCTGGGACCTGGGGCTCGATCCTGCCGGCCGCTTGGAGCTACTGCCTCGCAGCCCGCGCCCGCGGCCTCGGTACTGCGTGGACCACCCTGCACCTGACGTACGAGCAGGAGATCTCCGAGTTGCTCGGACTGCCGGAAGACATCCGGCAAGCCGTTCTCCTGCCCACTGCCTACTACACCGGCGACACCTTCAAGCCGGCTCCTCGCCAGCCGCTGGAGGACATCCTGCACGTCGACGGCTGGTGAATCGCCGAGCGGTTGCACTAACGAGCTAAATGACTTTAGCTTGTTAGTGAGGTGATTTGTCATGGGCTACCAGCCCGAATTGATCGGCGGCCACCTGGCGGTCGACCTGGTGAACACGGTGGCGTGGCGTCTCGACGACTCGCGCCGCGTCGACCGGCTGGTCACGGCGGCGGAGTTGGCGAACTGGTGTGCCGCCGTCGGCCTGAACCCGGACGCGGCGTCCCTCCAGCAGGTCCGCGACGTCCGGGAGACGACTTATCGGGTACTACGGCCCGTAGCGCGCGGTGAACTGCCGACCGAACCTGATCTGGAGGCACTGCGCCACCTTGTCGTCGAGGCCCTGGCCGCCGCCGAACCACCCCGTACGGCTGGGGTGCGGCTGCTCGACTGGGAGGCCGGAGGTCTCGTCGCGACGCTCGGGTTGGCGGCCGCCAGGTTGCTCGAGCGGGAGGACCTGACTCGGCTGCGCGAGTGCTCCGATGACGATTGCGGCTGGTTGTTCCTGGACCGGAGCAAGAACGGTTCGCGACGATGGTGCAGCTCGGCGGACTGCGGCAACCGCGCCCGGGCGAAGCGGCACTACCAGAAGGTGCGCGGCTCATGAGTCTGCGCACAGAGAAGAAGTCGGCCTTCCTCGACGGGATGCGGCTGGGTATCGGCCCCGCGACGGCAGGTTTCGTGCTCGCGCTCAGCTTCGGCGCCGAAGCGCGGGCCCGGGGCTGGGGATTCGGCCTGCCGATCCTGTTCTCGATGTTCGCGTTCTCCGGATCGGCCCAGTTCACCCTGCTGACGACGCTCGCCGGCGGATCGGCAGTCGCGGCCGTCACCGCGGCAGTGCTCATCAACGCCCGGTACCTGGTGATGAGCCTGGCGCTGAACGACAGCCTGCAAGGCGGCCGGCTGTCCCGGGCACTGCAAGCCCAGACGCTGGTCGACGCTTCCTTTGTCGTTGCCCACCGCAACAATGGCGAGTACGACGTGGGCCGGTTGATCGGAGCGAGTGCCACGCAATGGCTGACCTGGGTGAGCGGGACCGCCATCGGCGTACTGCTTTCGCCCACGCCGGACCTGATGCACCGGCTGGGGCTCGATGTCGCCTTCCCGGCGTTCTTCGTGATCCTGGCGCTGGACGAATTGCGGCGATCGTCCCGCGCGCTGGTGGCCGCAGTACTGGGCGCGGCGATCGCCGCCGGGCTGTTGTTCGTCACGGCACCTGGTTACGCGCTGCTCGGCGCGACAGCCGCGGCCCTGCTGGGCGTTCTGCCCGAGAAAGGTGGTGAGCAGGAATGAAGATGTGGCTTTCGGTTCTGGTGCTGACGGTGCTCAGTTGGTTGATGAAGGCGAGCGCACCGTTGGTGATCGGGAGCAAGAAGCTCCCGCCGACGGTGGTGCGGATGACCGCTCTGACCGCTCCCGTGCTGCTCGCCGGGTTGATCGTGACCGACCTGGGTGGCCCGGGGTGGCGCGAGCTCGACTGGACCGAGCTGGCCGGAGTCGGCGTGGCAGGCGGATTGTGCCTGACCAGGGTGCCGATGCTGGTGGCGGTCGCGGGCGGAATCGTCGTCACTGCTCTGGTGCGACTCAGCCTCCAGTAGCAGCCATCTCCTCGATCGTGAGTCCGCTGAGAATCGAGCGCGGCTCCGCCACGGTGAGATCGAGCAGCGGATCGGCGTCGTCGTCACGGACCTTGACCAGCAACCAGTCACGCTCGGTGCGGGTGAAGGCGAAGACGCCGTTCAGCTTGACGCCCTGCAGCCGGAACTTGAAGTGGCCTCGATCGATGGCGGTGGCCGGGTCGACGAGGCGTTGCTTGTCCCTGGTGAGGTTCTGGTAGATGCCTGCGTCCCAGACGATCACGGCACCACTGCCGTACTGGCTGTCCGCGATCACGCCCTCGTACTCGGCGTACTCGATCGAGTGGTCGGTGGTGAAGACGGCGAGCCGCTTCACCGACGGGTCCAGTGAAGGACCCCGTGGTACGGCCCAGGATTTCAGCACACCGTCGACCTCGAGCCGGACGTCGTAGTGCAGCCGTCTGGCGTCGTGCAACTGAACCACGAAGATAGGTGCCGTCGGCATCTGACTTCCCGTCCGCTGGTGGTCCGCCGTACAGACAAGTTTACGGCGGACCGCCAGCGGGGGAGGGGTTCGCGGGTGATCGGAAGTGATCAGGCCGCGACAGCGGCAGGCGGCTCGATCTGGTTGCGCAGCCGGTCGAGAATGCCGCGCAGCAGCCGGGAGACCTGCATCTGGCTGACGCCGATCTCGGCGCCGATGTCGGCCTGGGTGTGCCCCTCGACGAAGCGCAGCTCGAGAATCTTGCGCTCGCGCGGGGACAGGCCGTTCAGGACCGGTTCGAGGACGGCGACCGCTTCGGTCTGCTCGAAAGCTGAGTCCTCTTCGTCAGCGATCGTGTCGGCCAGGCTGGCGGTCGACTCGCCGTCCATCGGACGGTCCAGGGAGAGGACGGAAAAGCAGCCGTCCGCGGCGATGGCGGCCTCGACGTCGCCGACCTCGACGCCGATCGCCTCGGCGAGTTCCTCCAGCGTGGGATCGCGCTGGAGATCCTGGACCAGTTGCGGCCGGGCGGCCGCGATGGAGCCCTGCAGTTCCTGCAGGCGGCGCGGGATCCGGACGGTCCAGGAACAGTCCCGGAAGTACCGTTTGACCTCGCCCCGGATGGTCGGTACGGCGTACGCCAGGAACGGCGTGTCCGTGTCCGGCCGGTAGCTGCGGGCCGCCTTCAGCAGGCCGAGGTAGGCGACCTGGTCAAGGTCGTCGGACTCGACCCCGCGGCCGCGGAACCGGCTCGCGATGCTGTGGGCGATCCCCAGGTTGAGCTCGATCGCCTGCTCGAGCAGGGATTGACGCTCTTCTTCGTTCGTGGAGCCGGCCCGCTGGGCCAGGAGGGCCCGGGTGGCTCTGTCGCGGCGCTGCTTCGGATCGTTCGGTGCAGACTGCTCGTCGACGGTGGTGCTGGCAAGTGCGGTAACCATGATTCTTGACCTCGCGACTGTGAGTCACGGCGCGGCACATGTCTGGACCGCGGTCAATATCTGTGTGAGTCATTCCTACCCTATAAAACCCGAAGTTATGCATTCGACCTTCGACCTTCACCAACCCGCAGGTGTCGTGACCGGACGGAAACACTGTGTAGCAAGGGGATCCGCGGCGATGCAGAGTTCGAAAACTACTCAAGGTTACGAAGGGCGGCCAGGGCTGCGACCGGTGTCCGCGCCGAATCCCGCCAGCGCAAGGACCATCCGTAAGGTGGGACGCCGGCGGCCAAGGGCCGGACGATGACCCCGTCCGGATGCGGGGTCGAGAGCAGCCCGACCGCCACACACTCGCCGGCGCGAACGAGCTCCAGCGCGGAACTCGTCCCGTCGGTGCTGGCGGGATGCCGGCGCGGAGTGAACCCCGCGGTACGGCAACAGGCCAGCACGAACTCGTTCCACTCCGGCGCGAAGTCGTCCCGCGGCAGGTAGTGAGTCTCACCGGTCAGCTCCCGTACGGCGACTGCTTCGGCCGAGGCGAGCGGATGATCCGCGGGCAGGGCGACGCCGAGTGCCTCGCGCCGGATCAGTCGCTGGGCCACCCCCTCCGGGCAGTGCGCGGTCGAGCCGCAGAGGGCGAGATCCAATTCACCGCTGAGCAGGCGGCGCTCCTGATCCCGGGTCCCCCGGCTGCTCACTTCGAGCCGGAGCGACGGAAGGCGGTCCCGCAACCTGGCCAGCACGGCACGGGGAGTGGCCAGATCGGTCTGGAGCACATCGATACGCAGTACCTGGTCCCGGCCGGCCGCGGCGGTCGCGTCGGCCACCCCGGACCGGATCGCGGCGAGTGCGCCGCGCGCGTGCGGCAGGAAGGCATCGCCGGCCGCGGTCAGGCTGACTCCCCGCGGGGAGCGTTCGAACAACTGGGCCCCGAGTTGGGCCTCCAAGCGGCGGATCTGGTTGCTCAAAGCCGGTTGTGACACATAGAGCCGGCGTGCGGCCGCAGTGAAATGCAGCTCCTCCGCCATCACCAAGAAATACCGGACCAGCCGTAAATCGACGTCCATGACGCTTGTGGAACCTTCCTACCTGCAGTGACGACCAGAGAATGCGACGTTAGTGCGACTGTGTGTTGACGTCGAGACCTCAGCACACTCAACGTGATTCCTTCAACGACACTGCGTGAGGGCCACAGGGCAACCCGGGAAGCCCGAATCCGGCGGTGGACAGGAAACAGCCCCGGTGCTGTCTGCTCAACACCGGGGCCCGGTTACCATCACCTGCACTGACCCTGTGCCCGGAAACCCTTGTTTTATTCGGGTTTTCCTGCATTACGTGACACAGCGCACGATTTCAGTTACCCGGCCATTCGCCGGTCCAGCGTTCGAAGGCCTTCGCGCCGCCGCGGTCGATGGCCGCTTTGACCACGGCGTAAACGGCGCCCTGGAGGGCGGCGGCGAGCAGGACCTCGCGCCACGGATATTCCGATTGCAGCGCGTTCGGGGCGTCTTCCTCGTCGCTGATCCGGCGCCAGACCTGCTTGAAGACGGCACCGGCGACCAAGCCGCCGGCGATACCGGACAGCAGGCCGAACGGGCGGTAGGCGAGCTTGGCGGCCTTGGTCACTTTCCACCGCCCGCGATCCAGACGGCCGCGGCTCCGGCGACCACGCCGCTGATCGCGGCGGTGATGCCCGGATGCTGCTTGGTGAGACCAGGCACCTGCTTGGCCCGCTCACCTGTGCTCCCGGCGACCGCAGCGGCCCGCTGTCCCGCAGTACCGGCGACTTCTGCTGCGCGGTGACCAGCTGTGCCGGCTACTGCCGCGGCTCGCTGGCTGGCTGTGCTCGCGACGTTGGCCGCGCGGTGGCTTGCTGTGCTCGCGGCGTCGGCGGCTCGGTGGCCGGCTGTGCCTGCTGCCTCCGCGGCGCGGTGGCGGGCCTGGGCGGCCGACTCCTTGATGCGGCGGGGAACGTTCAGTTGCCGGCTGAGCTCCTGCACGGTGTCGGCCAGGTGCTGCCTGGTGTTTTCCAGATCCGCCCGGAGCGCCTCGGTCTCGCTCACCTCGGTGTTCTTGGTGGTGGTCATCGAACTGCCCTACCTTCCGGCTCGTGGCCCTTCAGCGCTTCCAGGTCCTCGTGAACTCCCTCGACGGCCTGCTGCGGCAGCGGCGGGGTCGCGTGGCTGACATGCCGCTTCCCCAGCAACGCGGCCACCCCGGCGATCGCGAACAGGACGAGCGCGATCAACAGCGCCGACAACCAAGCCGGTACCGCGGCCGCGAGGCCGAGGATGGCGGCCGCCACCAGCGCGCCCACGCCGTACACGGCGACCGTCCCCGCGCCACCGAACAACCCGATGCCGATCCCGGCTTCCTTGCCTTTGTCCTTCAGCTCGGCCTTGGCGAGCTGAAGCTCGTCGCGGACCAGCCGGCTCACATCGCTGCTCAACTGGGCCACCAAGGCGCCGATGTGCTCGTCCTGGCCGGTCCGGTGGCCGTCCTCCCGGACGGCGGATGGGTGCGTCGTCATGGTGCGTCTCCCGTAGTTGGCGTACTGGCCCGGTACCCATCGAGGGTCACGCCAAGCGATCGGCCGGTTTTGACCGGTCGCGATCGGTAGATTGCAGCCACGCGATCTCCGGGAGGGAACAAGATGGACTGGAAGCTGGAACTCGTCTCGGTACCGGTGTCCGACGTGGACCGGGCGAAGGCGTTCTACACCGAGCAGGTCGGATTCCATGCCGACCACGACCACCAGGTCACCGACGAGCTGCGCTTCGTCCAGCTCACACCCCCGGGATCGGCCTGCTCGATCGCCATCGGCACCGGGTTGCCGCAGGCGGCACCGGGTTCGGTCCGCGGCCTCCAGATCGTCGTCGCCGATGTAGCCGCCGCCCGGGCCGAACTGGTCGAGCGCGGCGTCGAGGTCTCAGACATCGAGGAGTTCCCCTGGGGCAACTTCGCCTTCTTCAACGACCCGGACGGCAACAGCTGGTCCCTCCAACAACTCCCCACCTGGCGCTGAAACGCCGGCTCCTCAGCACCTCCCCGGCTGGCGCTGGCTGCGAACTGCTCAAACCCACGGGCTGACGCTGAGCTGTCATCGCCTCGGCTACTCGCCGGGTGGCTGCTGAGCTGCCGATCCCTAAGCAACTCCTCGGTGGCCGGCGTGGGCTGTTGACTGGTCAGTAAGTTGCAGGGGGCTTGAGGTGGACTTTTGGATGAACGGTTCGAAAGTCCTTGCCTGGTTGAGGATTCCATCGGTGATCCCGAGCATCGGACGTTTCGAGTTACCGCTGGGTCTAGGCTGGTGACCGGTTGTAAGGTGGCCTTTGGTTGAGTAGCCAGCCGACGTTGGATGCGTCGACGACTGCGGTCCCTGCCGAGGACGAAGATGACCGATCTGCACCACCACCCCCACCGTGCTCCACGACGCCGTCAATCCGCTGCCGCCCCTGTCAAGAAGTCGAGTGCCATGCCTGTCGCCACCTCTCCAGCCAGGCCCGTCGACGTCCAGGTCCGCATCGGCGGCCGCTGGATCGCCGGCCAGGCCCTGTCCCATCGCGACGACGAGGTCCTGGTCAGCCACCACGGCCACCTGGTCTGGGTGAACCAGCAGTCCGTCCGCACCCCCTGACCCCTTCGGTCCGTACGCCGGGCAGTCGCGCGCGGTCGTGCCATCACGCGCGCCCAGGTCCGGGCTCGAGCGCGGGACTCCGCAGGTGGGGCGAAGGGGCCTCGGTGGGCCCTGACAGCTCCACCGAGGCTTTTGTTGATTACTCAACAGGCTGAGATGGTACGGGGAGAACGCCTTCCGCGGCAGTGGGTGTCTCAAAAGAAAACGCCGGGTCGTATTGTTGGCTCCTGCAACCAAATGTGGTTCGGGTGAGGCCTCGTCCGTGCAGGGCGAGGTGCCGGCCGCCGTCCTCCGCCCCGGTGCGGCTCGATCAGCCGCGCCGGCCGAACGATCGCGCAGGAGAACGGACACCCGATGTCTGCCACGCAAACCTTGGTCCCGCCCGCAGGACCGCCCGCAGCAGGAGGCCCCACGGGAGGCCCCGCAGGAGCGCCGGCCGACTCCGAGACGGCGCCGACCGGAGTACGGGCTGATCCTGAGCTGACGCACCGGGAGATCCTCGAGATCCTGGCCGGGTTGCTGGCGGCGCTGTTCACCGCGGTACTCAGCTCGACCATCGTCAGCAACGCCCTGCCGACGATCATCGCCGACCTCGAAGGCACCCAGACGCAGTACACCTGGGTGATCACCGCCAGCCTGCTGGCGATGACCGTGTCCACCCCGGTCTGGGGCAAGCTGTCCGACCTGATGAGCAAGAAGCTGCTGGTGCAGCTGGCGATCGTCCTGTTCGTGATCGGCTCGGCGCTGGCCGGGATGGCCCACAACGTGCCGTTCCTGATCGGCGCCCGGGTCCTGCAAGGCCTCGCGATGGGCGGCCTGATGGCGCTGGCCCAGGCGATCATCGGCGCCGCGATCCCACCCCGGGACCGAGGCCGGTACTCCGGCTACATGGGCGCCGTCGTCGCCGTCGCCACCGTCAGCGGTCCGCTGCTCGGCGGGGTCATCGTGGACACCTCCTGGCTCGGCTGGCGCTGGTGCTTCTACGTCTGTGTGCCGCTCGCGGTGCTCAGCCTCATCGTTCTGCAGCGCTATCTCCACCTCCCGCTGATCAAGCGCAAGGTGAAGATGGACTACGCAGGCGCCCTGCTGATCAGCGCGGCCGCCAGCCTGCCGCTGATCTGGGTCACCTTCGCCGGCGACCACTTCCCCTGGTGGTCGCGCGAGACCGCGGCGTTCCTGGGCGGCGCTGCTCTTCTCGCCATCCTGGCGATCGTCGTCGAGAGCAAGGCCAGCGAGCCGCTCGTACCGCTGAAGGTCGTCCGTGAGCGCACCACGGCGCTGGCGATCCTGGCCAGCCTCGCGGTCGGCGTCGCGATGTTCGGCAGTGCGGTCTTCCTCGGCCAGTACTTCCAGATCGCCCGCGGTTACAGCGCCACCGAGGCCGGGCTGCTGACGATCCCCATGATGTTCGGGTCGTTCGTCGGCTCGGTCGGGGCCGGACAACTCATCACGCGCTTCGGCAAGTGGAAGCGGTACCTCGTCCTCGGCGGCCTGTTCCTGGTCGCGGGACTCGCCGTCCTGGGCACGATCGACCACACCAGCCCGTACTGGTACGTCGGCCTCGGGATGCTCGGGATGGGCATGGGCATGGGCATGATGATGCAGAACCTGGTTCTCGCCGTACAGAACACCGTCGACGTCAGCGAGGTGGGTGCTGCCAGCGCCTCGGTCACGTTCTTCCGCAGTCTCGGTGGTGCTGTCGGAGTCTCCGTGCTCGGCGCGGTCCTTGCGACCAGGGTGACGGACCTGATCACCTCGAATCTGCGCGCTCTCGGCCCTGCCGGAGCTCAAGCCGGTCAGGCGCTCCAGGACGGGTCGGGGAAGAGCGTGCTGGATGTCGGAGCGCTCCCGCCGCAGCTGGCGACCATCGTGCGGCATGCGTACGGCGATGCGACCGGGCGCATCTTCGCCATCGCGGCCGGCGCCGCCCTGGTGAGTCTGTTGGCGGTGCTGTTCATCCGCGAGGTCCCGCTGCGCCGGACCGTCGCGATGACCGATCCCGACGCAGGGCCCGCGGACGGGCTGCCTGAAGCGGATCTGGCCGCGGCGGCGGCGCCCGGTGCGGGAAGTCCAGGTGTCGTGCCGGTGCCCGACGACGACGCGTCGCGGGCAGCGGCCGTCGCGCTGGACGTGATCGCCTCGGCTGAGCGGACCGCGTTGGAGCGTGAGCGGGAGGCGACCGAGCGGGTTCACGCGGCGGCAACGGTGATCCGGCAGATGCGGACCGATGTGGCCGACCTGTTCACCCGGGTCGACCAGCAGCTTGCGGAGCTGGAGCAGACGCTGCCCGGAGTCGAGAGCGATCATCCGATGGCGCCGGTGCTGGACACGCAACGTGAGCAGGGCGCGCTGGTCGGAGAGCTGCGCCGGTACGAGCTGAGCGTGCTGAGTGCGAGCCAGCGGACGGCCGATCACCTCCGCGAGACCGCGAAGACCGAGGCCGACGAGCTGCTGGCGGCGGCCCGGCTCGAAGAAGAGGCGATCAGGCAGCGCATCGCGGAGCTGGAAGCAGTTGAGGTGCGCCTGCTCGGCGCCGTACGCGATGGTCTGTCGGCTACTCCACCCCCGCCCGCTGCGCCTCCGCAGGCGATCAACTCGCATCGCCCGGATGCCACTGTCGACCACGGCAACGGCTATCCCACCCACGGGAAGGAGCGCCAGGCCTTCGGGTAGTGGAGCGGCTGTCGGCGGCGGATGGCATGCTCTCGACTCACAGGTTGCTCTAGAGGCGGTTGGGGGTGTCGTGGGGCCTTGGGATGTCGAGCGGGTGCTGGCGCTTGCCCCTGATGCCGCCTCGGCCAAGGCGGGGCAGAGCCAGGCGAATCCGGCCAAGTGGTCGGAGCAGGGCAGTTCGGAGCGGGCTGTCTGGGGGCTTTGTCAGGGCAGTGGCAAGAAGCCGTACCAGACGATCGTCGACCTGAGCGGTCCCGCGTATCGCTGTAGCTGCCCGAGCCGGAAGTTCCCCTGCAAGCACGCACTCGGGCTGCTCCTGCAGTGGTCCACGAACCTGATCGCCGCCGGCAGCGAACCGCCGTGGGTGACCGAGTGGGTCGAAGAGCGCGCGAATCGAGCAGATCGTGCGGCCGAGCGCGCGGAGAAGAAGCCTGGTGAGGTGGTCGATCCGCTCGCGGCGCAGCAGCGGGTGGCCCGCCGGATGGAGCGCGTCGCGGGTGGGATGGCCGAGTTGCGCGGCTGGCTGGACGATCAGGTGCGGCAGGGGCTGAGCGGCTTCGAGCAGCGCGGGTCCGCCGAGCTGAGCCGCCTCGCCGCGCGGATGGTGGACGCGCAGGCGCCGGGCGTTGCAGGTTCCGTACGCCGGGCGGCGGGCGTCGTCGGCCGGGGCCACGGTTGGCCGGGTGAGCTGCTGGAGGAGCTCTCGCTGATCCACCTCACCGTGTCGGCCCATGCGCGGCTGGCGGAGTTGCCGCCGTCGCTCGCGGACACCGTGCAGTCGCGGATCGGCTGGACCGTCGAGACCGCGCGAGTGCTGGCCGAAGGCGAGAAGGTCGAGGACGACTGGCTCGTGCTCGGCCGCGTGATCGAGCCCGACGACCACCTGACCGTACGGCGGGTGTGGTTGCGCGGCGCTTCGACCGGCAGACTCGCCCTGATCCTGAACTTCGCCGCGGGTGGCCGCCAGCTCGATCCGTTGCCGGGCCGCCCCGGCGAGCTCGTCCCCGGCGTACTGTCCTTCTACCCCGGCGTCCTGCCGATGCGCGCGCTGCTCACCCAGTCGGCGCCACGTCTGCCCGGGCCGCGCCCGAGCGGCTTCACCGCGAAACAGGCCCTGGCCTCGTACGTCGAGTCGCTCGCGGCCGACCCGTGGAACGAACGCTGGCCCTTGGTGCTGGCCGATGTGCGACCAGCGCGCAACGGCGACGGCTGGGCCCTGGTCGACGAGACCGGCGGGCTGGAACTGCTGCCGGGCGTGGATCCGTGGAAGCTGCTCGCCGTCTCGGCGGGCGACCCGATCACCGTTGCCGGCGAGTGGAATCGCGCGGGCTTCAAACCGATGACCTGCTGGCACACCGACCGCCCGGTGGTGCTGTCATGAGCCGGGCTCCGCTCGCGATCCGGGTCGGGAGCCGAGGGGCGGGTGGACGGCGCGGTGGCGCGTTGAGCTGCGGCGCCGGCTCGAGTGGCCGCGGTGGCGGGAGGGTGACGGGGTTGTGAGGGGCTGGGACGGGTTGGTGAGTTCGGCGTTGCTCGGGACGGAGCGGCGGCCGGCGCATTTCGACGAGTTGCCGGAGTCGATCCGGGAGCAGCTCGGTGACGGTGGACTGCTGGACGCCGCAGCGCTAGCGACCGTCTACAAACGCGCGGGGCGGAAGCCGCTCGAAGGGTTGGAGCCGTTGCCGCAAGCAACAGGTGAGGACAAACCCTTGCCGCGCCGGGCCGCCGTCCGACGGCTGGCCGCGATGCTCGGTGGGTTCCAGACGGCAGCGCTCGGGGAGTGGTTGCGGGCCGCCGACGCCCGCGGCTGGGGGGTGCCGCCCGAGCACCTGCCCGCCCTGGCCGACTACGCCCGCGGACGCTCGGAGTACAGGCCGTTGGTGGTCAAGGCGGCCGGGCGGCGGGCGAGTTGGCTCGCCGAGCTCAACCCGGAGTGGCGGTTCCTGCACGAAGCGGTTGCTGACAGCAACAAGGTCGAGATCTGGACGCACGGCAACGCGATCCAGCGCCGGAGCTGGTTGCGCGAGTTGCGTCGCCGCGATCCCATCGCCGCACTGGAGGCCCTTCGTGAGGTCTGGCCGGCCGAGGTGGCGCCGACCAGGGTCGAGTTCCTTACCCTCTTGGGCAGCGAGTTGTCCCTGGCGGACGAGGAGTTTTTCGAGGCGGCGCTCGACGACCGATCGAAGGAGGTCCGCCGGGCCGCGGCCGCCTTGCTCGCGCGGCTGCCTGGTTCGCAGTACGGCGAACGGATGGCGGCGCGGGTGAGGTCGCACCTGATGGTCAGTCAGGGTGTTCTCGCGGTGACCTTGCCCTCGCGGGTCGACGCGGCGATGCAGCGGGACGGGATCGATCCGCAGCCGCAGGAGGGGATCGGCAAACGCGCTTGGTGGTTCCGGCAGATCCTCGCCGCGGCGCCACTGGCGGCCTCCGAGCCGGAGTATCTGCAGCTGACGGTCGAGGGATGCGCTCCCGAAGTACTGCAGGTGGCCTGGGCCGAAGCGGCCGTGCGCGAGCGGAACGTCGAGTGGGCTCGTGCGTTGCTGCAGACCAAGGCTGCCACGGGCAACAGGATCGCCGAGTTGCTGCGGGTGCTGCCCGACGACGAATGGGTGCCGGCGCTCGAAGTACTGCGCGCCCAGGTCGATCTTGCGGAGCTGGTCGGCGGGTTGCCGGTTCCGTGGCCGCCGGCGCTCGGCCAAATGGTGCTCGACCTGCTCATGAAGGTGGGAACAGGCCGCAAGTGGGCTCGTCTGGCGAGCATCGCGGCCCGCGCCGTACCGCCCGAGGTACTGAACCATCCGATCACTCGCGAGCCGACCGGTGAGGAAGACACCTGGCGGCTGCGTCTCGTCGAGACCCTGATCTTCCGCCGGGAAATGTACGAGGAGCTGTCATGACTGAAGTACTGCGGCCGCACGCCGAGGACGAGTACGCCGACGAGCTGGCCGCGCTGATCGCCTCGGACGACCGGCCCCGGCCGCCGGCCTGGCGGATGTCCCCGGCCGCGGTGGTGACCTATCTGCTCGGCGGGAAAGCCGCCGAGGTCGAGATCACGCCGAAGTACGTCGGTCCGCGGCGGCTGGTCGAGGTCGCGGTGGCGACGCTGGCGACGGATCGCGCGCTGCTGCTGCTCGGCGTACCGGGAACCGCGAAGACCTGGGTGAGTGAGCATCTGGCCGCGGCGATCAGTGGCGACTCCACCCTGCTGGTGCAGGGGACGGCGGGCACGGCCGAGGAGGCGATCCGGTACGGCTGGAACTACGCGCAACTGATTGCCCAGGGCCCCAGTGAGGCCGCGCTCGTGCCGAGTCCCGTGCACCGGGCGATGGCGGACGCGAAGATCGCCCGGATCGAAGAGCTGACCCGGATGCCGTCGGACGTCCAGGATGCACTGATCACGATTCTGTCGGAGAAGACGCTGCCGATCGCCGAGCTGGGAACGGAAGTCCAGGCCCGCAAGGGATTCAACGTCATCGCGACGGCGAACGACCGGGACAAGGGCATCAACGAGTTGTCGAGCGCGTTGCGGCGCCGGTTCAACACGGTGGTCCTGCCATTGCCGGACTCGGCCGAGGACGAGGTGGAGATCGTCTCGCGGCGCGTCTCGCAGCTGGGGTCGTCGCTCGAGTTGCCGCAGCCCGACGACGCCCTGGCTGAGATCCGCCGGGTGGTGACGGTGTTCCGCGAGTTGCGCGCTGGTCGCACGGAGGACGGCCGTACTGCGGTGAAGTCGCCCTCGGGAACGCTTTCGACCGCAGAGGCGATCAGCGTGGTGACGGGCGGACTCGCGCTGGCCGCGCACTTCGGCGACGGAGTGCTGCGCTCGTACGACGTGGCGGGCGGCATCCTCGGCGCGGTGGTGAAGGATCCGTCGGCGGACCGGGTGGTCTGGTCGGAGTACCTCGAGACGGTGGTGCGCGAGCGGGAAGGCTGGTCCGACTTCTACCGCGCCTGCCGGGACATCAGCGGATGACTACGACCGACCCCGACACCGGGCCGCGCACCGAACCCACCGGCGAGGGCGCCGGGATCGAGTCCGGCGCCGAGGCGCGGGGCCCGGTTCGGTTGTTCGGGATCAGGCATCACGGGCCGGGGTCGGCGCGGGCGTTGGCGACCGCGCTCGCCGAACTGCGCCCGGACATCGTGCTGATCGAGGGTCCGCCCGAGGCCGACAAGATCGTCGAGTTGGCGGGTGACGAGGAGATGGTTCCGCCGGTCGCGTTGCTGGCGTACGCGGTGGACGACTCGACGCGGGCGGCGTTCTGGCCGTTCGCGGTGTTCAGCCCGGAGTGGCAGGCGATCCGGTACGCGCTGGCGGCCGGCGTACCGGTTCGGTTCTGTGATCTCCCGGCCGCGCAGCAGTTCGCGTCGTCCGGGTCGGCGGGCCGGCGCGGGCTGTCGATCGATCCGCTGGCGACGCTGGCCGAGGCGGGTGGGTACGACGATCCGGAGCGTTGGTGGGACGACGTCATCGAGCACCGGCGCGACGGCGCCGAGCCGTTCACCGTGATCGCCGAGGCGATGGGCGAGCTACGCATCGGCGAGGAGGCGACCGGCCGGGAGGCGCAACGGGAGGCCTACATGCGGACGGTGATCCGGAAGGCTTTGAAGGAGGGCTTCGAACGGATCGCCGTGGTCTGCGGCGCGTGGCACGTGCCTGCCTTGGAGCTGCCGTTGCCGCCGGCAACTCACGATGCCCGCATCCTGAAAGGCCTGCCGAAGCGGAAGGTCGCGTGCACCTGGGTGCCGTGGACGCATGGCCGGCTGGCGACGGCCAGTGGGTACGGCGCGGGAGTCACCTCACCGGGCTGGTATCACCACCTGTTCACCGCGCCCGACCAGATCACCACCCGCTGGCTCTCGAAGGTTGCCCGGGTACTGCGAGCCGAGGACCTGCCGGTGTCCAGCGCTCACGTGATCGAGGCGGTCCGGCTGGCCGAAACGCTGGCGGCTCTGCGTGAGCGGCCGCTGGCCGGACTGAGCGAAGTCACCGAGGCGACTCGTGCGGTGATGTGCGGGGGAAACGACGTACTGCTTGACCTGGTGACACGGGAAGCCGTGGTCGGCGAGTTGCTGGGCGCCGTACCGGCTGCTACTCCGCAAGCGCCGGTCGCGGCGGACCTGGCTGCGCAGGCGCGACGGTTGCGGCTGAAGCGGGACGCCGTGGAGCGGGTGGTCGAGCTCGATCTGCGGAAGCCGAACGATCTGGAGAAGTCGCGGCTGCTGCATCGGCTGCGGATCCTGGGGATCGACTGGGGTGTGCCGACGGCAGACGAGCGCCGCAACCAGGGGACGTTCCGCGAGACGTGGACGCTGAGCTGGGATCCCGGGCTGGAGGTGGATCTCGTGGCTGCGGGCGCACACGGTACGACGGTGCTCGGTGCGGCGACCACGACGATGCTGAGGGTCGCCGACGAGTCGTCGACGCTCGCTGCGGTGACGGCGGCCCTGGAGCGCTCGTTGCTCGCTGACCTGGCTGATGCTTTGCCGGCGTTGCTGGCCGGGGTGGATACGAGGGCGGCCAAGGATGCCGACGTCGGTCACCTGATGGCTGCCCTGCCCGCATTGGCCCGCTCCGCGCGGTACGGCGATGTGCGCGGCAGCGACACCGGCGGGCTCGGGTCGGTCGCGAGCCGGATGGTTTCGCGGGTCTGTGCCGGGCTGGCGCGGACCGTGCACGGGCTTGACCCCGAGGCCGCGGCGAAGGTGCTGGAGTTGATCGACGGCGTCCAGGACGCGACGGCGTTGCTGCCGGCCGAGGTCCGCGGCGAATGGCTGGCGACGCTGGAAGGGCTGAGCGATCGGCCGTCGGTGCCGCCGCTGATCGCCGGGCGGCTGACCCGGTTGATGCTCGACACGTCCCGGCTGGAATCTCGCGAGGTCGGGCTGCGACTGGGCCGCGTGCTGACGCCCGGTACGCCGACCGGCGATGCGGCCGGCTACATCGAAGGGTTCTTGGCCGGTGGTGGATTGCTGCTGATCCACGACGAGCATCTGCTGGCGTTGGTGGATTCGTGGCTGGCGGGGATCCGCGACGACGACTTCGTCGAGGTGCTGCCGTTGCTGCGGAGGACGTTCGGCACCTTCGCCCCACCGGAGCGGCGCTCGATCGGCTCGCGGGCTTCCCGGCTCGGCCCTGCTGGTCGCATCCGCGTAGTTGCCGAGGACAACGAACTGGACGAGGAACTGGCCGCCACGGTGCTGCCGGCCGTCGCCCGATTGCTGGGGGTGTGACCGCGATGGAGATCGCCATCGAAGACGAACGGATGCGGCGCTGGCGCCTCGTCCTCGGCAGCGAAGCCGAACCGGAGACCGGTACGACGTTGTCGGCCGCCGACAAGTCGGTCGACGCGGCCCTCGCCGCCCTGTACGACGCCGAGCCGGGCGAGACCGGAACGCGCCGGTCGGCCGGCCTCGGTTCGTCGGCGCCTCGGGTCGCGCGGTGGTTGGGTGACATCCGCGGCTACTTCCCGAGCACCGTCGTCCAAGTGATGCAGCGCGACGCGGTCGAGCGACTCGGGATCACCCGGCTGCTGATGGAACCCGAACTCCTCGGCGCGGTCGAGCCCGACGTCCACCTGGTCACCACGTTGCTGGCATTGAACGAAGTGATGCCCGAGGAGACCAAGCAGACGGCGCGCGAGGTGGTCGGCCGAGTCGTCGCCGAGCTCGAGCAACGTCTGGCCGAGAGGACGCGGGCGGCCGTGACCGGTGCGCTCGACCGCGCCGGGCGGACCGGCCGGCCGCGGCACTCGGACATCGACTGGGACCGGACGATCCGGGCCAACCTGAAGCACTTCTCGCCGTCGCTCGGGACGATCGTGCCGGACCGGCTGGTCGGCTACGCCCGGCGTAACCACAGCGTCCAGCGCGACATCGTGCTGGCGATCGACCAGTCCGGGTCGATGGCCGAATCGGTCGTCTACGCGAGTCTGTTCGGTGCCGTACTGGGCTCGATGCGCGCGCTGCGGACCAGCCTGGTCGTCTTCGACACGGCCGTGGTCGATCTGACGGACCAGTTGGACGACCCGGTCGACGTGCTCTTCGGAACCCAGCTCGGCGGCGGGACGGACATCAACCGCGCCTTGGCGTACTGCGAGGGACTGATCGCGCGGCCGGCCGAGACGGTGCTGGTACTGATCAGCGACCTGTACGAGGGCGGCGTACGGGAGGAACTGTTGCGCCGGGCTCGCTCGCTGGTGGAGTCCGGCGTACAGGTGATCGCGCTGCTGGCACTCGCCGACTCGGGCGCCCCGTCGTACGACGGTGACAACGCGGCGGCGCTCACCGACCTGGGCATCCCCACCTTCGCGTGCACCCCGGACCTCTTCCCCGACCTGATGGCCGCGGCCATCCGCCACGAAGACATCACCGCCTGGGCAGCCGTGAACCTCGCGGAGTAATGGCTCGCATGTAGTCACGGACGCGACGAGGCGGGTGCGCGGACCGCGAAGGCGGGCACCGACCAGTCTGGTCAGCGAGCGCCGGATGGTCAGCCGGCCAGTTCGAGGATGTCGATTTCGGTGCCCGGGTCGGCCTCGGCGAAGCGGAGGGCCCAGCGGACGGCTTCGTCCTTGGAGTCGACCCGGATGATCGAGACGCCGGCGACCAGTTCCTTGGTCTCCGTGAACGGTCCGTCGACGACGCGTGGACCACCGCCGGGAAACGCGATCCGGGCGCCGCGCGAACTCGGCATCAGCCCTTCCGCGATCAGCAGTACGCCGGCTTGCCGCATCTCCTCCAGCACCGCGTCCGCCCGCGCCAGCACGTCGGCGTCGGGCGGCAGGCCCGCTTCGAGCTTGTCGTTCGTCTTGTGCAGGAGCATGTACCGCATGGACCGACCGTAGCCACTCCGGCTCCGGCTAACCAGTGGCGGCACGCGCAGGAATCAGTTCTTCCCGCTCCAGCGCGGCCCAGAGCTCGGCCGGAATCTCGCAGTGGAGCAACTGCGCCACCTCCGTGATCTCCTGCGGACTCCGCGCCCCGACGACAACGGCCGGCACGGCCGGGTGCCCCAACGGAAACTGAACCGCGGCGGCCAGCAACGGTACGCCGTACCGTCGGCAAAGCGTGCGCAGTCGCTCGATGCGTGGGGCCAGCGCGGGGGTGGTGAGGGCGCCACCGTGGAAGACGCCGGCGGCGAGGACCGGGATGCCGAGGTCGCGGCACAGCGGCAGGAGGTCGTCCGCGCCGGACTGGTCGAGCAGCGTGTAGCGGCCGGCGAGCAGGATGCAGTCGGGTCCTCGACCGGTCGCTCGCACGAAGCGCGCCGCAATGTCCGCGTGGTTCACGCCGAGCGAGAGCGCCTTGATCGTGCCGCGGTCGCGGAGCTCGGTGAGCGCTCGGTAGGCCTCCGTGGACGCGGTGACGAAGTCGAGCTCGGGGTCATGGATGTGCAGGACGTCGATGCGGTCGATGCCCATCCGGGTCAGGCTCTCCTCGAACGAGCGCAGCACCGCGGCGTACGAGTAGTCCAGGCGCGGGCCGAGACCGGGTGGTGGATCGGCCCAGATCGGCTGGATGTCGGGGCCGCCGGGCTCGATCAGCCGGCCGACCTTGCTGCAGAGGACGAAGGCGTTGCGCGGCCGTCCGCGGAGAGCCAGACCGGCGCGCTGCTCGGACAGTCCGTACCCGTAGATCGGAGCGGTGTCGAAGAGCCGGATGCCCAGCTCCCAGGCGCGATCGATGGTTGCGATCGCCTGCTGCTCCGGCACCGCCGCGAACATCCCACCGAGCGAAGCCAGCCCCAACCCCAGCCGGCTGACCCGCAACCCCGTCCGCCCGAGCTCCACCATCTCCACGCCAGCACGCTAGATCTGCCCACCGACACTTTCCCGCGCCCGACTGCAGCCGGGCCGCTGGAGGCGCAGACTAGGGGGATGAGTGAGCCTGTTCGTGTGATTCGCGAGGTGGAGCTGGTCGCCTCGGATCCGACCAGCGGGATGCTGCGGAAGAAGGCGTTCGAGCTGCCGATCCTGTGGGCCGGGAAGGTCGAGACGCAGCCGGGCGCGATCTCGGGATGGCACCATCACGACCGCAACGAGACCAGCTTGTACGTCGTGTCGGGCATTCTCCGGCTGGAGTTCGACGGTGGCGACGGCTATCTGGACGCCGTCGCCGGCGACTTCATCCATGTACCGGCCTTCACCATCCATCGCGAGAGCAACCCCGGCGACGAGCCCTCCGTCGCCGTGATCGCCGGGCCGGCGGCGGCATCCCCACCGTCAACATCGAGAACTTTCCCCGCTGACCAGGGCCCCCGTCGCCGGGTGTGACGGCCTCGATCAGGGGAAGCGTTCGTAGGCGGGGAGGGTGAGGAAGTCGGTGTAGTCGTCCGCGAGCGCTACTTCGAGGAAGGTTTCGCGGGCGGCGGCGAAGCGGGTGGCATCGTCGCCGAGCTTGGCGATCTCCTCGTCGGCGATCTGGGTGACCAGGTCGGCGGTGACGACGGAGCCGGTGTCGAGGGTGACCTTGTTGTGGCGCCACTGCCAGATCTGCGAGCGCGAGATCTCGGCGGTGGCGGCATCCTCCATCAGGTTGAAGATGCCGACCGCGCCGGTGCCCTCGAGCCACGCCGCGAGGTACTGGATCGCCACGCTGACATTGCTCCGCAGCCCGGCCTCGGTCACCTGACCAGGCGTCGAGCCGACGTCCAGCAGTTGCTCGGCGGTGACGTGGACGTCCTCGCGAAGCTTGCCGAGCTGGTTCGGTTCGGAGCCGAGCACCTCGTCGAAGACGGCGCGACAGGTCTCGACCATGCCGGGGTGCGCCACCCACGAGCCGTCGAACCCGTCGCCGGCCTCACGCCGCTTGTCGGCGTCCACCTTGGCGAAGGCCTGCTCGTTCACCGCGGGATCCTTGCTCGGGATGAACGCCGCCATCCCGCCGATCGCGTGCGCCCCGCGCTTGTGGCAGGTGCGGACCAGGAGCTCGGTGTAGGCGCGCATGAACGGCACGGTCATGGTCACCGAGTTCCGGTCGGGCAATTGGTACTGCGTACCTCGGGTCCGGTACGTCTTGATCACGCTGAACATGAAGTCCCAGCGGCCCGCGTTCAAGCCGGCGGAGTGCTCGCGAAGCTCGTACAGGATCTCTTCCATCTCGAACGCGGCCGGGTACGTCTCGATCAGGACGGTCGCCCGGATCGTGCCGCGCGGCATCCCGAGGAACTCCTGCGCCGCCACGAACACGTCGTTCCACAGTCGCGCTTCGAGGTGCGACTCCATCTTCGGCAGGTAGAAGTACGGGCCAAGGCCGCGATCGAGCTGGAGTTGCCCGCAGGCGACGAGGTACAGCGCGAAGTCGACCAGGGAGCCCGACGTCCGCTGACCGTCGACCAGCAGGTGCTTCTCCGGCAGGTGCCAGCCGCGCGGTCGCACGACGATCGTGGCGAGCTCGTCGTCGGGCCCCAGTTCGTACGACTTGCCGGCGTCGGTGCTGAAGTCGATCTTGCGGGTCACCGCGTCGAGCAGGTTGAGCTGGCCGCCGATGACGTTCTCCCACAGCGGCGTGTTCGCGTCCTCCTGGTCGGCGAGCCAGACCTTGGCGCCGGCGTTGAGTGCGTTGATCGTCATCTTCCGGTCGGTCGGCCCGGTGATCTCGACCCGCCGGTCCACCAGCCCCGGCGCGGGTGGCGCGACCCGCCAGTCGGGGTCGTCGCGGACGGCCGCGGTCTCGGGCAGGAAACCGAGCGTTCCCCCGGCGGCGATCGCGGCGACGCGCTCCCGGCGCTGCTCGAGCAGTTCCAGCCGCCGGCCGTCGAACTCCCGGTGCAACCGCTCGATCAGTTCCAGCGCCCGCTCGGTCAAGATCTCGTCGTACCGCTCCAGCATCGGCCCGGCAATCTCGATCGCCACCTGGTCCTCCATCCGCGCGTAGTCGTCCCCGCCACGCTACCCGCAGCCTCCGCGAGCCCTGACCGCTGTGCTAGTCGGCTCGGAGGAGTGGGAGCACGTCGCGGAGTACGGCGGCGTGGTCTCCTGGGGTTTTCAACCCCATGCCCATGGTGTTGATGCCGAGGTGGGTGGCGCCGAGCGCGCGCCAGTCTTCGGCGTACGCCGCCCAGTCCTGCTCCGGGACGCGGCCGAGTGACAGGCGTGCCTCGAAGCCGATCTCGGCCGGATCGCGGCCCGCCGCGACGGCGTACGCGCGGACTCGCTCCAGCTGTTCGCGAGCCTCGTCATCGGGTGTGTTCTGCGGCAGCCAGCCGTCGCCGATCTCGCCCGTCCGACGCAGGACGGCCTCGGCGGAGCCGCCGAACCAGATCGGGATCCTGCGCCCCGGCAGCGGGTTGAGCCCGGCCTCCTCGATCTGGTGGAACGCACCGTCGTACGAGATCATCGGCTCGGCCCAGAGCTTCCGCAGAACGTCGACCTGCTCGGTCAGGCGCGCGCCGCGTTGCGCGAACCGGACACCCAGCGCCTGGTACTCGACCTGGTTCCAGCCGATGCCGACGCCGAGCCGAAGGCGCCCACCGCTGAGCACGTCCACCTCGGCGGCTTGCTTGGCGACCAGGGCTGTCTGGCGTTGCGGAAGCACGAGTACGCCGGTCACGAGTTCGACCGTCGACGTGATCGCCGCCAGGTAGCCGAAGAGGACGAAAACCTCGTGAAACAAGGACTTGTCGGTGTACCCGCTCCAACCCGGCCGGTGCTCCGGGCTGGCGCCGAGCACGTGGTCATAAGCGAGAATGTGGTTGTAGCCGGCGGTCTCGACGGTCTCGGCCCACTGCCGGACCACCGCCGGATCCGCGCCGATCTCGAGCTGGGGGAGGATCGCGCCGATCTTCATTTCGCTCCCAGCAGGTCGATGAGTCCTTCGATCGCCTGGTCGAACGGCTCCGGCGAGTTCGCCGCGCGGGCGAGCACGTAACCACCCTGCAGTACCGCGGCGATGGTGGCCGCAGTCTTCGCCGGGTCGAGGCCGGCCGGATACTCCTTGTTCTGCTTGCCCTCGGCAATGATCTCGGTCAGCCGCGAACGGATCCACTGGAACGTCTCGTCGACCGGCGCCCGGAGTACGGGGTCGGTCATCACGTCGGGGTCGGAGGTGAGTCGGCCCATCCGGCAGCCCTTGAGCACGTCGCGATCGCGGCGGAGGTACTGCGTGATCCGCTCGGTCGCGCTGCCGTCGCCGGCGAACTGCTCCTCGGCGGCGCTCCGAAGCTCAGCCCCAGACCGCTCGATCGCCGCCTTGGCAAGCTCGGCCTTCCCGCTGAAGTGGTGATACATACTCCCCTGCCCGGCATCGGCAGCTTGCTGAATCGCCTTCGGACTGGTGCCGACGTACCCACGCTCCCAGAGCAGTTCCTGCGTACTACGAATCAACCGCTCAACGGTCTCCACCCAATCACTGTACCCACCCGTAGGTACAGCTCGGTGCGTACAGCCCACGTCGCGACTCTCCTTCGTCGGTCGCTCGACCCACCCACCCCAACACGCCGCTCCTCCGTCGCGCCTGAATCGCGCAAGCGCACCCGGTGCTTTCGTGATGCGATCGGCCCGTCCCTGATGATCAGCGCGGTGCTCGAATCCCGAGGCCATCGGTAGCCACAACAGCAGGCCGTCCTCGTCTCCCGCGTCAGTAGTTGCTCGATCGATCGTGCCAGTAGGTCGGGCAGCGGGTGGCGAATGGCTGGGGGTGGGGGTGCGGGGCTAGGCTCGGTCGGCATGAGCATCAGCGTCGCGGTTGCCGTGATCACGTTCAGGCGGCCTGAGTTGCTGAAAGGGCTGTTGGAGAGTCTGCAGGCGCAGGAGCTTCCGGCGGACAGCGACTACGCGGTACGGATCGTCGTGGTCGACAACGACGCCGAGGGGTCCGCGCGAGAGGTGATCGAGGCGGCCGAGGGAAAGTACCCGATCGAGACGGCGATCGAGCCTGAGCCGGGGATTCCGTTCGCTCGGGAGAAGTCGGTTCAGCTTGCCTGGGACGACGATGCGCTGATCTTCGTCGACGACGACGAGGTCGCGCCGCCCGGCTGGCTCGCGACTCTGCTCGGCGCGTGGGAGAAGACCCGCGCGGACGTGGTGACCGGTCCGGTCCAGGGCATCCTGCCGCCCGACGCGCCCGCCTGGAACCGCTACAGCGACGTCCACTCGTCGATGGGCAAGCACGCGACCGGCGACCTGCTGAACAAGGCGTACACGAACAACACCCTCGTCGCCCAGCACGTCTACCACTCGATCACGCCGGCCTTCCACGCGGCTTTTCGCTACACGGGTTCGAGTGACCTGCACTTCTTCCTCCGCGTCCACCAGGCCGGCTACCGGATCGTGTGGTGCGAAGAGGCCCGGATCCAAGAAGATGTGCCGGCGTCGAGGACGACGTTGCGCTGGTTGTTCCGGCGCGCTTTCCGTTCCGGCAGCGGCGACACGATCAGCCGGCTGCTGATACGGCCCGGCGCCGCCAGCTACGCGAAGGTGCTGGCCTATGCTCTGGCGCGGATCGCCTCGGCCTTCATCTACGGCCTCGGCGGTCTGGTCACCTTCCGGAAGACCTACCTGCTGAAGGCCGTCCGCCGGTTCTTCTCCGGTATCGGCAGCCTCGCGGGCATAGTAGGGATCAATCATGACGAGTACCGGGAACGGCACCGACCAGACGGTGGCGACGCTGTGCCAGGCGATCTGGCAGGTGGAGCGGGAACT
This sequence comes from Kribbella voronezhensis, assembly GCF_004365175.1. Classification (NCBI taxonomy): domain Bacteria; kingdom Bacillati; phylum Actinomycetota; class Actinomycetes; order Propionibacteriales; family Kribbellaceae; genus Kribbella; species Kribbella voronezhensis. The sequence goes on along the minus strand of NZ_SOCE01000001.1, from coordinate 2,904,482 downwards.
GGACCTGCTGACCTGGCGGATCCAGAAGGCGCACCCGTGGCCGATCATCCGGATGCGCGTCTTCCATGAGCTGACCAAGCGCACCGGCATCCACGGCGAACCGCACCCGGTACGCCGTACGCGCGCCGACGAGCTCCGGCTGATCGGCAAGCACGTCACCGGCCTGGCGACTCGCAACCCCTTCCTGGCGGGCGGATCCGCCGACTCGCTGGTGGTGCCGCATCCGCGCAAGCCCGGCGGGGTCGAGATCTACACCGACCGGCTGCGCACCCTCCTCGGCTCGTCGGCCCTCGTCCTGGACTCCGGGATCAACGGGATGCCGCTGCCGCGCAGTACGAATCTCGACTTCTTCACGTCGGCAGCCGGGGCGGTGCGGAGCCGGGTCGTGGACGAGCGAAGCAAGAAGGTCGCGGACGCCCTGGAAGCACTGACCGGCGTCAAGGTGCCGATCGCCGCCCTGGTCGCCCGCGAAGTACCGAAGCACCTGCGGCTGCGGGCGCTCTACCGCTCGTTGCTGAAACGACGCGGGATCAAGACCGTGTACGTCGTGGTCGCCTACTTCCACCAGCACATCGTCGGTGCGGCCCGGGACCTCGGGATCCGGGTCGTCGAGCTGCAGCACGGCGCGATCTCGCCGTTCCACCTGGGCTACAGCTATCCCGGACGACCGGTGGTCGCCGACCAGCCGGATGAACTGTGGTGTTTCGGTTCGTACTGGACGGACGTGGCGGAGTTGCCTGCTGGGATGAAGACGGCGGTGGCGGGCGCGCCGTTCATCGAGCCGTTGCAGGATGCCGGCCGCGCGGCCAAGGAACCGCGGCGCGTGGTCTTCCTTTCCCAGGGGACGATCGGGCCCAAGCTGTTCGAGTTCGCCGCGTCATTGGCGGACACGCGTCCGGAGTACGAGGTCGTGTTCCGGCTGCATCCGAGTGAGCACGCGTCCGATTACACGGCGCGGCCCGGAGTGCGCATTTCGGCCGGGCGAGGTGAGTCGACGTTGGAGTTGCTCGCGTCGGCCGGCTACCAGGTCGGCGTGGCGACCACGGCGTTGTTCGAGGGCATGGTGCTCGGCTGCCGCACAGTGGTCGCGCAACTGCCCGGCCATGAGTATCTGCTCCGGGTCGTCGAGCGCGGCGACGCAGTACTGGCCGACTCGCCGGCTGCTCTGGCCGAGCTGTTGCCCTCAGCCCCTATCTGCGAGGACAGCAGCAGTTACTACGCCCCCGACAACCTCGCTACCCTGCTCAAGGCCTGACGCTACTTGTCGAGCTGGGTCTGCAAAGTCTTGGCATTCGGAGCGATTTCGGCGTAGACGCCCGGATAGCCCGGTTCGGCGCAGCCCTTGCCCCACGAGACGGTGGCGAGCAGGCGCCCGTTGAGGACGAGCGGGCCGCCGGAGTCGCCTTGGCAGGAGTCGCCGGTGCCGTCGAGATAGCCGGCGCAGACGTTGGCGCTCGCGGCGTACCCGTAACCGACGTACTCCTTGTTCGCCAGGCACGTCGCGTCGCCGAGATCGGGGACCGCGATCTTCTGGAGCGTGTCGTCGGGCCCGGTGTCGCTGGTCTCACCCCAGCCGTAGACGGTCGGGACGACGCCCTTGCGGTCGGCCTTCGGGTTCGTCTCCAGCCGGATCACCGGTACGCCGGTCAGCGGGCGCGCCAGGGTGAGGATCGCGAAGTCGTTGCGGTTGTTCGCCCGGTTGTAGCCGGGATGGATCCAGATGCCGGCGATTCTCGCGGTCTGGCCGCTACTGCGGTCACGCAGGTCGGCACGGCCCTGTACTGCGGTGTAGGTGCCCGCCGGCCTGGTCATGCAATGCGCTGCCGTGATCAGTTTGTTCGCCCGGACCAGGACGGCCCCGCACCACCGGCCGGTCGGCGCCGGTCCGGCGGAGTTCGTCAGGGCGATCGCCCACGGTGCCTCGCTGGTGCTCGCCAGGGTGCCGCCGATGATCAGCGGTTGATCCTCGGTGGCAGGCGTTGCCGAGGCAGTCGCTGCCGTAGCCAGGACCAGTGCACCCGCGATCGCCGCGGCCCGAAGGAGCATGCGCCGAACCTACTCCAAGTGGTCGCCCGATCGCGGTAAGTCGTAGTTGAAAGGAACACTGCCGGGTGATTCATACTGGGTGCCACCTGGGGGCGGGCAGATGTGGGAGGGGACAAGATGATCGAATCCGAGGCAGTCCGGTCGGCGAAGCCGCTGCACCTGGAGGTCGCCGAGGCGATGTCCGAGGTGGCGGCATCGTTGCAGGCTCCGATGGACCTGGACGAGACGCTGGCACTGATCACTCGGAGCGCCGCCGACACGATTCCCGGCATCGTCGAGGCGAGTATCTCGATCACCACCAAGACCGGCGAGATCCAGACCCTGGCGCCGACCGGGCCGCTGGTGATGCGCGCCGACTTCCTGCAGTACGAACTGGGTGAGGGCCCGTGCCTGCACGCCGCGCTGGAAGAGCCGGTGGTCGTGGTCGAGGACCTCGCCAACGACGCGCGCTGGCCGGACTTCGGCCCGAAGGCGGCTGCCCTCGGCTTCGGCTCCCAGGTCGCGTTCCAGTTCGAGGCCGGCGGCCCGAACACGCGCGGCGCGCTCAACCTGTACGCCGGTGAGCCGCGCGCCATCGACCACGACTCGATCCAGCTCGGCGGCATGTTCGCCGGCCAGATCGCGGTCGCGCTCGGCTGGGCCCGGCAGGACCAGACGATGACCGAGGCGCTGGCCACCCGGAACGTGATCGGCCAGGCCGTCGGCATCCTGATGGAGCGCTACAAGCTCAATTCGGAGCGCGCCTTCGCCTTCCTGGTCCGGCTCTCCCAGAGCAGCAACACCAAACTCCGCCAGATCGCCGACGCGGTCGTTGCCCAGGCCAACGAGAACGCCGAGCGGTAGGCCCTGCTGCCATAAGTAGCAATACTCAGGCGCACTACGGAGCTTCTCTGTAATACTCGCGGTCGGCCCGCTTAGCCGCTGTGAGGAGCTTTGTTGTGAGGTTGTGGAAATTCGCTTTGCCCGTTGTGGTTCTGGCGACTGGGGTGACCCCTGCTCAGGGGGTCAGCGACCAGACCGTCTCGTACCACGGATACCAGGTCACCGTGCCCGCCAGTTGGCCGGTGGTCGATCTGACGAAGGACCCGACCGCCTGCGTGCGGTACGACCGCCCGGCGGTCTACCTGGGCAGCAGTACGGCGCAAGCCGACTGCCCCGCGCACCTGGTCGGCCGTAGTGAAGGAATCGTGCTCGCGCCGCTGACCAAGCCCGCGCGTTCGACCGACGGCGAGCTCCAGGTGGCCGCACATGACGCCGGCGTACTGGCCACCGCGTATTACGCCCCCGGCGGCGAACAAACCGCCCGCAACCTCCTCAGCACCGGCCGCGTGATGTCGAAGTCCGCGAGCATCGCCCAGCCGAAGGCTCAGGCAGCAACGCCATCTGTCGTCGCGACCGGCACCCTGAACGGCCAGGCCTTCGACGTCTGCACCGCACCGCCGCAGTCGACGATGGACGCCTGGGCCGGCGGTAAGTACCAGGCCATCGGGATCTACCTCAGCGGCGCCGTCCGCGCGTGTGCCCAGCCGAACCTGACGCCTGAGTGGGTGGCAGCCAACGCCGCCAAGAACTGGCAGTTCCTCCTGCTGGACGTGGGACTCCAGGCTCCGTGCAGCACCGTCTTCTCCGCGGCGAAGAAGATGTCCGCGGACCCCGCGACCGCCCGGACCCAGGGCCGCACGGCCGCCGGCAATGCGATTGCCGCGGCTCAGGCGCTCGGCTTCGCGCAACGCAGTGCGATCTACAGCGACATCGATGACAACTACAAGCCCGGCACCGCGGCGTGCACGGCGGCCGTGCTGTCCTACCTCAGCGGCTGGACCACTGAGCTGCAAAGTCGTGGCTATGTCAGCGGTGCCTATGTCAACGAGTTGGCGGGCGGCAAGGACCTGTCCGATGCGTACAACAACGCCTCCTACAGCCGCCCGGACAATCTTTGGTTCGCACGCTGGAACGGTGTGAACAGCACGGCCTCCACCGTGATCAGCGCAACCGCATGGACGAACCACCAGCGCGTTCATCAGTACCAAGCTGACCAGCCGGAGACAATCAACGGCGTCACGATGAAGGTGGACCGCAATGCGGTGGATCTGACTGCGCCGCCGGCCGCTCTCACCAGCTTTACAGGTACTGGTGCTGCGGGTTCCGCGACCCTTCGGTGGACCGTGCCGGCCGGTACGACGCTTGGACAGGTGGTCGTGCGTCGCAATGTCGGTACGACGCCGCCTCCGCTGCCGAACGTCGGTACTGCGGTCTACGCGGGAACAGCCACGAGCACGACGGCCACCGGACTGGGCAACGCCACCAGCCAAGCCTTCCGGGCCTGGGTGAAGGACAGTTCCGGGAAGTTCGGGCCCGGGATCGATCTGCGGCTGACCGGGACCAGTTCGACCATCGCCTCCAGTTCCTCGTCGATCCCCTACACCGGCTCGGCGACTCTCTACAGCCGGGTGACCAGGGTGGACACGAAGGCTGGGGTAGCCGGCGTACCGATGACCCTGTACGCGCGGCCGAAGAACGGCACGACCTTCGCCGCCGTCGCCACGACCACGTCGAGCTCCACCGGTTCGGTCAGCGCGGTGGTGAAGCCGACCGTGTCGACCGTCTACGTGTGGGGCTACAACGGCTCCTCCGCGCTCTTGGGCTCCCGGAGCGCCTACTACACGGTGGAAGTCCGTCCGACGATCACCGCCTACGTGACGTCAGCAGCGATCAAGCTCGGCGCCACGACGTCGTTCTACGGGTACCTGCGCCCGCAGCACCCCGGCACGACCGTCTACCTGCAGCGCCAAAGCGGCACGACCTGGCCGACGGTCGGGACGACCAAGCTGAACACGACCGGCAACTACGCGTTCAGCATCAAGCCGGGCACGCGCGGCACCTTCAACTACCGCGCCGTCTGGCTGGCCGACGCCGACCACGCCACCACCGTCAGTGCGGTAAAGACCATCACCGTCAGCTGAGCAGGATCAAGGAGTAGCGCCGGCAGACCTCGGTGGAACGCCGAGGCTGCCGTAGCGCTCCATCCGCTGCCAGCGAAGCCGTGAGCCTGCCAACGCGGTGAAGACCGACTGGATGACGACGAGGTACATGAGCTGCCGGTAGACGAACTGCTGGAGAGGCAGGCTCCACAGCGGTCCGTACCTCTCGCCGTCCAGCCGGAACGCGTAGACCCCCATGGCGAACTGCAGTGCCAGGAAACCCGCCCAGATCAGACCGACACGGACTGGATCCAGGAACACGAGTCCGTAGATGGCGAACACGTCCACCACCGGCGCCAGCAACGGCAGCAAGACCTGGAAGAGCAGTAGATAGGTCAGCCCGCGTCGCCCGAGCTTGCCCGCTTGGCCGCCCTGGACCCACGCGCCGCGGTGCTTCCACATCGCCTGCAGGGTGCCGTAGCACCAGCGGTATCGCTGTCGCCACAGCGCACCGAGAGAGGCCGGCGCCTCGGTCCACGCGCGTGCGCGCTCCTCGTAGACCACTCGCCAGCCGTCTCGGCACAGAGCCATGGTGAGGTCGGTGTCCTCGGCGAGAGTGACGTCGCTCAGTCCGCCGATGCGCTCGAGCGCGCTGCGCCGGAAGCCACCGACCGCTCCGGGCACGGTCGGCATGCATTCGGCCAGGTCGAACAACCGGCGGTCGAGGTTGAAGCCGACGACGTACTCGATGTGTTGCCAGCGGCCCAGCAGGCCGGTGCGGTTGGCCACCTTCGCGTTGCCCGACACGGCTCCCACCGAGGGATCGGCGAACGGCTGCACCAGCATCCGGACCGCGTCCGGCTCGAAGACCGTGTCTCCGTCCACCATCACCACGAGGTCGAACGACGCCGCCTGCAGGCCGGTGTTCAGCGCGGCCGGCTTGCCCGCGTTCGTCTGCCGGATGACCCGGACGCCACGAATCCCCATCGACTCCACGAGGTCCGCGGTGCCGTCGGTCGAGCCGTCGTCCACGACGATCACCTCGATCGGATGGTCCGAGGCGACCAGCGACCGGACCGCCGCCTCGATCCCCGCGCTCTCGTTGTAAGCGGGCACGATGACGGTAACCGGCTCCGTGACGGGATCACCCCAGGACCAGTACCGCTCGCGCGCGTGCCGCCGGGCCGCCATCACGGTGGTCAACGCCCGGAGCACGCTCAGCGCACCCGCGGCGTACAGCAGCCAGGTGATCACGGTGAGCGCGTTGTCGCTCAAGCGCATCGCCTCGATCACGGCGAGCCCGCGGCCGCGCTCGATCGCACTCGCCGAGTGCACCGGCTGGGGCAGGCCGACGGCGTCGCTGACCGTGGCGAAGGTGAAACCGCGGGCCTTCAAGGAGGGAATCAGCTTCTGCAAGGCGGCCAGGGTCTGGCTCCGGTCGCCGCCCGCGTCATGCATCAGCAGCACCTGGCCGGTGGTGCCTCTCGGGGTCGAGTTCGCGATCACGCGGGACGTCCCGGGCCGGCGCCAGTCCTCGCTGTCCTGGGTGGTCAGCACGGTGAGGTAGCCCGCGTCCCGGGTCTGCTTGATCGACGCCCAGTCGGCATCGGTCAGCGCATCGGGCTCGGACGAGTACGGCGGCCGGAACAACGGCGTACTGACTCCCGTCGCGCCGGCCAGGATCAGCTGGCTCTGCCGCAGCTCCAGCGATCGTCGCCAGCCCGGTACCGTGCTCAGATTCGCGTGCGTGAAGGTGTGCACGCCGATTTGGTGGCCTTCGGCAACGATCCTGCGGGCGAGGTCCGGATGGGCCGCGACCTGGGCGCCGACCACGAAGAAGGTCGCCCGCACGTGCTGGGCACGGAGCAGGTCGAGCACCTTCGGGGTCCAGTCCGGATCCGGCCCGTCGTCGAAGGTGATCGCGATCGTCTTGGCCTTCGGCCGCACCGACCGGGCGTCCTTGCGGCCGGCGTCGATGACCGGTCCGCCGTTCGAGATGGCTGCCGGTACTGCGTTGTGCGAGCCCTCGACGACCGCCGCGCCGTCGGGGGTCGTGCCGTACAGGTGGTGGGTGTAGCCGTTCAGCAGCAGCGCGCCGGACAGGCAGACGAGCAACACGGTGAGGATCAGCCAGTGGGTCCGTAGCGGGACCTGGCGGGCTCGGCGCGCGACTCGGCGGGTCACGGCTTGGACGGCGACTTGGTGCGTCCGGGTGGCGCGGTCGGCTTGCCGTGCCTGGGCGTCGTCATGGGTGGGCCGGGGGTGATGGTGGGTGTTGCGCTGCTGGTCGGCGTCGGTTCGGTGACCGACGGTGTCGCGGTCGGCTGAGTGGTGGGGGCCGACTCGGTCGGACGGTCAGCGGACGTCGGTGTGGAGGTCGGTTCAGTGCTCCGGGTGGGCTCACCCGGCTTCGGAGTGGTCGTCGCCGTGGCGGCAGGTCGCGTGACCCGCTTCTCGGGCTGATGTTTCCCGGCCTCGGGCAACGGGATCAGCGGCGTGTCCACCCGCGGTCCGCCCAGCAGACTGCTGACCAGCAGGATCACATACCCGGCTGCGGGCACGGCGAGCCAAGCCCCCGTACGGCGAATCCTGCGGTGCCGACGTCCGGTCGAATCGACGAAGACCGGACTGCGGGCGGAGGGCGACTTCACAAACGCGGGATCCTACCGGGTTACTGCCGGGTCAGGCAGTGCGGTGAGTGAAGCGCACCTGAGGTATTGCCACGACTACACACTGTCGCTTACCTTTCGAGGCGGCGGCGGGCCCGAGTGAACAATCGGGACGAATTCCCGCCACGATTCTTCGGCTGGGGATAGGGATGGGTACCTTCGTCGGGTGCAGAAATGGCCTGGTCGTCCCTATCCCCTCGGAGCCACGTACGACGGTTCCGGTACGAACTTCGCGCTGTTCTCGGAGGTTGCCGAGCAGGTTGACCTGGCGCTGATCGCCGATGACGGCTCGGAGCAACTGGTTCAGTTGACCGAGGTGGACGGGTTCGTGTGGCACGGGTACCTGCCCTCGGTCCAGCCGGGCCAGCGCTACGGCTACCGCGTCCACGGGCCGTACAACCCGGCCGAAGGGCACCGCTGCAACCCGTCGAAGCTCCTGCTCGACCCGTATGCGAAGGCCATCGACGGTCAGGTCGACGCCGACGAGTCGCTGTTCAGCTACCGGTTCGCCAAGCCGGACGAACTGAACACGATGGACAACCGCGGGCACACCATGTTGTCCGTGGTCACCAACCCGTTCTTCGACTGGGGGAACGACCGGCCGCCGGGCCACGACTACCACCAGACCGTGATCTACGAGGCCCACGTGAAGGGCCTGACCAAGACCCACCCCGGGCTCCCGGAGGAGATCCGCGGCACGTACGCCGGGATGGCGCATCCCGCGATCATCGACCACCTCAAGGACCTCGGGGTGACCGCGATCGAGTTGATGCCGGTGCACCAGTTCGCCCAGGACGGCCACCTGCAGGAGCGGGGCCTGTCCAACTACTGGGGCTACAACACGATCGGCTTCTTCGCCCCGCACAACGCCTACTCCTCCAACGGCACCCGCGGCCAGCAGGTCACCGAGTTCAAGACGATGGTGCAGGCGCTGCACGAGGCGGACATCGAGGTGATCCTCGACGTGGTCTACAACCACACCGCCGAGGGCAACGAGATGGGCCCGACGCTGTCGTTCAAGGGCATCGACAACGCGGCGTACTACCGGCTGGTGGACTCCGACAAGTCGCACTACTACGACACCACCGGCACCGGGAACAGCCTGCTGATGCGGCACCCGCACGTGCTGCAGCTGATCATGGACTCGCTGCGCTACTGGGTCACCGAGATGCACGTCGACGGGTTCCGGTTCGATCTGGCGGCCACGCTGGCCCGGCAGTTCCACGAGGTGGACCGGCTGTCGGCGTTCTTCGACCTGGTCCAGCAGGACCCGGTGGTGAGCCAGGTGAAGCTGATCGCCGAGCCGTGGGACGTCGGTGACGGCGGCTACCAGGTGGGCAACTTCCCGCCGCTGTGGACGGAGTGGAACGGCAAGTACCGCGATACCGTGCGCGACTTCTGGCGGGGCGAGCGGTACACGCTGGCCGAGTTCGCCTCCCGGCTCACCGGCTCGTCCGATCTCTACCAGGACGACAGCCGCCGCCCGCTGGCGAGCATCAACTTCGTCACGGCGCACGACGGCTTCACACTGCGCGACCTGGTCTCGTACAACGAGAAGCACAACGACGCGAACGGTGAGGGCGGCAACGACGGCGAGAGCCACAACCGCTCCTGGAACTGCGGCGTCGAGGGCGAGACCGACGACGATGCGGTGCGCAAGCTGCGCGCCAAGCAGCAGCGGAACTTCCTGACCACGTTGCTGATCTCGCAAGGCGTCCCGATGATCGCCCACGGCGACGAACTGGGCCGGACCCAGCAGGGCAACAACAACGTCTACTGCCAGGACAACGAGCTCGCCTGGGTGAACTGGGATCTCGACGAAGAGCAGAAGGACCTGCTGGAGTTCACCGGCAATCTGGTCCGGCTGCGCAACGAGCACCCCGTCCTGCGCCGTCGCCGCTTCTTCCACGGCGACACCGGTGTCGACGGGCTGGGCGACCTGGTCTGGTTCACCCCGGCCGGTCAGGAGATGCAGGACGGCGACTGGAGCCGGGACGACGCGCGTGCCATCGCCGTGTTCCTCAACGGTGACGCCATCTCCGAGCCGGACCCGCGCGGAGAGCCGGTGGTGGACGACTCGTTCCTGATCCTGCTGAACAGCAACCACGAAGCACAGGAGTTCCTGCTGCCCGCCAAGGAGTACGGCGAGGCATGGACGGTGGTCGTGGACACGATCCGGCCGACTGGTCGGGCCAACGAGGAGGACCACGCCGCCGGCTCCACGATCCGGATCGAGGCCCACGGCACGCTCGTTTTGACCCGCCCGCGGCAGGGCACTGCATGACGGTGCCTTCACCTTCCCCGCCCCACGACGGCCCGCCCACCTCTCACCGCGGTCATCCGCAGGCCACCTACCGGTTGCAGGTGCACGGCGACTTCGGCTTCGACGACGCGGCAGAGGTGGTCAGCTACCTGCACAGCCTCGGGATCTCGCACGCCTATCTGTCCCCGATCCTGCAGGCCGCACCCGGCTCCACCCACGGGTACGACGTGGTGGACCACTCCCGGTTGTCGGAGCCGGCCGGTGGCCGGGCGGCCTTCGACCGGCTGTCCGCGGCGCTGGCCGACCATCGGATGGGCGCGATCGCGGACGTGGTACCGAACCATGTCGCGGTGCCGACACCTGCTCGGCTGAACACCGCGCTGTGGTCCGTACTGCGTGATGGCCCGACCTCGCCGTACGCGGAGTGGTTCGACGTCGACTGGGGTGCTGGGAACCAGCCGCTGCTGATGGCCGTGCTGGGTCAGCGCATCGGCAAGGTGCTCGCGGACGGTGAGCTGTCCGTCGACGGCGACGTACTGCGGTACTACGACCACGAGTACCCACTGCGGCCCGGCACCGAGACGCTGCCGATCGCCGAACTGGTCACCGAGCAGTGGTACCGCCTGGCGCACTGGCGAGTCGCCGACGAGGAGCTGAACTACCGCCGCTTCTTCGACGTCGACACGCTGGCCGCCGTCCGGGTGGAGAACCGTGAGGTCTTCGAAGCCACCCACGAGCTGCTGTTCGAGTTGCTGCACGAAGGGAAGCTGCACGGCTTCCGCATCGACCACCCGGACGGCCTGGCCGATCCCCGCGGCTACCTGCGCCGCCTGGCCGAGCGTACGGGTGGCGCGTGGGTCGTGGTGGAGAAGATCCTCGAAGGCGACGAGGACCTGCCCGGTGACTGGCCGTGCGCGGGTACGACCGGGTACGACGCGCTGCTGAGAGTCGGCGGCCTGTTCGTGGACCCGGCGGGTGCAGCCCCGCTGGCCGCGTTCCACTCGGAGCTCACCGGCGAGCCGGCCGACTTCGCGCCCGTGGTCGAGCAGGCCAAGCGTGAGGTCGTGCGGCACGGCCAGTACGCCGAGGTGCATCGCCTGGTGGAGCTGCTGGCCAAGATCTGCCAGGACGACGTGCGACTGCGCGACCACACCCGGCGGGCCTTCCACGAAGTGGTCGTCGAGCTGCTGGTGAACTTCGACCGGTACCGGGCGTACGTAGTACCGGGGGAGCAGCCGCCGCACACCGCAGTACAGGCGATGGAGCATGCGGTCGAGCTGGCCCGGCGCAACCTGGACGACGAGCAGCAGGACACGCTCGAACTGGTCCGCGACCTGCTGCTCGGCCGCGAGGCCGGTACGGCGAGCAGGATCGACGAGGACGCCAGGCACGAGCTGATCGTCCGGTTCCAGCAGACCTGCGGGCCGGTGATGGCCAAGGGGGTCGAGGACACCGCGTTCTACCGGTGGTTCCGGCTCTCGTCACTGAACGAGGTCGGCGGGGATCCGGCCCACTTCGGGGTCACGCCGGAGGAGTTCCACGCGTTCGCGGGCCGGTTGAACCAGCACTGGCCGCGCACGATGACGACGCTGTCCACGCACGACACCAAGCGGTCCGAGGACGTCCGCGCCCGGCTGGCCGTGCTCTCGGAGCAGCCCGCGGCCTGGACCGAGGCGGTGCGCTCCTGGCGGGCGATGTCGGCGGACTACCGCGACGCGGGGCTGGACGGCAGTACGGAGTACTTGCTCTGGCAGACCTTGTTCGGCACCTGGGACAACGGTCCGCTGGCCGAGGACCGGTTGCAGGCCTACCTGCAGAAGGCGATCCGCGAGGCCAAACGCCATACCAGCTGGACCTCGCCGGACACGGAGTACGAGGAGTCCGTCGCCGCCTTCGCTACCGGCGTCCTGGCCGACCAGGCCCTACTGGATTCCGTACGCCGGTTCGCTGACGCCCAGGCCGAGTACGTGCGGGCCGCCACCCTCGGGCAGAAGCTGGTGCAGCTCACGATGCCGGGTGTCCCGGACGTCTACCAGGGCACCGAGCTGGTCGACCTGTCACTGGTCGACCCGGACAACCGCAGGCCGGTGGACTACGCGCAGCGCATCGCACGACTGGCCCGGCTCGACGACGGGGCTCGCCCGGACGGACTGGCCGACGAGAAGCTGCTGGTGACGTCGCGAGCCTTGCGGCATCGGCGGCAGGAAGCAGACGCCTTCGCGGGGAGTTACAAGCCGCTGCCGACCTCCAGTGGCCACGCTGTGGCGTTTGCTCGCGGAGATGCCGCTGTGACGATCGCGACCCGGCTGCCGGTCACTCTGCACCGCCTGGGCGGCTGGGGCGACAGCACCGTCGTACTGCCTGACGGGGACTGGCAGGACGTGTTGACCGGGCGTCCGGTGGGTAGTGGAGCGGCTCGGATCCACGAGCTGCTGGCCGAGCTTCCAGTGGCGTTGCTGGCAAGGAGCTGACTTGCACACCTTCACCGTCTGGGCGCCGGCCGCTACGACCGTCGACTTGGTGCTGTCCAGCGGATCGGTGCCGATGTCGCCGAGTGAAGGCGGCTGGTGGTCGGTGGAGGCCGAGGGCGGGCACGGGACGGACTACGCCTTTTCTGTCGACGGCAGCGACCCGATGCCCGACCCGCGGAGCCCGTGGCAGCCGGACGGCGTCCACGGCTTCAGCAGGGTGTTCGACTCCGGTCGCTACGCCTGGAGTGACGAGGGCTGGGCCGGTCGAGACGTGAGCGGTGCTGTCTTCTACGAGCTGCATCTGGGCACCTTCACTCCGGAGGGGACGCTGGAGGCCGCTGCCGGCCACCTGGACTACCTGGTCGCGCTCGGCGTCGACGTGGTGTCGCTGATGCCGGTCGCCGCCTTCCCCGGGCGGCAGGGCTGGGGGTACGACGGTGTGGACCTCTACGCCGTCCACGAGCCGTACGGCGGTCCCGAGGCGTTGCAGCGCTTCGTCGATCAGTGCCATGCGGTCGGACTGGCCGTCTGCCTCGACGTGGTCTACAACCACCTCGGGCCGAGCGGGAACTACCTCGACTCCTTCGGGCCGTACTTCACCACCCGGCACAGCACCCCGTGGGGTCCGGCAGTCAATCTGGACGACGACGGCAGTCACGAAGTACGCCGGTGGATCTGCGACAACGCGCTGCGCTGGTTCCGGGAGTTCCACATCGACGCCTTGCGGCTGGACGCAGTACACGCGCTGGCCGACGACAGCCCGACCCATCTGCTGGCACAGCTGTCGACAGAGACGGCCACGCTGGCGAAGGAGCTGGGCCGACCGCTGGGGCTGGTGGCGGAGTCGGACCTCAACGACCCGCGCATGGTCGAGCCCGTCGCCGAGGGCGGCCTCGGGATGACCGCCCAGTGGAGCGACGACTTCCACCACGCCTTACACACTCTGCTGACCGGTGAGCGAGCCGGGTACTACGTGGACTTCGGCGAGCCGGAGGTGCTGGCGAAGACGCTCACCCAGGTGTTCCTCCACGACGGGTCGTACTCCACCTTCCGCGGCAAGGACTGGGGCCGGCCGGTGGACCCGGCGCGCCATCGCGGCTCGGCGTTCCTCGCGTACACCTCCAACCACGACCAGGTCGGCAACCGCGCGCTCGGCGACCGGCCCGCCCTCACACCGGGTCAACAGGCGATCGGCGCCGCCCTGGTGCTCACTTCGCCGTACACGCCGATGCTGTTCATGGGCGAGGAGTGGGGTGCCTCGACGCCGTGGCGGTACTTCACCGATCACGAGGAGCCCGAGCTGGCCGAGGCCGTGCGGACCGGGCGGCGACAGGAGTTCGCGGCGCACGGATGGGACGCGGAGGAGATCCCCGATCCGCAGGATCCGGAGACCTGGCGGAGCTCGGTGCTGGACTGGACCGAGGTGGACGAGCCGCCGCATCGCGACCTGCTGCGTTGGTACCGCGATCTGCTCGCCCTGCGGGCCCGGAGCGACGACCTGCGCAACGACCGACTCGACTCTGTGGGGGTGGACGCCACCGAGTCATGGCTGGTGGTCAGCCGCGGAGCCTTGCGGGTGGTGGCGAACCTGACGGCCGAGACGGCGGAGATCCCGCTGGACGGCGTACCGGCGTACGAGGTGCTGTCGTTCGGTTCTGTGGAATTGGTAGCGGAGAGTGTTCGGATCTCAGGCCATGGGGTTGCCGTTTTCGCGGTGTGAAGTAAGGCGTTCGAGATCCCACCGATTGCCCTTTGTGGGTTCAACAGTCTGGACAAAACAGGGGAAATCGGGGCGGTGGAGTCCGGTTGTCGGTGGTAGTTCAAGAATCGCTTGTGTTCCGGCCGCCGGTGACGGACTGTAGATGAGGCATCGCACGCAGGTCGCGGGGGTTGACGGAGGGACAGCAGATGACAGTCGGAGGCGTCGACACTTACTACGACTACGAAGAGAAGCAGTGGAAGAGCAGGCGACTGGGAGGCGGCCCGATCCGCCGAGGCCCGGTCTGCCCCGCCCCACGCACCACCGACCACCAACCCACGACCCGAGACCACCCCAAACACCGCACCACGGAACCGTCCCCCTCCTGAGCTCGGCGCCCAGCGACCTTCCGCCAGACCTGGCCGGCGACCACCGCGCGGCTGATCAGCGTTCCGGGGTCAGCTCGTCCCAGTTGGTGGTGATGGGGACGAGGGTGCCCTGCAGCCAGTGGGGGAGTTGATCGTGGTGATGAGGGTCGCCCAGGACGCCCGAGGCGCCCAAGGGGACCGACCAGGCGCTGTCGGAGCGGTCGGCCAGGTCCCAGGCGTAGCGGGCTGCTGAGGCGCGGATGCAGACGTCGGTCAGGCCCGGGAGGCTCGACGTCGACATCACGCAGTGGTGGTCGCCGGACAGCGCCAGGTCGATCGGCTCTTCGGCCGGCGTGAAGAGTGGGCCGCGAAGGGCGTGCAGCGGAGAGAGTTGGTGCGTCTCGCCCCACGGCTTCCGGGGTTTGCTGTGCGCGACCTCTTCGAGCGCCTCCCGCGCGAGCCAGCGGACGTTGACGTCCGGCAGCAGGTCGGTGGTGATCAGGTTCTCCAGCGCGAAGCCGACATGGGCGAGCGGATCCATCCAGGGCACGAACAGCTCGGGACAGTCGAGGCCGTCCTCGAGGACGGCGAGCGCCGGATGGTCGGCGAGGCGCTGGACGAGCGCCTTGCGAAAGGCGGCGTACGTCGACGCCGTGGTACTGCTCGCGTCCATCCGCCGGTCCCATGTGGCCAGCTCCGCGCGCAGAGAAGTCGCCTCGGCGGACAGATCCTCCAACCCCGCCAGGAGATCCAGCATCAGCGGTGCCGAGCCGAGCAGGGTGTCGCGGTGGATGTCAGGCATTTCGGCGGCGGTCCAGTCGTCGCGCGAGCTCACCAGCTCACGGATCCGGTGGGACCGGTGCGGCGCGGCGAACTCCGTCCCCAGCGGCTCGGCCAGTTCGCGCGCGTTCGCCATCACCGCGAACTCGTCGATGGTTGCCGCAGGCATCGGCTCGTACCAGCCCTGCCAAGCATGCCCGGAATCCCACGCCGGTACCACGCGGTGCGAGTTGGCCGGGTGCCGCGTCGGCACCCGGCCGGCCGTCCGATGCAGCAGGCCACCGTCGGTATCGGCCGCGAGGATCACGTTGACCGGCTCCACCCAGTCGGCCACCGCAGCGTCGATATCGCCGACAGTGGTTGCCGCTAGCAACTTCGGGAGTACTTCGAAGCCCAGTCGCCCGGTGACGCGCGGCGGATACCGCAGGCTGATCGCGCGCTCGTCCGGGCCGCCGATGATCACCGGGCCACGGTCGGTCTCGATCACCTCGACCTCGACCGGCGCGGCCCCCGCGACCTCGAACACCTCGGTGTGGACGGCCGTCTCCCGCCACCCGTCCGGCCTGAGCGCCTCCACGCCGTCCGCCGTACGCCTCAGTTGTTCGGCGAAGAGATCCTGGTAGTCGGCCATCGCGTTGGTGATTGCCCAGGCCACCTTGCCGGTGTGGCCGAAGTGCGCGATCCCGGGAATCCCGGGCACGGCCAGCCCGATCACGTCGTACTGCGGGCAGGCGAGCCGCACCTGCTGGTAGATCCCCGGGCTCTCGATGTACCGATGCGGATCGCCGGCGATGACGGGCGCACCCGTCGCGGTGCGATCCCCGGCGATCAGCCAGCCGTTGCTGCCCGCGGTACTGGGTCCTTCGGAGTCGAACAGGTCGACGGCCGCCTCGCCGAGATGGTGGACGACGTGTTCGCGCCAGAGCTTGTTCGGGAAGCCGGCGAACATGACATGGATCGCCAGCCAGTTGCCGAGCGGCGCCCACGGCTCCCACTCCTGCACCATCAGCCCGGTCTCGGCGAACTCGGGAGCGCGCGCCGCACCAGCCGGCATGCCTTCGTTGACCCCGGCCACGTACGCCGTGAGCCACTCGCGCGTCGCGTCGTCGAGACTGCGGTAGCAGCGTTCCGCGGTGTCGGCGAGGCGGGCCTGGCGGGCGAAGCTGTCCCAGCCGATCGCCTCGACGCCGAGGAACGCCGCGCTGGTGCCGAGGAACCGCCGGCGCTGCAATTCGATCTGCCACGCCCGGTCCATGGCTGCGTTGCGGCCCTGGAGCTGAGCCAGTTCGAGTGGATCGGCTGCTCTCAGATGCGGCACACCCCAGGCATCGCGGAACGTCTCGGCGCTCATTCGACATCCTCCGCTGGTCGGGGCCACCAACCTACCGTCGCCGTCGCGGGCCGCGCCCGGCTTTTACGCCGTGTGAGGATGAGCCGTGAGCTTCGAGATCCGAGCCATCGACGTGACCGACGCCGAGACCGCGAAACAGGTGTTGCCCGTGCAGCACCGGGCCTACGCGGTCGAGGCCGAACTGATCGGCTTCGACGGCATCCCACCGCTGCGGGAAGACCTCGCCGGGCTGATGTCGTCCACCGAACACTGGCTCGCCCGGTACGACGGGAACTCGCTGGTCGGCGCGGTCGCCTACGAACTCCCCGACGCCGCGACCGTCGAGATCAGCCGCCTGGTCGTCGACCCGGCGCATGCTCGCCAGGGGCACGGCCGAGCTCTCCTCGACCACCTCGACGCACTGGAGCCGCGCCCGATCGGCCTGGTCTCGACCGGCACCGCGAACACCCCGGCGACCCGCCTCTACCTGTCCCGCGGCTACCAGGAGACCGAGCGGATCACGGTCGCTCCCGGCGTACAGGTCACGCGTTTTCGTCGACAGCGGTGAGGTCGCTGCGGGTGCGGAGTTGCTCGAAGCCGTAGTACAGGGCCAGGAGGAACTGGAGCAGCAGGGTCAGTGGGGCCGAGATGAAGGACAGGCCGATGGTCGCGGCGTAGATGACGGTGCCCACCGAGTACCGCAGTACAGACTTGCGCTGCTCCGAGCGGGTCATCTCGTGGTCGACGAGGTGCTTGCGCAGCACGTGCCACCAGATCGCGCTGAAGGCGATCGCGGCCAGCGTGAGATTGGTGCTGTAGACGGCCGCGGCGACGTGGGCGTCGATCGTGTGGTCCTTCAGCTTCTCCGCGAACAGGTTGGTCGGGAACGGCAACAGTGCGGTCCACAGCAACAGGAACAGGTTCAGGAACATCACTCCGCGGTCGGCACGCCGGATCTGCCGGAACATCGAGTGGTGGTTGATCCACATGATGCCGAGGATGGCGAAGCTGGTCAGGTACGCGCCGAACTGCGGCCACTCCTGCCGCAGCGCGTGCCAGAGCTCGCCCTCGGGCGCGTCGGGGACGTGCAGTTCCAGCACGAGCAGCGTGATCGCGATCGCGAACACGCCGTCGCTGAACGCCTCGATCCGGTTGGTCTCGGCCGGCTCGGGGTCAGTGCGCTGGGTCGTCATGGGCCGGATCGTCCACCGGCTCGTCGTCCTCCGACCCGTACGCCGGTACGCCGTCCGCGGACCCGCCTTCGGCTGCGCCGGGCGCTCGGTGGCGCGGTTCGTTCGGCACCGGTCCCTTGGACGGAGCCCCGGGGTGGTCAAGACCGTCGAGCTCGCCGTCGGTCAGCTCCACGCCGTCCTCGCGCAGTGTCTCGTCGAGCTCGGCTTCGTTCGCCTTCTCGCCGGGATGCGGAAGTCCAGGTCTGTCGAAGCTCATCGTGATCCTCCTCCGCCGGCCCGGAAAGGCCCCGGGCCGCTGACCTCAAGCTAACACCCAGTGCGCTAGTAGGACTGGAGTTCCACCAAGGTGCCGTCGGGCGCGCGGAGATGGGCGGTGCGGAGGGTCGGCCCCCATTGCGGGCGGTCCTGGGCGGGGGCGAGGACCGTGGCGCCGTACTTCTCCAGGACGGTGACCGCCTCGTCCACCGAGTCGACCTTGAAGACGAGCATGGCAGCGTCCTGTGACTCGGCCGTCGCCGGCAACCCGGTGGTCCCGATGGTGTCCGCCATCACCGACCGGCCGTAGAGAACCAGTCCGGCCTGTCCGTCGATGTCCCAGTTCGCATACGCCGCTTGGGAGATCACCTTGACCGGCTGGACGTCGAACAGCTCGGCCAGTACGCCGCGGTAGAAGTCCACGGCAGCAGGGAAATCGCGCACCAGCAGGCGCGGGTACAGCGCGTCCATCGTCAGCTCCAGATTAGTGGGGGATAACCAACCATTGGTGTCAGCCTACAATAACCCGATGGAGACGCTGCTGGGGATGACCACGTTCGTGCTGCACAAGGTCGGCGTGGCCGGCCGGCGGGCGATCGCCGAGCGGCTGGCGGTCAAGCCCGGCATCACCCTGTGGCAACTGGCCGCGCTGGCCGAGCTCGGTGACCAGGGCCCCGCCGCGCAGAACGAACTGGCCGCCGGCCTCGGCGTCGACCCGAGTGACATGGTCCGGCTGATGGACGGCCTGCTGGCCGACGGCCTGGTCTCCCGCGACCGTGATCCAGCTGATCGCCGCCGCTACCGGATCTCCCTCACCCCGCAGGGAAAGAAGGCGCTCAGTACCGCGCGAACCGTGGTACGGGACGTGGAAAAGACGACCCTGCATCCCCTGACCGCCACCGAACGGGCGACCTTGCACCGCCTGGTGACCAAGATCCACCAGCGTCCCTGAACTTCGGTTGAACCGGTCGGGCCGGTTGGACGTACTGCCCTGTACGACCTCGCGGAGGGGTGAGGTCATCGAGGGACGGAACGGCCATGGAGACGAAGACCGGTACTACGGACGCTGGGTCCGACGCTGGATCGCCTGTACAGGGAGCGATTCTGCTGGTGGTGTTTGCGGTGGCAGGAGCGCTGGTCGCTTTGTCGCTGGGGATCTACGGGAAGGTGCACGAGCCGACCGCGCGTCCGTTGGCGCTGCTGGTCGGATTCACGTCGCTGACCCCCATGAAGGCCTGGCTCGCCACGGCGGCCGTAGTACTGGTGGTCTTCCAGGTGGTGTCGGCTCTGTGGATGTACGGCCGGTTGCCGGTCAAGCGGAAGGCTCCTGGCTACCTGTCGCAGTTGCACCGGTGGAGTGGATCCGTTGCGTTCGTGGCGACGCTGCCGGTGGCCTACCACTGCTTGTGGAGTCTCGGCTACAGCACCTTTGACACCCGCACTGCTCTGCATTCGTTGTTCGGCTGTGCGTTCTACGGCGCCTTTACGACCAAGATGCTCGCACTGCGCGCCAACAAGATGCCGAGATGGGCGTTGCCGATCTCTGGTGGCCTTTTGTTCTCCCTGCTGGTCGGAGCGTGGGCCACGGCGGCGCTCTGGTACTTCACCCAATCCGGCGTCCCGTTGCGCTGACAGCGCTCACGAACAGGAGTTGTGAAATGACCAAGTCTGACCAGATCGTCGAGCGGCGGACGGTACTCCTCGCCGGTGGCGCGGCAGCCACCGCAGTACTGAGCGGTTGTGTCGTGCAGCGCGCGGAGCCACCGGTGGCGACTCAGGCCGCACCAACCGCATCCGCGCCGCGCGCTTCGGTTCCCAGTGCGCCGCAGGAGTCGGAGCAACCGCAGCAGCCGGCGCAGAACGCGTTGGCGCAGGTGGCGGATATTCCGGCCGGTGGCGGTGTGATTCTGAAGGAGCAGAACATGGTGCTCACCAAGGATCAGAGCGGCAAGGTGTGTGCGTTCTCGGCGATCTGCACTCATCAAGGCTGTTCCGTGACCGCTGTCGAGGAGGGCACGATCAATTGCCCGTGTCATGGCAGCAAGTTCGACGCGACCAGTGGTGAGCCGGTCGCCGGCCCTGCCCGTAAGCCGTTGCCGGCCGTTGCGTTCAAGCAGCGCGACGGCGCGATCTTCCCGGCGTAGAGGGGGTTGGGTCATGTTCAAGAACCTGCCCACCATGCTGTGGGTCATCGGTGCGACGGTCGCCGTCGCTGCGTTCAGCCCGGCGGTCGGCAACGTCGCAACGAGCGCCCCGGCTGTAGTACAGCCACCCGCTGTGCAACCACCTGCAGCCAAGCCGGCCACCACCCCATTACCGACTCCACCGCCGGTCACCCAGCCGACGACACCATCAGCTGATGCGCCGGTAGTGATCAAAGCCGGTACTACGAAGCTCGGCCCGACTGCTGTCAACGCGGAAGGGTTCACGGTCTACCTGTCGGTGCTGGACAGCACTGACCCACCTCGGTCGGTCTGTGTGAGCAAGAAGTGCTTGACCGCCTGGAAGCCTGTGTATGTAGGGAAGGCGGGTGTCGTCGCCGGTGCCGGGGTTGACCAGGCAAAGCTCGGCAAGGTGGTCCGGCCTGACGGGGACGTGCAGGCAACGCTCGGCGGCTGGCCGCTCTACCTGTTCATCAAGGACAAGGCCCCCGGTGACGTCCTGGGCGAAGGCGTGAAGGGTACCTGGCACGCCCTCGACCCAGCCGGCAAACGGGCCGACCACTGACGGACAGCCGGCTCCTCCCTCGTGGTCGAATTGGTTGTCGGAAGTTGGGCAACGCGCGTCGGAGGAGTCGGGATGTCGGTCAGCGAATACGCGGAGCTGTGGGAACCCAGGCCCGGGTGGCTGAACACAGCGTCGTACGGGTTGCCGCCGCGGCCGGGGTGGGAGGCCTTGCAGGCGGCGCTGCGGGACTGGCAGGTGGGCGCGACGAGCTGGGAGCCGTGGGACGAGTCGACGACGCGTGCCCGGGAGTCGTTCGCCCGGCTGATCGGGGCGGACGCGGCGGATGTCTTCGTCGGCAGCACGGTGTCGGCGGCCCTCGTCCCCATCGCGGACTCTCTGCCGGACGGTTCGACCGTGCTGGTCGACGACATCGAGTTCACCTCGAACGTCTTCCCGTGGAAGGTGCACGAGGATCGCGGCATCCACGTCGTCTCGGCCGGTACGGCGGACTTTGTCGACGCGATCCGGCCCGGGATCGACCTGGTCGCCGTCAGTGCCGTTCAGTCGGCCACCGGCACGGTTCTCGACCTCGCCAAGGTGGTTGCTGCTAGCAAGGAAGTCGGTGCGCTGCTGGTGGTGGACGCCAGCCAGGCCGTCGGTTGGCTGCCGATCACGGTCGATGGTGTCGATGCGCTGGTCGCGCACGGGTACAAGTGGCTGATGTCGCCGCGCGGCGCCACCTTCGGGTACCTCTCACCGCGCCTGCAGGAGCGCTGCCGTCCGCTGGCAGCCGGCTGGTACGCCGGCGAGGACGCCCACACCTCGTACTACGGAACGCGGATGCACCTGGCGCCGGACGCGCGCCGGTTCGACCAGTCGCCCGCCTGGTTCAGCTTCGTCGGAGCGGCGCCCGCGCTGGAACTCGTCGAGGAGATCGGGGTCGAGCAGATCCACCGGCACAACCTGGCGCTGGCGAACGAGTTCCGGGCCGGACTCGGTCTGCCACCGGGCGACTCGGCGATCGTCAGCACGGAGCTGGCCGGTGCCGAGGAGGCGTTCGCGGCGGCCGGCGTACGGGCCGCGGTGCGGGGTGGGCGGTTGCGGGTGTCGTTCCACGTGTACTCGACCGAGGCCGACGTACGCCTCGCGCTGAAGGCGCTCGACGGTGTGCGGCCGTCCTAGTGCGTGCCGGAAACTCCTAGAGCCGGCTCTAGGAGTTCGGTTATCTTGGCGGTATGACTGCGGACTTGAGTATCGGGCAGGTCGCCGAGCGGACCGGGCTGAGCGTGCACGCGCTGCGGTTCTACGAGCGGGAGGGGATTCTGGCCGAGCCGGTGCGGCGGGAGACGAACGGGCGCCGGGTCTACAGCGAGGACGACGTGGACTGGCTGGAGATGTGCATCAAGTTCCGTTCGTCGGGGATGCCGCTGGAGACGATCCGCAAGTACACCGAGCTGATCCGGCAGGGCCCCGGCAACGAACAGGAACGGCTCGATCTGCTGCGCAGTCACCAGGAGCACGTCGCCGCGCAGATCGAGGAACTCACCGAGTGCCTGCGGGTGATCACCTACAAGGTCGACATCTACACCGACCACCTGAACCGCGGCACCGCCGGCACGTTGTGGGTAGGCCCGTCCACCAACGCCAACAGCTGCGAGGAATCAGCCTGAGCTTCCATCAACCTCGCGCAACCGATAAGCCGCCCGCTCGCGTAGCTGCGGGCGGGCGGCCAGGGCGGACGTGGGGCGTCAGGGGGCCAGGGTGCCGCCCCAGTTGTCGGTGATCAGCTGGGCGGAGGCGTCGAGGAAGACCTTGTGTTCGACCGACCCGTTGGCGGTGCGGTAGAAGACGTGGTGACCGTCGCTGGTGGACAGGCCGACGGGGTCTCCGGCGACGACGCCGACGGCTCCCCAGTTGTCGTTGGCCGGTGGGTCGATGGTGGGGGACCAGTAGAAGTGCAGCAGGTCGCCGTTCTCCTTGCGGGCGAAGACGTGCTGCTGATCGCGATGGGTGATGGCGTGCGGGTTGCCGACGAACGGTCCGCCGGTCCAGATGTCGCCGAGGATCTGCCCGGACGGGTCGTCGGAGAACCGGTGCTGCAACTGGCCGTCGGTGTTGCGGAAGAAGATGTGGTGCTGCGAGCCGTTGGAGAACCCGGTCGGATCGGAGGCGACACCGGACGCGATACCCCAGTTGTCGTTGCTCGGTGAGCCGCCGGGGAACCAGTACCAGTGCTTCAGCGCACCGGCCGCGTCGCGCGCGAAGATGTGCTGCTGATCCTTGTGCACAAAGGCGAACGGGTTACCCACGAAGGGACCACCGGCCCAGACACCAGTGGTGATCTGGTCGGTGCCCTGGTCCCAGAACTTGTGCTCCAGGTTGCCGTCGGGGTTGCGGTAGAAGAGATGCTGCTGGCCGCCGTACGCGAAGCCGCTCGGGTTAGACATCACCCGGCCGGTGGTGCCCCAGTTGTCCAGCACGGGTGCGCCGGTGCCGGCCTGCCACCAGTGCCGGATCGTGTTGTCGCTACCGCGGGCGAACACGTGCTGCTGGTTGTTGTGGATGTACCCGAGCGGACGGCCGACCAACTGCGCACCACCCCAGTCGGGCCGGACGATGTTGGTGGACGGCGACCAGGACAGGTTGGTCAGCGTGCCGGTGGTGCTGACCGCGGCGAAGTGCTGCTGGTCGCCGTACCGATAGGCCTGGCCTGGTACGGCGCCGCCTCCGGCGATGAGGGCGGCCACGTCGGAGCGCATCACATCCAGGTCGATGAAAGACGGGTCGATCTTGCCCGTGGTACTGGTCTCCCGGTGGCCCCTGGCGTACGACGCGTCGCGGCCGAGCTGACGCAGTACGGCGGCTGTCGCCTTGAGGGATTCCGTGTACTGCGCGGGAGTCATGTGCTGATTGACCCCGTCGTAGTCGATCTCCCAGCCCACCAGCATGGTGTTGCCGTCACCGGCCGGGATCGGACCACTCGCCCTGGCGGGGCCGGCATGGTTGGCCCGATTCGCCGAGACGAGATGGAAGACGCCGTTGTAGTCGACCAGCGCATGACAGAGCGGGCCCTGCAGATCGGAGCGGCCGTTGATGACCGTACCCAAAGCAGGCGCCGGGTTGGTCGCGCTCGACCTGGCGGCGGTGTGGTGCCACAGCACGCCGATCGGGTTGAAGGAGCCGGAGACGCCGCGGTTGCGCCAGTCGCCTTCCTCGACGACCTGGACGCCGGCGGCCCGCAGTACGTCGATCAACCACGGAATGCCGGCCATCAGGACGGCCTGATCAGGTCGGCGACGCACTCGGGCTTCTTCTTCAGCGCCTCGGCCGGTACCGCGGGGGCGGCGAACCTGGCAGCTACAGCGACAGCCGGGATGCCGAGCAGGACTCGGCGGCGGGACAGCTTGCGTGGCGGTGTCATCAGGTGCTCCTTCGACCGGGTTTCTGCGCTGATCAGATCAGCGCGAAAACCCCGGAGCAACGCATGTCACCTACGTCTAAAAGGTCATTCCGCCGGTGTCGAAAGGGTTGACAGCTCGGGTGCCACGGTCGGGCCGTAGATGGCGTTCGGCTGCTTCTCGCAGTACGCCCAGTAGCGGTCGCCGAAGGACCAGTGCCACCACTCGGTCGGGTAGTTCACCAGGCCGGCCGAGGTCAGCACGTCGGCCAGCAGGGACCGGTTGGTGCGGGCCTCACGGCTGATGTTGGTGGCGTCGAAGAAGCAGGCACCGTTGCTCTGCTCGGGCGTCGCGTCGATCGGCGTCCCGAGGTCGTACGGCCCGTTCTCACCGATCAGCGTCAGGTCGACCGCGGCCCCGGCCACGTGCGGCGCGACCTCGACCGGCGAGACGAACCGGCTGGCCAGGGTGTGCGCTTCGGCATCGGAGATGTCCGGGTTGAGGCTCTTCACCTCGGCGAGGTAGCCGGCGTAGATCTTCTGCTGGCTCTCGAGCGGCCGCAGGCCCTCGACGACATGCAGTCGCACTCCGGTCGGCAGGAAGGTCTGCGCCAGGGCAAGCCGCTCCGCGAGGCCCGCCCGGACGTACTGGCGTCCTTCGGCGGAGATGCCGACGGTCTCCAGGTCGGCCAGCGCCTCGCCGCTCTCGATCGCCGGGATGCCGGTGATCCGCTCGTCGCTGATCAGCACGACAGAGGTCATGCCCGCACCTTGGTGTTGCGGGCGACAGCCGTCTCGATCAGGGTCTCGACGACATCGGCGTACGACAGGCCGGCCGCGGCCCACATCCGCGGGAACTGCGAGGCGGGGGTGAAACCGGGGAACGTGTTGATCTCGTTGACCAGCGGCGGGCCGTCGGCCGGGACGAAGAAGTCCAGCCGGGCCAGCCCGGCGCAGCCGAGCGTGCCGAAGACCTCGATCGCCGTACTGCGCAGCCGGTTGGCCAGGTCGGCATCCATCGGCGCCGGTACGACGAACTCGGTCGCGGTGCTGTCGTACTTCGCGGTCGCGTTGAAGAACGGCTGGCTCGGGTCCGCGTGGATCTCCAGCGCCGGGCCGACCTCGACCCGTCCGTCCGGGAACTCCAGCACCGACAGGTCGATCTCCCGGCCGACGATCTCCTGCTCGACCAGCACGTGCGTGTCCAGCGCGGCCGCGGTGCTGAGCGCCTCGGCCAGCGACGGCAGGTCCGTCGCCCGGGTGACGCCGATGCTCGAACCGCCGCTGTTCGGCTTCACGAACACCGGGAAGCCGATACCGGCTGCCTTCAACTGCTGGATGGCCGACTCCGCGTCGGTCAGGTCCGCGCCGCGCAGGACGATGCCCGGCGTGACCGGGATGCCGTGAGCGGTAAGGATCGCCTTGGTGAGCTGCTTGTCCATCCCGACGGCACTCGCGGCCACCCCGCTGCCGACGTACGGGACCTTCAACGTCTCGAGGAAGCCCTGGAGGACACCGTCCTCGCCGCCCTCGCCGTGCAGCGCCGGGATCGCGACGTCGCAGTCGAGCAGGGTCCGGATGGCCTCCTGCTGACCGGCCGCCCAGCTGCCGTCCCGCTCGATGACAAGCGGTGTCACGGTGTGTCCCTTGCTCGCGGCCGCATCGGCGATGCCGGCTCCGCTCTTCAGGGACACCTCGTGTTCCGGGCTGGCTCCGCCACTGATCACGACCACCTTCACCGCTGTGCCTCCTCGATGTAGCGACGCGGCACCCGGGCTCCGAGGCCGCAGTAGATCTCGTGCGGAATGGTCTGCGCCCACCCCGCCCATTCGGCGATCGTCGGCTCGCCGGAGCTGCCGTCGCCGAAGATGGTCACCGGATCGCCGGGCTCCACCACCAGGTCGCCGGCGTCGACGACGAACTGGTCCATCGTGATCCGGCCGAGCACCGGCATCCGGACGCCCCGGCAGAGCACACTCGCCTGCTCGGCCGCGATCCGCGGGATCCCGTCCGCATAGCCGATCGGGACCAGCGCGATGGTGGTGTCGCGAGGCGTGACGTAGGTGTGACTGTACGAGACGCCTTCGCCGGCCTTGATCCGGCGGACCTGGGCGACCTTGCTCATCAGCTTCATCGACGGCCGCAGCCCCGCGCCGACCTCGTCGATCCCGAACAGGCCGGCACCGATCCGGGCCAGGTTGCACTCGGGCGCGTCCAGCGTGATCGCACCGGCCGAGTTGGCCAGATGGATGTACTGCGGCGCCAGCCCGGCCCTCTTCGCGAGGGCGACACCGGTCGTGAGCAACTGGAGCTGGCGGCGACTGTGGGACGCGTCCAGCTCGTCACCGTGGGACAGGTGCGACCAGACGCCCCGGACGGAGATGGACCCCTGGGCCTCGTGGTACGCCGCCGCGCGGGTCAGCTCGATCCACTGGTCCGGCGTACTGCCGCCGCGGTGCATGCCGGTGTCCAGCTTGAGATGGACGTTCCGCACGTTCGGCGCGGCGACGACGTGCTGCAGGTCTGCGACGTTGGACACGCTCACGTCGACATCGGCGAGCCAGATCAACTCGGTCTCGTCGTACAGCCAGGTGAAGATCGGCGCGGTCAGCCCGGCTGCGCGCAACTGCATCGCCTCGCCGGCCCGCGCGACTCCCAGCCAGGTGGCCCCGGCGTCGAGGGCGGTCCGCGCCACCCGTGCCGCGCCGTGCCCGAACGCGTCCGCCTTGACCACGGCCATCACCTCGGTGCCCGGGTGCACCCGGCGCCGGTAGGTCCGCACGTTGTCACGGATCGCCGACAGGTCGACGACGGCCTCGGCAAGCCCGAGGACACGCTGGGCCGAGGCCTCAACCAGGTTCATGTCGGTCATTGTTGTGGCTGGCAACGACGCACCGCATCGGACATTGGGGGGATGTTCTCCGTCATCGCTGTACGACCCTGGTAGCACGGGCTGGCATAACGCAGTCTGACCCGATAGGTGCCGGAGAAGGAAATCCTCCGCCTGCGAGGCCACGTGCGGTAAGACGCGGCCGGGACGGAAATGGTTGACCCGGACGGCTCATATGATCCGGCCTGGACCAGTAGCAGTGGAGGCCGGATTCCCGATGGCGCGTACTTATCCGTCGCACCCGCGACGCATACCCCGCAGCCTGGAGGAGCTGATCGAGGCGGCCCGCGACGCCGCCGTCAAGGTGAGTGGAGCCGATCACTCCAACTGGTCCGGCCAGTTGCAGAACGCCCGGCACATCCGCGGCCTGCGCGTCGTCGGCGAGGCGACCTGGGGTCAGGGGCTGCGCCTCGACTACGCGTACGTGATGGCGCCGCTACGGCAGATGTACGCCGAGCCGGGGGCGCAGCACGACGCCCAGACGCTGCTGAAGTACCGCCGGGCGCTGGAGACACTGTTCCACGAGCACGTCCACCTGCTGAGCTCACACGGTACGAACCACACCGAGGCCGAGCCGTACATGCGGCAGCCCTTCGTCCAGGCGCTCGAAGAAGGTGTCACCGAGGCGTACGCCTTCACCAAGCTCGACGACTTCATCGACGAACTCGGGATCGAGCGGATCGCGCCGGGGATCAAGGGGGTGGAGGACACCCCGACGTACGACGCTTTCACGCCGGGAGCGATGGAACTGACCAAGCTGGCCGACCGGGTCTCCGAAGCTGTCCCGGGAGTGGACGGTGCCGAGGTACTCCGGCAACTCGCGATCCTGAATCCCCGCGACAAGTGGGGCCACGTGACCAGGATCACCTGGGACGCCTCCGGGCTGACCGATCTCGTGCCGCCCGACCAGCGATCCGAAGCGGAGCGCAGAGTGGGCCGGGCGATGTGGAACGCGTACGCCGAGCAGACCACCCACGACTCCCTCTCGCCGAGCACCCAGCGAGCCGCCTCCCGCGGCGTGGCCACCCTCGCCTTTCTGGCCGGCCAGACCGAGATCCGCACCATCCGCCACGAGATCGAAACCACCGGCCGCCTCGCCGCGCCCGACACCCCAGCCGGTCCGGCCTCGGCGCAAGCGGGGGCGGCGCCCGCCGGCCAGGCGGCGCCTTCGGCGGAAGCGAAGGGGATTCCGGCGGACGCTGCGAAGGCGATGGAGCTGACGCAGGCGGGAGCGGCTCCGGCGTCCGCGGTGACGGGCGAATCCGCAGTACAGGGCGTGCCTCGCTCCGGCGCCGCGACGAGCAAGCCGACGCTGGAGCGCGACTAGTTCCTCGGCGGGGATACTTGGCGGGTGGATGCGACCGATCACCTCAAGGCCTCGCTCGAGGCGGCGATCGCGTTGGCCAACGCCACCGGTGCGGAGTGGAACCAAGGTCGCGCTCGCTCGCCTCTGGATGAGGTGACAGTTGAGGCGGTGTTGCGGCTCACCACCAACCGGATGCCGTCGATCGACGATGCCGCGGTCGCCGAGTTCGCTGCCGGCGGCGAGCGCATCCACCGCGCCCTCGTGCAGTTGGCCGAAGCCGAGACAGACGCCGCGGCCTCGGCGATCAACGACTTGCTGGCCTCGACCCGAGCAGCGCCCGTCCTCGTGCGCCATCCCGAATCGGCCTGGCACCTGCACTTCGCCACCGAAGGAGTCTCGGTCGCGACAGGCTGGCTGGCTGAGTTCGGTACTGCGACCGCGATGCTGCTCGGCAGCGACGAGCTCGACCGACTTCGCTCCTGCGCCGCCGAGCGCTGCGACAACCTCTTCCTCGATGCCACCCGCAACCACCGGCAACGCTTCTGCTCAACGGCTTGCCAGAACCGGACGAAGGTCGCCGCCTTCCGGTCCCGGAGCGCTCACTCCTGATCGGCCGGTCACCATGGTTGCCCGCCACAACCACCCGAGCCGCTCGTACAGCCGTACGCCGTCGGCTGTTGCCATCAGCAACCCAGTCGTCGCCCCCAGCTCGGCTGCCCGCCGGGAGAGCGTCGACATCACCACACTCCCCAGCCCTCGCCGCCGATGCGTGGGGTCGGTGTGAATGTCATGCATCACCGCATCCGTCCCAACCACCGCCACCATCCCCCGCGCCGCCACAACCCCGGCCTGATCAACCACTCGCACCCGCTCCACGGCCCCGTACTGCGAAGCTGCCGTCTCCAGTTCCACGGCGTACTCCGGCCGTGCGGGGGCGACCGGGTGATCTGCCAAGGCGATCGTCATCAGTGCCTTCCGCTCGGCGAACACCTCGAACCCCAACCCGGTCAGCTCAGCCGCCACCTCGTCCGCCCGCCGGGTGGTTGTCACGGTCACCCAGGTCTCCGGAGTGGGGGTCACCAGTTCCGCGACCAGTCCGGGGTCGTCGCTCAAGGTGAAGATCTCCCGAGCCCGCCCCGGCAGCCCGAGCTCCGCTTGGAGCCCGGCTTGAGCCTCGCCCTGCTTCAGCAACCGCGCCGGCGGTAGCCCCCGGCACAGCCCCCACCCACGCTGCCAACGCCTCACCAGTTCATCCATGAGACCAATGTAACTGCTTATAGCGAGATAGTCAGTTACTAATCTTGACCGAGTACGAAGGTCTGGATCGCGGTGACCGCCGCTCCGCGCGCCCATTCGGTGAAGTCCGGGGGTAGCTGGACGAGTGGGGGATCGACGGCCAGCGGGTCCCGGCCGGCGTGCAGGCCCTCGAGCATCTCGGCTTCGGCCAGCGTCGCGAGGCGGATTCCCTCGCCGCCGAGGATCACCCGCTCGGGCAGCGTGAAATTGGCGGCCAGCGCTATCAAGCGGCCGAGCGCCTGCCCCGCAGTACCGACGACTTTCGCGGCGACCGGGTCGCCGTTCGCGGCGAGTTCGAGGCAGTCGTCGTAGCCGACCGGGCGGCCGAGCGCAGTACTGACCTGTCCGGTGATGGCTGAGGAGCTCAGGAGCACCATGGCGCAGCCGCGGTGGCCGCGGTCGCAGAGTGGGCCGTCCGGGAGGAGCGGGATGTGTCCGACCAGGCCGAGGCTGGCGTCCGCGTTGTCGACCACCTTGTCGTGGACGACGAGGCCGTACCCGATCCCGGCCCCGATCGTCAGCAGGCAGAACCGGGTCACCCCGCGCCCTGCGCCGAACCAGTGGGTCGCCTCGGTCAAGGCGAGTACGTCGTTGGCGACCACCACCGGTACGTCGGTGTGGGCGGCGAGCAGTTGCCCGAGCGACACGTCGTTCCAGTCCAGAAACGGCGCCCAGCGAACGTCCGCGCGCCCGGCGACCCGCCCACCCAGCGTCACCCCGATCCCGGTGAGCGCGCCGGAGCCCGGCAGTTCGCTCGCGAGCGACGAGGCGAGGTCGGCGATCACGGCGGCGACGCTTTCGGGCGCGTGATCGGTGAGCGGGCGCTCCGCCGACGCGATCACCTCGGCCCGCAGCGTCGTCAGTACGCCGACGGCAGCGTCCGCGGTGAGCTTGATCCCGGCGAAGTGGTGTGACTCGGGGATGATGTCGAGCGGTTGGGATGGGCGGCCGACGCGGGGATCGGTGGGGCCGGCGGAGACCTCGACGAGCAGGCCGGACTCGACCATCGGCTTGGTGATCCGGGTCAGGCTGCCGGGCGAGAGGCCGACGCGCCGGGAGAGTTCGGCTCGCGACAACGGTCCGTCCAGCAGGATCTCCAGCGCGACCTGATGCGACGGCCCGCTGAGCGGACGCCAGACCCCGTTCGCCAACAGACTTCCCTCCCTCGCCCTGCGCAGCCTACTAGCGCTCCTGCCCGGTTCCGCGGTATCCGGCGAGAGCGCAGATTGGGTTGTAGCTCCCAATCCGGGCAGTATGCTGACGGCTATGAGCGACTTCGCGGCCCGCTGGAGCGGCCGCACGAACTGGACCCGCGAGGTCGCCGCGCCGATGCGCGCGTTCCTGACGACGGAGGCCGGCAGCTCCGGCGTACTGGCTGCCGCCATCCTGGTGGCGCTCGCGTGGGCCAACCTGGCCCCGGGATCGTACGACGCGTTGTGGCACACCGAGCTCTCGTTCGCCTTCGGTGGGCACGAGTTCGGTCTGGAGTTGCAGGAGTGGATCAACAGTGGGTTGATGACGCTGTTCTTCCTCGTGGTCGGTCTGGAGGCGCGCCGCGAGTTCGACCTCGGCGACCTGCGCGACCGGAGTCGGTTCGTGCTGCCGGTCATCGCCGGCGTCGCGGGCATGGTGACGCCCGTCCTGATCTATCTCGCCTTCAACCACGGCGGCCCCGGCGCGCACGGGTGGGGCGTCGCGATGTCCACCGACACGGCGCTGGCCCTCGGTCTGCTCGCGCTGGTCGGCCGCGGCGTACCGGATCGTGTGCGGGTCTTCCTGCTGACGGTCTTCGTGGTCGACGACCTGATCGCCTTGTTGGTCATTGCCGTGGTCTACAGCGAGAACATTTCCCTGATGCCGTTGGTCATCGCTGTCGCTGCCTTCGCGGCGGTCCTGATCGCGGCTCTGCTCAAGTTCCGGCATCCGTCCGTCTATGTTGCCTTGGGCATCGTTACTTGGGCCGCGTTGCTGACCAGCGGGGTGGACCCGGTGGTGGCCGGCCTGGCGATCGGGCTCACTGCCTCCGCGTACTCGCCCGGTCGCGACGAACTCGAGCAGGCGACCGGACTCTTCCGCCTCTTCCGCGAGCAACCGACCCCCGAGCTGGCGCGCACCGCGACGGTCGGCCTCACCTCGACGCTGTCACCGAACGCCAGGCTGCAGCACTTCTACCACCCGTGGACGAGCTACCTGATCGTTCCGCTTTTCGGCCTGGCCAACGCCGGTGTCACGATCGACGCGAGCTTCCTCTCCCGGGCGGTCAGCTCGCCGATCACGCTCGGAATCGTCGCCGGGTACGTCGTCGGCAAGCCGCTCGCCGTGATCGTCACGTCGTCGGCGCTCGCCCGCTTCACCGGTGGCCGGATCCGTCCGCTGGTCGGCTGGGCCGGCGTCGCCGGCAGCGGCACGATCGCGGGGATCGGCTTCACCGTCTCGTTGCTGATAGCAACGTTGGCGTTCGACGGTCCCGAGCTGGCGGAAGCCAAGGTCGGGTTGCTCTCGGCGGTCGTCTTGTCGGCCGCGATCACCTGGGTCGTGTTTCGCCTGGCCCGCATGCTCTCCCCGGCCCGCAAGGCGAAGGCGTTGCTCGGCGACGTGGACCAACTGGTCGACCTGATCGATCCGGTCGACCCGAGTCGCGACCACATCCGCGGCCCGGCCTCCGCTTCGGTCACCCTGGTCGAGTATGGCGACTTCGAATGCCCGTACTGCGGGCTGGCCGAACCCGTCGTACGGGATCTACTCCACGACGACGACCTGCGCTACGTCTGGCGGCACCTGCCGTTGACGGACGTGCATCCGCGCGCGCAGATCGCCGCCGAGGCGTCCGAGGCCGCTGCCGCTCAGGGTCGTTTCTGGGAGATGCACGATCTGCTGCTGGCGAACCAGGAAGACCTGCTGCCGAAGGACCTGATGGCGTACGCCGAGCAGCTCGGTCTCGATTCGCGGCGATTCCACGACGACGTGAAGCGCCACGTCGCCGCCGCCCGTGTCGCCCAGGACGTCGAGTCGGCCGACCTGAGCGGCGTTTCCGGAACGCCGACGTTCTTCATCAACGGCCAACGCCACTACGGCGCCTACGACGTCCCGACTCTGACCACCGCCATCAAGACGGCCCGCGCCCGGGCCGCCATCAAGACCGACGACCCCGGCCCTCTGCTCCGCCGCCGCCGCGCACCGGCGGGCTCGGGCGATCCCGCGTAGAGTGCCTGGCAGTATTTTGTAGTAGGTGGTCTTTTCTGCCACTTTCGGTGGTGGTGTGCGTGCCCGACGCTGGAGGCTCCTGAACGAGAAGGAGTTCTGCGATGTCATCGGTGCTGAGTACTCTGCCCGCCGCCCAGGAGGCTGCGATCGCGCACTTCGCCGCCCGCTTGTCGTACGAGACCGACCCCTCGGACGTTGCCGCCGACATCGGCGCCGGCGTCACCGGCTGGGTGCTGATCGACACCCGGAGCCAGGCGAGCTGGGACCAAGGGCACGTGCCCGGCGCGATCCACCTGCCGACGGCCGAGATCGCGGCCCGCGCGGCTTCCGTAGTACCGGCTGGTTCTTCGGTCGTCACCTATTGCTGGGGCCCGGGCTGCAACGGCGGGACCAAGGGGGCTCTGGAATTCGCCAAACTCGGCTACCCGGCCAAGGAGATGATCGGTGGCTTCGAGTACTGGACGCGCGAAGGGCTCCCGGTCGAAACCGCGGCCGGCATCGACCGCCGCGCGACCGACCCCTTGACTGCCCCACTAGGGATCGCCTGCGCCTGCTGACCTCTCCGGCTAGAGATTGCCGAGGTAGTCGGCGTTGCCGCGGATGGCGGCCTCGTAGCGCTTGATCTCGGGAGTTTCGAGCCGGTCGGCGACGAGCAGGAGCATCGTCGCCAGTGCCTTGCTCTCCCGTCCCGCCGCGTGCAGGGTCAGTGCCTTGAAGACCCGGAGCGAGTCCGACTCGGGGAACTCCTTGCACGCGGCAACAAACACCGCGAGTGACTCGTCGAGGCGGCCCAGGTTGCGCAGTGTGCTCCCGTACTGCAACAGGCAACGCCGCCTCGTGTCACCGCTCAACCCGGGCAGCGCCTGCTCGTAGTAGCCGATCGCCTTCTCTTCCTGCCCGTCCGTGTCGTACGACCCGCCCACCTCGTACAGCACGGAGGGATTGCCCGGATGCTTCGTCAGCAGGTCCTCGAAGAAGTCGATGGTCGGCTGCATGTTCTGCCGGTCCCGGCGGGCGAACGCGTCCGCGATCGTCGCCGCCAGTTCCGGTGTCAGGTCGTCACTCACCCCACCATCATGCCCGCGACCGGATCAGGATGGGTGCAGCAGTTCCGCTCTGGTGTTTGAGGGTCTGGTGGCGGATGATCTGGCGCATGGGGGGACGAGAAGAACTTCAAGCGATGATCACTGGGTTCCGGCTGTCGGCCGCGCTGAGCGTGGCCGCCGAGTTGGCGATCTCCGACCGGCTGGCCGATGGGCCGCGAACGGTCGCCGAACTGGCGGCCGAGGCGAGTGCCGACGAGGACTCGCTGCTGCGGTTGCTGAGGGTGCTGTGTGCCGTGGGGGTGTATGCGGAGGAAGACGGCGCGTATGCGAATACGCCGATGGGGGAGAGTCTGCGTACCGGCGTACCGGGCAGTCTGCGTCCGTTGGCGAGGATGATGCAGGATCCGGCTCTCTGGGCGGCTTGGGGGAACCTCGCGCACAGCATCCGCACTGGCGAGAACGCGTTCAAGGCCTTACACGGGGTGGATGTCTGGGAGCATCGGGTCGAGCATCCCGAATTCAACGAGATCTTCAACGACAACATGGCGGCGCTCAGTTCAGTGGTCGCCGGTGCGGTCGCGGAGGCCTACGACTTCAGTGAGGTGAAGACCGTCGTCGATGTGGGCGGGGGACTGGGCGTGCTGCTGGCCGCAGTACTGGACAGGTATCCGCAGGTGACCGGGGTCGTCTTCGATCAGGAGCATGTCGTCGGCCACAAGCCGCCGCCCGGTGCGTCACCGTCCGTCGAGGACCGCTGGTCCTTTGCCAGCGGCAACTTCTTCGAATCCGTGCCGGTCGCCGATGCCTATCTCCTCAAGTCGATCCTGCACGACTGGCCCGACGAGGAATGCGTGTCGATCCTGCGGACCTGCCGTCGATCCCTCGCGCCTGGCGGCGTCGTCCTGGTCGTCGAGGGCCTCCTCGGTCTGCCCGGGCATGAGGCCGAAGCCGCGTTCTCCGACCTCAACATGCTGACCCTTCCCGGCGGCCGCGAGCGCACCGAAGCGCAGTACGCCGCGCTCTTCGCCGCCGCGGACCTCGAGTTGTCCCGGGTCATCCACACCTCGGCCCGGATGTCCGTCCTCGAGGCCCGCTGACGTCGTTATCGCTTGAGGACAACGAGGTTGTACTCGGTGCCAGGTGGTACGCCGGTGCCCAGCGGCGGCGGGAGGCCGACGTCGAAGCGGGCGTTGACCACCGCCAGCCGGCCGTTCTGCTCGGCGACCGCGGTCGGGATCTGGAAGGCGCCGTGGACGTCCGCGTCGGTGACCACCGAGGTGATCCGCGCAGTACGGAGCTCGTGACCGAGTTTGAGCGTGACCAGTCGCTCGGCGAAGTTCTCGACGACGTACAGCGATCGGCCGTGCAGCAGGATGCCGTCGGGTGATCCGGGGGTCAGCGTGCCGCCGGTCACCTGGATGCTGTGGCTGGAGCCGGTGCGCGGATTGATCGCGACCAGGGTGCCCAGAGCGGAGTGGTCGGCGATCAGCGTGTGGTCGTCGGGTGCGGCGATCCCGTTCAGGTTGAAGCCGCCCGCGACGATCGTTGCCGCCGGCCCGCTCAGCGTGATCTTGTGCGGTCGGCCGATCCAGCCGTGGTACCCGATCGGCACCTTGTACAGCACGGGATTGAAGGAATCGGTGAAGTACGCGGCGTGCCTGGTGATCACCACGTCGTTGATCAACGATGCACCGGCGGTACCGAGACTGAGGTCCGCGATCGACCTTCCGGTCCGGGTGTCGTAGACGTACGCGTGACCGGTCGGCCCGCCCGCCACCCAGAGCCGGTGATGGGCGTTGTCGTACTTCATCCCGAGCGCCGTCCGCCCGGCCGGCGCGTCGACGAAGACCTTGCCGTGGCGTCCGCGCAGATCGGTGCGATAGATGTCCCCGTCGACCAGCGACCCGACGTACAAGGTCGATCCTGCCCCCGCCGCGATGCCTTCCGGCGAGAAATCGTTCGGCAGCGGTATGGACCGCACCGACGGCGGCGCGCCCATCCCGAGCATCATCACCATGGCCGGCACAGCGACCAGCAGCCTCGTGACCTTCCGCATGACGTTTCCTCCCCTGACCGTGCCCCTTCCTTTCGACGCTAGGCCTGTATTTGCGGACCGTCCAGGCTCCGAAACCCCTGTCACTGCGTGCCAGTCAGCGGCTTCGCAGCGTCGTCGTCAGAGTGACGGTTCGTCCGGTGCCGAGAGGCTCAGTACTGCGCCCGCAACCGCCGGGGACGCGCTGATCCGGGCTTCGAGGGCTCGCAGCCGCACCGCCACATGCGATTCGGTGTCGTCACCGGCCAGGTCGACGTCGCCGATGACCGAAATCATCCGCGGGCCGACGATCTCGAGCCGAAGATAGGTGACCCGGGCAACTTCCGGAGCAGCGAGCAGCGCCTGCAGGGCTGCCTCGCGAACCCGCGGATCGGCCTCCTGCCCGACGAGGAACCGCCGATTGCGGTTGATCAGCAGAAGCGCGACGTACGCAAGCAGTACGCCGACCAGGATCGACCCGATCGCATCCGGGATCGAAGACCCGGTCACCTCGTGCGCGATGAGGCCGATCGCCGCAATGATCAGGCCGGACAGCGCGGCCGCATCTTCCACGAACACGGCCCTCAGCGTCGGATCCGACGTGGCCAGCACATGCTCGATCAAATCCCGCTGCAGCGTCTGCGCCTCCGCCCTGGCCTGCCTCGCCGACTGCAGGAACGAGATCCCTTCCAGCACGAAGGAGACACCCAGTACGACGTACCCGACAACGAAATGCCCCGCCGGCTCGGGCGTGATCAACTCCTGGACCCCATGCGTGATGGACACCGCCGCGCCGGCCACGAACAACCCGAGCGCGGCGAACAACGACCAGACATACGCCTCCCGCCCATGCCCAAGCGGATGCAACTCGTCGGACGGCTTGTGCGCCCGCCGGTTAGCGATCAGGAGAAACACTTCGTTGCCCGCATCAGCCCAGGAGTGCGCCGCCTCGGCCAAAATCGAGGCCGACCCAGTCATAAAGGCCGCCACCGACTTCGCCACCGCAATCAATACATTGGCCAAGAACGCGACCAAAACAGTCGTCAAACTCTCCGACCCACCACCCCCTTGCGCCCCCGGCACCTCCTTCAACAACTCATGCCGCCCATCCCCCGGCGGCACCACCCGCTCACCATCCCGCTCAGACACCATCAGCCAGTCGTAGCACACCGAACTTTCGCCCGCGGGTTGAACACTTCAAGTACACCGGGAAAGTGCCCCGCATCGCCCCTCCTACGCCGGCGCTCGACCCACCCACCCCCATCCGCCGCTCCTCCGTCGCGGCTCGCGGTCACCTGCGGCTAGCTTCCTACCGTCCGTGAGTCGAGCCGCCGCCTGGTTCGACGAGGCAACCGCCGCCAACTCAATTGCAGCTTTTGCCGTGGCGGACGCTCTGTACAAACCGCCGACCGCAGTCGACAATTACGGCGGCTTTCCACCGGTGGTTGATCTACAAAGTTTGAGTCACGCGGCGGTTCTGATCCGAGGAGGCGGGGGTCCATGGCGGAGGAGGTAACCGGCGTACGGGTTTCGAGGTTTCTGGTTAATCGGGACTTTGCTCGGCTTTGGTATGGGCAGGCGGTTTCGTCGATCGGCGACTACGTCTTCGACACAACGCTGACTCTCTGGATCGCTACCGAACTGCTGGCCCACAGCCACTGGGCCCCGGCTGCCGTCAGCGGGTTGATGCTGTGCGCGTTCCTCGCGACGATGGTGGTCGGACCGATGGCCGGTGTCTTCGTGGATCGCTGGAGCCTTCGCCGTACGCTGCTCCGTTCGGAAGTGATCCGCGGCCTCGTCGTCGGCACCCTCGCGTTGATCACCCTTCTGCCGACCTCCACCCTCCCGGTCGGTGTCTGGCTGATTCTGCTGTACGCCGTGGTCCTCGTCGTCAACTCCGCCGGGCAGTTCTTCAACCCGGCACGGTTCGCCACCATCGGCGAGATCGTCGAGGGCGAGGCTGATCGGGCCAAGGCGTTCGGGCTCGGTCAGGCGACCGCCGCGACCGCCGTCATCCTCGGCCCGCCGATCGCCGCGCCGCTCTTGTTTGCCCTGGGCATCAAATGGGCGATGTTCATCAACTGCGCCTCGTACGTCGTCTCCTACCTCGCCATCCGCTCGGTCCGCTTCCCGGCCGCCGACGCCACCCGGACCGACGTCTCGGCCGCCGATCGGACGCCGTGGCGCACGCAGTTCGCCGACGGCATCAAGATGTTCGCCCGCAACCGCTTCCTCATCGCTCTGCTCGCGGTCATGGTCATCTCGTCGCTGGGCACCGGCGCACTCACCGCCCTGATGGTCTTCTTCGTCACCGACAACCTGCACGTCAGCGCCGGCCTCCTCGGCATCCTTTGGATGGCGTACGGCGCGGGAGCGGTCTCGGGCTCCTTGATCTCAGGCCGTCTGACCAGACTCCTCCATGCCCGCAACGTCACCTGGCTCGGCCTGATCTTCGGCGGCGCCGGAATCGCAGCCCTCTCCCGCCAGACTCACTACTCCGTCGCAGTGGCCCTCATGTTCGTGATGGCCATTCCTGTAGCAGTCATGAATGCCGGCATCAGCCCACAGTTGCTGGCGGTGACTCCCAAGGAATTCACCGGCCGCATGATGGGCGTCCTCAGCCCGATCGTCACGGCAGCGTCAATGATCTCGGTGGTGGTGGCCGGCTCCTTGGCCAGCACTACCCTCCGCGATTTCCATGCCACCGTCCTCGGCCTCCACCTCGGCCGAATCGACACGATCTTCCTCACCTCAGCAGCCCTGATCCTCTGCGCCGGCATCTACGCCTACTTCGCCCTACCCCCAACGACGGTTGCGTCGGTCAGCTGAGTTCGAAGGTGGTCGCCAAGGGAAGGTGGTCGGAGGCGAGCGTGCTGGGGGTCTTGGCGGTCTTCGCCTTCAAAGCCGAAGAGTGCAATGTGAAGTCGATCCGGGAGGTCGGGAGCAGCGACGGATTGGTGAAGCCCAGCCCGAAACCGACCTCGGCCCAGGTGTCGGCCCAAACCGCGGTCAGCGTCTTGATCTCCGGCGACGTCGGTACGCCGTTCAGGTCGCCGACAAGCAACGTCGGCGCAGTGGACCCCGACAACAGCTGAACGATCTTCTGCGCCTGCTCGACCCGCTCCGCCGAGGTGAGCTTGGAAAGATGGGTATTGGCGAACCGCACATCTCGCCCGCCCACGTCCAGGGTCGCCACAGCCAACCCGCGCTGCTCGCTACCGGCGTACAAGGGCAGCAAGGTGTTGCTGAAATCCTTGATCGGGTACTTCGAGAGAATCGCCGTCCCGTACTGCCTGCGCGGCTCACCCTCATTCACCGGCGGCTGATCAAGATTCGCCGCGAACCGGTATTCCATCCCCAGCCGATCAGCCAGCCAGGCAGCCTGATCCACCCAATTGCTCCGCGCATCAAAGTGAACATCCACTTCCTGCAGCCCCACCACATCAGCCCCCGACTGACTGATCACCCCAGCAATCCGCTCAAGATTCACCACCCCGTCCACCCCGGCGGCGTGATGAATGTTGTACGTCAACACAGACAACGTACTGACCTCCCGAGCCGGCGCCGCGACGGCAACCGTCGGCGTCAGCAAAAGCAATCCGGTCAGTACTGCGAACAGGCGGCGGCTGCTCTTACGCACGGCACAACCTTTCTGGTGTAGTCCAGTTCTCCTCCCCAAACCGAACCACACGACTGGGTCACCACTGATCCCACCAGGCCCTCGAGAGGAGGCGCCGCCCTTCGTCCAGCGGCAGGGCTCAGGCGTCGAAGGTTGCGATCCGCTCCAGTTGGGCGTCGCGCCGTCGTCGTGCCAGCGCGGCGGTCCGCGTTGCCCGGTCCAGTGCCCGTTCAAGCCGTGCTGTTTCGCGCTGCGTGCCCTTCAGTTGTTGCCGGGCTTGGTCGAGTTCCTCGGTCAGCCGGCCGATCGTGGCCTGCAGATCGCCGGCGTGATGCTGGTGCGCGTCGAGGACCGACTCGGCTTCGGCCCGTTCCTTCTCGGCCTGTAGATACTCCTGCTCGAGCTCATCGGCGTGGCTCTGTAGCTCTTCCCGGCGCCGCTGCAGAGCTCGCTCAGCACCAGACTGCTGCGGCCGCGCCGCCTTGGTCGCCTTCTTGGCCGGCGCGCTGCGGACAGTGCGAGGTTTCATCGGCGCGAGCTTGGCCGGTTCGCCCGACTCGTCGACCACACCGAACCCGACATGCCGCAACGCGCTGGTCAGCTGGCCAGTCCGAAGCAGCTGCGCGGCGCCGGGATCGATGAGCGCGGCATCAAGCGTCTCGGTAAGGCGCTCGACGACCGCGGGAGTGATCGACCGACCGAGGGCGCTTGCCTCAGCTCTGGCGGAGGCCACGAGCTCTTTGACCAGCGCGTGGCGTTTCGGGGTGAGAGAGCGCAGCCTGGCGCCGTCGGCCGACAGGTGAGCAGCGCGCAGCTCTTCGCCCAATTCGGTGAGGGCATCAACGCCGTCCGGATCGGTCCGGACCAGCAGGTTGGCCAGCCACGCCGCCAGAGTAGGCCTCCGCAGCGCCCTGATCACGGCAGCGGCCTGACCACCAACCGTCTTGGCCAACTGATTACGAGCAGCGGTGAACTCCTCCGGCGCAAGCCCGTACAGCTCCACCGCCACCGCATCCAGATCCACCCTTCCACAGTGCACCGACGCCTCCCCGCCCGTCCAGACATTGCCCCGCGGCGCAGCACCTTCTGATGCCCCAGGCAATCAATCGCCCCCCCGGAGACCACGATCTCCAGAAGAAAGTCGACCCGAACCAGCCGCAAGGAGTGGTCAACTGAGAGCATTCAGCAACTTTCGAACTTGCCGAAAGCAACATCTCGGCCGGTGCGATAGCCTGCGCGGCCGCGGCGACACCGGCGGCCGAATGCCGGTGACACAGGTAGTGGTCATCACTGGGAAAGCCGCTC
Organism: Kribbella voronezhensis; assembly: GCF_004365175.1. Classification (NCBI taxonomy): domain Bacteria; kingdom Bacillati; phylum Actinomycetota; class Actinomycetes; order Propionibacteriales; family Kribbellaceae; genus Kribbella; species Kribbella voronezhensis. The sequence goes on along the minus strand of NZ_SOCE01000001.1, from coordinate 2,863,725 downwards.
GGGACGTATTGCACAGGCCGGCGGTCTGCGGCGGCGGCTAATTGGAAACCCGTATCGCCGCAGCCCCCTGACGAATAGGCTCGCGCTCATGACCGACGGCGACTGGGCTACCGATCCGGCGCTGCGGAGGACACTGGCGGCCGCTGGTCTTCCAGCAACCGGGCGCTTTGTATCAAAGGCCGGCTGGGTCAGCCGCGTGTGGGTCGGCGACGAGTACGTCGTACGGCTGAACACCAACGCACAATTCCGCGACGCCTACCGCCACGAGGCCACAGTCGTCAACCTGCTCGCCGGCACCGAGGTCCCACACGCCCGCCACCTCGCCCACGGCGACGGCCCCGACGGCCCGTGGTACATCTCCGAACGCCTACCCGGCCGAACCCTGTACGACGCATGGCCGGCGGCCGACTCGCACACGCGCCAAGCAATGATCGAAAGCCTCGGCGCCGCCTTGCGCGCACTTCACCGCATTCCTGCCCCCGCCGACCTCCTGCCGCCCTGGCTGGCCGACGCGCTCGCCGGCAAGCCGTGGCCCGCGTTCCACCCACCCGTAGTGAGCGCGACCCTCCAGCAGGTCGAGGCCGCCCGACGACAGCCCAGCCACGACTCGCGCCTGCTCACGGACGTCGCCGACTGGATCCAGGACCGGCTGGCCCTGTTCGCCGCCGACGAACCCGTCCTCGTCCACGGCGATCTCCACGGATCCAACGTGATCGTCGACCAAGGGCGAGTCACCGGTCTTATCGACTTCGCCGAGGCGCTAACTCAGCCAGCGGACGTCGAACTCGACACCATCCTGCGCTGGTGCGCGAGGGCACGCGAATACCCACCCACCCCCAACGAACAAGGCCTAGACGAGACCATCCTCACAGCAATCCCCGGATGGCTCCACAGCGCATATCCGGAACTGTTCGAGCGCGAGCATCTGCGCGAGCGGCTGAACTTCTACGACATGTACGGCGAACTCGCGCTCTACGCCCACCACCCCGAGCCCGAGACACGCGCAGCGGCGCAACACCGAATCGCTAACCTACTTTCCGGCCACAACCACCTAGACAACCTCGTCTGGTAGCAGCCGCCGGCGGCCGGTCAGCTTGGCAGGCCGAAAGCTTGCCTCGAGCAACACTGAGATCGCGGCCAAGCCGGCCCCGATCTCCTCGGGCCGGTAGCGCCGGAACTGGCCCGGGCCGAAATCCAACTCCCCGGGCCTAACCGCATGCCGGGCGGGGCTGCTGGTCGAGGTCGCGGTGGCGACGCTGGCGATGGATCGTTCGCGGTTCGAGCTGAAGTGAGATGACTTCCTTCACTGAAATAGTCAAACGGCGCTGCGACGGGGTCGTGTTTGCCGAGAGGTATCGGCAGCACGACCTTGGCGGTCTGGGCGTGGAGCTACCGGCCGGGCTTCCAGAGGTAAGCAAAGCCGCGTCGGCGCCGGAAGGTGATCGGCCCTTCGCCGCCCGCACTTCGATCGCTTCTTCCAGCAAAGACCGCGTTCGTTCGAAGACCCCAGGCCGAGGTTGTTGCTCGCGAAGACTTCTTCGGCGGTTGTCACCCGGCCGTCATGGCGGACCGGTCCAATTGCCGATCCTTTCCACGCGGCAGTGGCTGGGCGAAATGCCTGGTCAGATGGTGCCTTTCGCCCCTGCGGTGAACCGGGCGGGCAAGCGATGGTGGCCACACGAGACAACAGCCGAGAGGTCGTCATCATGGGGTCGTCGCAGTCCGCCCAGCCACCGCCACCGCCGCAGCCACCGCCGCAGCCACCGCCACCGCCACTGCCACCGCCACCGCTGCCGTACCCGCCGCGGACACCGCTGGGGGGATCGACGCCCGGTTGGCCGTACCAGCCTGGGCCGGTGGATCCGTACCAGGGCGGTCCTGGTGGTCCCCCAGGTCCCGGCGTGCCCGGTCCGGGCGGACCCGGTGGACCGGGCGGGCCGGGTCGGTCGCCGGGATCGAGAGGGCCGGCGCGGGTCTGGTGGGTGCTGGCCGGTGTCGCTCTGTTGTGTGTGGTTTTGGTGGCGGGGGTGCTTCTGTGGCCTCAGGACCCGAAAGTCGGTCCGATCCCCACTCCGGTGCCGACTCAGACGTTGCCGTCCCCGACGGCGATTCCGTCTCCGCAGCCGACCAGCACCCGGCCTTCGCCGGTGCCGACCAGTACCCGTCCCTCGAGGGCACCCAGTTCCGTTCCTTCGAGCGCTCCGCAGCCTGAAGTGGGCGTGCTGGGGCTGCTGGGCCGGCCGATGTCGGACCCGCGGGTGGATGCGTGGGCCCAGCGGTGCGGACTGCGGCCAGGGCAACTGGGAAACATCATGTGCAACGACTACGGGTTCGAACTCGACATGGATTCGTCAATGACCGTCACGTCGATCGTTCTGTACGCCAACGAAGGCGGCGGCGGGTTCTCCCAGTACGCCGGGAGTCTGCCGGGAGGCCTGGCCTTCACCGACACCTATCCCGTGGTCGTCGGCAAGCTCGGCCAGCCCCTGGAGTTGGTCGGCGGGTCGGGTGCTACCGAGGTGTCGGCGCGCTATTCGGCGCCGCCGTACGAGCTGTCGGTCACCTTCACGACCTGGTACAAGAGCGCGGAGTACCTGGCCCGGGCGACCGTTCATATGATCGCGATCGGCCTGACGCAGTAGATCCCGACCTGACGATGAATGCAGACCGTGAATGCACGTGTTCGTGCGCCCGCATCACGTCACGGTCATAACTCGGGCCCAGCAAGTCGGTCGCACGCGCACCGCTCGCCAACCAGAACGACACCACGCCCGGTCAACGCCGGCACGGGGTTAACGAGCGGCCCGCGCCGGTCGAGCACGCCCACTCATAGAAGCCGAACAACACACTCAGCTGGTGGTCGATCGTGCGACTGGCTTCTGTCTTCCGGGGTTCCAGTAAGAGGACGGTTGATTCATTCATTTCACCTTGATGATGATCCTGTCGCGTGTGCGTTCTGTGAAGGCGGCGGGGACGTCGGCCAGGTCGCGGACGGCCGTGACGAGCGGTGTGAGTCGACCATCGCGCAGGCGAGCAGCCAACTGGGCCGTCTGTTCGCGATGAGGCTCGACGACGAAGAAGATTGCCCTGCCGTTGTCAGGATGGACAGTTGGCGGCGCGGCAACGCTGACGAGCGTGCCGCCGGGGCGCAACAGCGCGGTAGAGCGGTCGAGGATCTCCCCTCCGATCACGTCGAACACCACATCGACCTCGCCAACGTCCTCGAGACGGTCGCCGTCCAGGTCGACGAACTCATGAGCGCCCAACGTGCCAGCCAGGTCCCGGTCGGCGGCCCGACCAGTGCCGATGATGTGGGCTCCGACCTCGCGGGCCAGCTGTACGGCGACCGAGCCGACAGAGCCGCCGGCACCATGAATAAGGACGCTCTGGCCCGCTTGGAGGTGAGCATGGTCGAACAGCGCCTGCCAAGCCGTCAGCCCCGGCATCACCACAGCCGCTGCAGTCGTGTGGTCGACGTCGGTGGGCAGCGGCGCCAGATTGCGAGCCTCGACGGCGGTGTACTCGGCGAGCGAACCGTTGCGAGCCCAGTCGGTCAGCCCAAAGACCCGCTGCCCAATCGTGAGACCGGTCGTACCGTATCCGAGCTCGACAACTACACCAGACACCTCGTGGCCAAGAACGCTCGGCGTACGATCACGCCCCGCACGATCGGCCCAGGTACTAGGCCACTCCGGCTCACCCCGAAGAAACCCGGCGGCATGAACCTCAACAACAACGTCGTTCTCAGCAGCGCTGGGAGACGGCAGCTCGCTCAGCGACAACCCAAAGCCGTCAGCCTCCCGATCCCGGACAGTGATGGCACGCATGAGAATCCTTCGCAGTCGTCGTTGTAATCCCTCCCCTCGACCGTAGACACCCGCACCCCACGACCACTGGTCCATTCACAAGCAGTTTCGATGGGCCACTGGCAGCTCAGCGATCGCCTGAGCACTCCTTACTGGCGGCAACCCTCTAGGCAGGGACGAACCGGGCAGCAGACAACCCGCACCAAACCGCGAGCCGCGACGAAGGAGCGGCGGACTTGGGGTGGGTGGGTCGAGCGCCGACGAAGGAGGCGCGAAGCGGGCGTACTTCCCCGGCGTACGAGATGCGTAGGCCCCGTCGGACTCGAACCGACAACCCGCGGATTAAAAGTCCGCTGCTCTGCCAATTGAGCTAGAGGCCCCTGGGTGGTGGGGACAGTGTGTCAGGTTTGCGGGTGGTTTCGCTCGTTGGGGTGGTCTAGCGGGTCGGAGGGTGGGATGTCAATGGATTCGGAGGGTGATTAAAAGATTACGGACGGTTGAACCGGATGGTGGGGCGGTTCGTTCAAGCGGGAGAAGGGCGCTGCTGGGCGGGTGAGGCCGGCCGGTGGCGTTGAACCCGTCCCGTTCACCTGAGGAGTGAGTATGGAGCGCTGGCGTCACGAGGTACTGGGGTTGTTCCGGATTGTGGTGGGGTTCTTGTTCGCCACTCATGGGGCCGCCGCGTTGTTCGGCGTACTGGGCACGGATCAGATCCAGGCGTTCGTCTGGCCGGGGTGGTGGGCTTCGGTGATCCAGGCGGTCGGTGGGTTGTTCGTGATGCTGGGGTTGGGGACGCGGTACGCCGCGTTGCTGTGCTCCGGGTCGATGGCCTACGCCTACTTCACCGTGCACCAGAAGGACGCGCTGCTGCCTGTGCAGAATGGCGGGGAGAAGGCGGCGTTGTTCGCGTTCGCGTTCCTGCTGATCGCGTTCCTCGGGTCGGGGGCGTGGGCTCTCGAGAGCAGTCTCCGGCGGGATCGTGAGCTGGTGGCTGCGGCAGACTGACCCGACCGAGCCCCACGACGATGACAGAAGCTGGAGCGCCGATGGCCGACGACCGGGCGGCGCTGTTGCGTGAGTTGCACGATGTGCACGCGCCCTCGTTGTGGCGGTTCGTGGTCCGGCTGACGGGGGACGACCGGTTCGCCGAGGACATCGTTCAGGAGACGCTGCTGCGCGCTTGGCGCCGGCCGCAGATCCTGACCGAGGACGAGGCGGGGGCCCGGGCCTGGCTGTTCACGGTGGCGCGCAATCTGGTCATCGACGATCGGCGCAGCGCCCGGGTCAACCGGGAGGTGGCCAGTGACGATCTGCCCGAGCGACCGAGCGCCGACCATGCCAACGCGGTACTGGACGCGTGGCTGGTGTCCGATTCGCTCGCGCAGTTGTCGCACGACCATCGGCAGGTGATCGTGCGCGCGTACTACGGACGTCGCACGGTCACCGATATCGCCGAGGAGCTCGACATCCCGGCCGGGACGGTCAAGTCGCGGTTGCACTACGGGTTGCGGGCGCTGAAGCTGGCGTTGCTGGAGAGGGGGGTGACGAAGGAATGAGCGATCCGTACCGCGAGTGGGATGCGGCGTACCTGCTCGGGGCGTTGTCGGCGCCGGAGAGACGCCAGTACGAGGAGCATCTGCGGACCTGCCCGGATTGCGCAAAAGAGGTGGCGGCGCTGGCCGGCGTACCGGGCACGCTCAAGGTGTTGCCGGACGACCGGGCGCTCGCGACGATCGCCGTCACTCCGCCGAACCTGCTGCCCGGCCTGACCCGAGCCGTGCAGAAGGACCGCCGGCGCCGCAGACTACGGCTCGCCGGGTTGATCGCCGCGACCGCCGCCACCGCTGCCGTGATCGGCGCGGTGGTGGCGGTCCCGCTCGCCCGGCAGGATCCGTCGGGTGACTACGTGGTGCTGGCGCAGACGGTGGCGAGCAAGTTGTCGGCGGATGCGCGGCTGGTCGACGAGCGGTGGGGCACGACGATCGAGATCAGTTGCCGGTACGACGAACTGGCGACGCCGAGTGAGCGCGCTCGGGGGTACGAACTGTTCGTGACCGACGGCTCCGGCAAGGCGACGCTGATCGCCAGCTGGACCGCCGCGCCCGGTACGACGGTGAAGCCGGCCGCCACCACCAAGCTGCATCGCGGTGAGATCCGGGCGCTCGACATCAGGAGTTCGGAGACCGGCCGGATCCTGCTGGCCGTGCATTTCTGAGGATTCGCTGAAGTCAGGGGCCGCGGCAACGAATGGGGACCACCGTTTAGGGCACCAGTGAGGTCAGGAGTGAACGGTCGCTCGAGAGGCCGTTCAATCCAGGTCCCGGCGTCCAGACACGTGCGTCGGGATCGCCCCTTTCCAGACCACTTTTCAGACCAGTTTCCGGACGGCTTCCGGGCGCCCCAACCCCGGAGGCCCGGATGTTAAAGTTCAACGCGGTTGGGAAGTCAGCCGGCGACGGAGCATGCCGCCACGAGCGGATCCGAAACCCCTGAGGACCACACCCGTGACGACAGCAGTGCCCCTGCCTTCCCCGGACAAGGCAGCGTGAAGGACGGCTTTGCCCAGGACCTGGCCCGGATGGCCCAGATCCTGCATGAACAGCCTGACGTCGAGCAGACTGCCGAGCGATTCCTCGAGTTCGTCCTGACCGCGCTCGCCACGAACCACGCCAGCGTCGTACTGACTCAGCGTGCCGGCCGGCTGGAGTCAGCCGTCAGTACCGACGCTCTGGTCGAGGAGGCCGACCGGCTGCAGGTGGAGCTCGGCGAAGGCCCGACGTACGACGCGGTCCAGGAGGAGCGGAGCGTGGTGAGTGGCAACGCGGCCGCCGACGAGCGCTGGCCTCGATGGTCGGCCGAGATGACAGAGGTCGCCCTGCGGAGCGTGCTGTCGGTCCGGCTCCGGACGCCCACCCGGACGGTCGGCGTACTGAACCTCTTCGACCCGGCGACCGATCGGTTCGGGGAGTCCGACGACGTGACGGCCCAGATGTACGCCGACCATGCCGCGGTCGCGGTGGCGAATGCCCGCAGCGAGTCCAGCCTCTGGGAGGCGATCGACTCGCGGCGGCTGGTCGGGCAGGCGCAGGGGATCTTGATGGAGCGGTTCGGCCTCACCGACGAGCAAGCGTTCGCAGTACTGCGCAGGTATTCGCAGGACAACAACGTGCGGTTGCGTGAGGTGGCCGAGCGGCTCATCCGGACGAGGAAACTTTCCTGATCCGTGTAACACCTGGGGTGTGATCACCGATACACCGTGTGTAACGCCACTGAGGATCCCGCCCCAGGTCAACCGCCCGAAGGGCCTGGGGCGGGGTTCTCGTCTGTCGCTCGAGGCGCCCCGACCTTGTCGTTACGCGCGAAGGCCCCCTGGAGATCTCCAGGGGGCCTTCGCGCTGTGCCTCCTCCTACGACGCTCGCTCAGTCGGTCGGTGCGACTCCGGCAGTGCGATCCGGTTCGCCGGCAGGCGTTCCGTCCGTTCCGTACCGTCGTCGCCCTCGTACTGCACCGTGCCGGTCCATCCCGTCTCCTCGTGCTCGCGGCCGATCAGCCAGCCGCGGTACCAGCGGCCGTCCACGAGGACGACCACATGGCTGGGCAAGGAGAGGCGGGACACCAGTTCGGTGTCGGGCTCGAAACCAGTCATGGCCGAAGGGTAGGCCGAATCGGGCCGGATTGCCCATCCGATGCGTGTCCCAGGTCACACCGATCTCACGCACTGGAAGGAACGACGGATTTTCCCCGCGTCAGCCTCGGGACAGTAGGTCCCGTACGACGCCCGCGGGCAACCCCAGATCGCGCACCGAACCAGTCACCTTGAGTGCGCGGCCACCAGTGATGTGCGTCACCCACCCTTGTTTCAAAGCGTGTTCGCACAACGCCGCACCCACCCGGCCGGCCAGGTGTGGCCGTCGCTCGGTCACGTCGAGGCACGACCGGACCAACGGTCGGCCACGGCCCGCGTCGACCTGGATGCCGAGGTTCTCCAACCAGCGTTGGCCTTCCGTCGTCAACGCGACGCCGTCGGACCAGTCGAGCAAGCCGCGCTCTGTCATCGCATCGGTCAACGCCACCCCGAGTCTCCCGGCGAGGTGGTCGTAGCAGGTGCGGGCTCGGGCGAACGCGTCCCGCTTGCTCGCCGCGGCGAGGCTGGTGGCAATCTCCGTACGCCGAGGCGCCAGCGCCGCCAGTCCTTCCAGCAGTTCAGCCGTTTCGGGCCCGGCCAGTTTCACATAGCGGTGCCGTCCTTGCCGTACTTCGGTGAGCAGGCCGCCGGACACCAGCAGATTCAGGTGCTCGCTGATCGTCGGTCGCGAAACGCCTGCCAGTCGCGCGAGTTCGGTCGCCGTCCACGCTCGTCCGTCGAGCAGCGCGAGGCACGCCGTGGCCCGGGTGCTGTCGGCGAGCATCCGTGCCCAGGCGGCAAGCTCCTGGCCTTCGCTGGCGATGTTCACCCCACCATCCTGCCTCGCGGTCGGTTCGGCGCCCACCGAAGCGTCCGGCTCCTAGCGTCGGACGCATGACTCACCTCACGATCGAACCGTCCATCCTGTACGTCGGAACGCCGGTCGAACTGTTGTCGACGGAGAACCCCGACGGCACCTTCAACCTCGCGCCGATGTCGTCGGCGTGGGCGCTCGGTGACGTCGTCGTACTCGGCCTGGGTCAGGAGGGTCACACAGCGGCCAACCTGAGGCAACGGCCCGACCTGGTGATCAACTTCCCGTCGCCCGAGTTGTGGCGCAACGTCGAGCGGATCGCCGGCTGCACCGGGCGCGATCCGGTGCCGGCCGCCAAGCAGGAGCGGTTCCGCTACGAACCGGCCAAGTTCGAGACGGCCGGGCTGACGCCGGTCCCGTCCGAGCTGGTCCGGCCGCCGCGGGTCGCCGAATGTCCCTTGCAGTTCGAGGCGCGCGCGATCGACGTACGACTGGATGCCGAGGGCAACTTCTTCGTCGTGCAGGCGAAGGTCCTGCGCGTGCATGCGGACGAGCGCGTCGTCGTACCGGGCACTTCGTACGTCGATCCCGGTGCCTGGTCGCCGTTGGTGTACAACTTCCGGCACTACTTCGGTCTCGGGCCGGAGCTCGGCGAGTCGTTCCGCACCGAGACGCCGCGAGCCCGGGTCGCGGCCGGCGTCTGTGGCCATGCCTGAGCGGCATGCCGGGTATGCGAAGTATGCGGTGGTACGACTCGAGCCGGTCGGCGAGGATGGTGTCCAGCATCGACCCTGGAGGAATCCTTGACGAATCTCTCGTACCCGTTGCCCGACGCTGTTGCTCCGGGCAACGGTTATAGCCATGTCGTGACCGGCCCGGGACGCTGGGTGGCGATCGCCGGTCAGGTCGCGCTGGATGCCGACGGCAACCTGGTCGGCGACGGCGACCCGGCGGCGCAGGCGCAGCAGGTCTTCACCAACCTGGAACGCTGTCTCGCCGCTGCCGGCGCGACCTTCGCCGACGTGGTGAAGTTCGGCGTCTTCGTCACCGACATCGCGTTCCTGCCGGTCATCCGGTCCGTGCGCGATACCCGTATCGACACGGCGAATCCGCCGGCCAGTACTGCGGTGCAGGTGGTCTCGTTGTTCAGCCCCGAGGCGCTCATCGAGATCGAGGCCTTCGCGGTGGTGAACGACTAGCGCAACAGATCGACCGCGACCCGGGCGGCCTCGCCGATGGCGGCGTCGACCCGGGGGAGGCGGCTGTCGCTTCGCGCGGCAAGGGTGAGCACGGCGACGGCGTACGCGTCCCCACCGGGCAAGGTCACCACGGCGGCCTCGTGCCGGAGCGCCCCGAAGGTCCCGGTCTTCCCGGCGACGCGCACCCCGTCGTACGGGAAGCCCGCGGCGATCCTGTGCTGGAAGATCTGCCGTTCCATCGTGGTTCTGGCGAACTGGGTTTGCCCGGCCGACAGCAGGTCGCCGGTCCACAGCCGGCTCAGGAGTCGGGTGAGTTCGCGAGCGGTGCCGGACGACGCGTTCGCGGCTTCGTAGACACCGGGCGGATCGGTCCGGTCGTTGTCCGCCAGTACTGCGAGCGCCGCGTCGGCGTCAGGTGCGCCCGTACTGCGCTGCAGCGCCCGGAGGTTGTCGGCGGCTCCACGTCGGATCCGGGTCCGGGTCAGGCCGAGCTCGCGCAGGATGGTCGCGAGCCGGTCGAGGCCGACGTGGTCGAGGAGCGCGTCCGCCGCGGCGTTGTCGGAGACCGTCATCATCAAGACAGCGAGGTCGCGCCGCGAGATCGTGATCGGATCGGCCAGCAAGGAAAGCCCGGTCGGACCAGGAGTCCTTGCTTCAGGCAACAGAGTGACCTGTTCGCGGGGGTCCAGCCGGCCCTGGTCGACGAGCTGGCAGAAGCCGACGAGCAGGGGCAACTTGTAGACCGACGCCAGCGGTACTACGGCGTCGGAGTCGACCTCGATGCTTTCGTCCGGTCGGTCGAGCGGGGTCGCGTGCAGCCAACCGCGAACGCCGGCGTCCTCGAAGATCGCGCGGATCCGGCCGGTGGAGGCGTTCATGAGGCGGCCAACGCCTTCGTCAGGTGCGGAATGACCTCGGCGGGCAGCGCGGACGGCGTACGGGATTGCGGCCAGACCAGGCGGAGTCGGACTGGAAGTGGATCGTCGACCAGGCGGTGGCGGCCGACGCCTGCTGCTTCCAGGTGGGGGTCCGGGGTCACGAGGATCGCCTGGCCGGCTGCGGCCATTGCCAGTCCGGCGCGTTCGTCGGTGACCACTACTGTGCCGCCCGTCGGGCGGTGCAGGGCGAGTGTGTCGAGGAACAGGTCGCGTGCTGCCGGTGCCTCGGCGCGAGGTCGGACCGCTACCGGGAGCCCGTTGAGCTTTCCAAGCTGCAGCGCTTCGCCGTTGTCCGGAACGAGCGAAGTCGGCACCAGTGCCCAGGTCGGCAGCAGCGTGACCGGCCCGGCTTGCAGGCCGTCCAGCACTGCGGGATGCAGTACTGCGGCCAGCCCGAGCCGCCCGCTCGCTACGGCAGCTACAAGCGAGCTTGTCGGAGCCGTGACTACGGAGACTCGCGTACTGCGAAGGGCCTCGGTGCAGGCGGCCGCTACTGCAGCGCCGACTGCCGCGGGGACCTCAGGGGTCAGGCCAAGGCGTAGCTCGGGTGCCTCCGGGTCCTGGGCGCTCGCCGCTTGGTGGAACTCGTCGAACGAGTTCAGTGCGCGGCGGGCGAAGGGAAGGAGGGCGGCGCCGGCGGGGGTGAGCTCGACCTGGCCGGGACCGCGCTCGAACAGCTTGGCGCCGACCAGAGCTTCCAGCCGGCGGAGGCCTTGGGACAGCGGTGGCTGGGTGATGCCGACGACCCGGGCCGCGTCGCCGAAGTGTCGTTCGTCGGCGATCGCCACAAAGATCTGCAGGTGTCGCTCAGTCAGCATGACCCGGCTGACCTGCCTCGATATCACCAGCGGATCGGTTCATGTGCAAGAGCCTATTCGACATGACGAGTCGCCGGGACTTTGACTAGGGACCGCTTGCCGGGCAGGCCGGTGGGCGGGAGGAGGCGAGAATGTCGGTCAGTCGGAGACGGGTCCTGCTCGGTGGCACGGCGGCGACGGCAGCGGCGGTGGCCGGAGCGGCCGGAGTACGGGCTGCTGGAGGCGCCGATGCCGCAACGGGTGCGGCGGCTCGGGTCGGGGTGCGGGAGCCGGTGGAGTTCACGTGGTGGGGGAATCACGCTTGGCAGATCCGGTGCGGGAAGTACGTCGTACTGACTGATCCCTGGTTGACGCGCTTTCACACCGGGACCTACTCGGCCGCGGGTGCGGATCCGGGGACGCGGATCGTGAGTTCGCCGGCGATCATCGACCGGTATGTGACCACGGCCGACGCGATCCTCGTGCATCACGGTCACTACGACCATCTCCCCGACGTGCCGTACGTCGCGCGCAAGACGAGCGCGACCGTGCTCGGCAACGAGACCCACCTGAACCTTCTCCGCGCTCTGCGTGCGCCGTCGGATCAGCTGTCGCAGGTGTCGGGTGGCGAATATCTGCCGTTCGAGGGGTTCACCGTCGAGGTGTTCCGGTCGGTGCACTCGTGTGGTGGGAAACGGCATCAGTTCGCCTTCCCGGGGACGCGGCCGGGCGCAGTACCGGCCAGGCCGCGGACGATCGCGGATCTGGTCGAGGGCGGGACGTTGGCCTACGTACTGACGATCGGTGGGCTGCGGATCCTGAGTCTCAGTACTGCGGGTTTCGATCCCGGGGCGCTGCGCGATCTCCAGGTCGACGTCGTGCTCGCTGCGCCGGGTGGTGAGCCGGGTGTGACCGATCGGCTGCTGGCGACGCTCAAGCCGGTCAAGACGGTGATCGCCACGCACTGGGACGACTTCGACCAACCCCTGGACAAGCCGGCCGTCGACTGGGGCGGCCTCAGCAAACTCCGTACGTCGGTAGCCGCCGCCGGTGCCGAATTCGTCGTGGTCGACCACCTCCAGTCCACCACCCTCTGACCGAGGGGTCCGCGGCTGGCGGTGGCGACCTGGCCCCGGCCCTCCGTCAGGGGAGCGAGGTGGCGGTGGTGGCGGGGGTCAGCCGGTAGCCCTGATGGGCGGAGAACTCGGCGGCGAGGGCGAAGCGGTCGCCGCGGACGACGGTGTGGCGCCATTCGATCTTGCGGCCTTGGGCGTGCCCGAGCCGGTTGATCGAGAAGGCGGCGGCGTCGGCCGGGCAATGCAGGAGCGCGCGCTCGGCCGGGGTCGGGTTGACCGCGCGGATGTCTTCGCGGCCGTGGTCCAGGCGGAGGCCGGTTCGCTCGGCCAGTTCGTTGTAGAGGCTGGTGTGGCTGAAGTCCGCATCGAGGAGTCCCTCGGCCAGTGCCTTCGGCAACCAGACTCGGTCGAGCGCCAGCGGTTCGTCGCCTGCGAAGCGGACGCGTTCCAGATAGACAAGCGGGCTCGACGCTTCGAGGTCGAGGCGGCTTGCGATCACCCCGTCGGCGCGGACGTCGAGGGCGCGTACGACGCTGTGCTGGTCGAGGCCGGACGCCTCGACCGAGGAGAACAAGCTGTACAGCGCGCCCATCGGCTGGCGGATCTCGGGGGTCGTCGCGACGCGCGGTTGGCGACCGCGTTCGGCGACGATCAGCCCGTCCGCGCGCAGTTTGGCGAGCGCCTGGCGGACGGTGTGCCGGCTGACCGCGTAGTCCTCCACCAAGGCGAGTTCACCGGGGAAGAGGTCGTCGAACTCCCCGGCCCGGAGCCGTCGGACCAGGTCCTGCTGCAACTGCTTCCACAGCGTCTGACCACCACTGCGGTCGAGCCTGCGCTCGGTCATCCGGTCGTCAGCTCCCACTCCTCCAGGGACGGCGCAGCGCACCGTCTTGCCAAATGTCCGGTCATCTCTTAGCGTAAATGTGCGTACATTTACTCCGGAGAGGCCCGCCGCATGCTGCACGTCGAGGTTAGGTCACCCAAGCACCGCCCGACCCCAACCCCGTCCAGCGCCGCGCAGGCCGCCAGCACCGACGCCATCGACCCGCCCCACGACGCCGCCGCTCCTGTCCGGTCCCTTGCCAAGTGGGTGGGGCGATTGCCTGGGGTCGGGGTTGTGGTCGTGTTGGCGGCGCTTGCCGTGGTGCTGGGGCGGTTGGTGCCGGTGGTCGGGGGACCGGTCTTCGGGATCGTGCTCGGGGTGCTGGCCGGCGTCGTCGTGCCGGTGTTGCGGCGTGAGCGGTTGCGTCCGGGGTACGACTTCGCCTCCAAGAATCTGTTGCAGTTGTCGATCGTCGTCCTCGGCACCGGGCTGTCTCTGCAGCAAGTGGTGCGCGTGGGTGGGTCCTCGTTGCCGGTGATGCTCGGCACGCTGACCGTCGCACTGGGTGGTGCCTGGGTGTTCGGCCGGCTGCTCGGCGTACGGGGTGATACGCAGACGTTGATCGGAGTCGGTACTGCGATCTGCGGCGGGTCGGCGATCGCCGCCGCAACAGCCGCGATCGGGGCGAAGCGGTCCTCGGTGGCCTACGCGCTCGCCACGATCTTCACCTTCAATGTCGTTGCTGTGCTGGCGTTTCCGCCGCTCGGCCATCTTCTCGGGCTGAGCCCGGAAGCATTCGGCTTGTGGGCCGGTACTGCGATCAACGACACCTCATCGGTCGTCGCAGCCGGTTACGCCTACTCCCAGTCGGCGGGCGACCAGGCGCTGGTCGTCAAACTCACCCGCTCACTCACCCTCGTCCCGATCGTCCTCACCCTCGTCGTTCTGAAGTCCCGCCGGGACGCCCGTACGACGCGCGTCGGCCGGAACGCGAACGCCGATGAGCCGACGGCGGAGGGACAGCGCCACGTAGAGGTTGTCGGTGGGGAGCGGCGCGGTCTGCCGTGGCGGAAGCTGGTGCCGTTGTTCCTGGTCGGCTTCGTCGCGGCCGCGGCACTGAGGAGTGCCGGGCTGGTGCCCGACGCCTGGCAGCCGGGGCTGACCTTGACCGGGACCTTCCTGATCACCTGCGCCCTCGCCGCGATCGGCCTCTCACTCCGCCCCGCCGAACTCCGCGCCGCCGGCCTCCGTCCTCTCCTGCTCGGCGCGATCCTCTGGGTCGCAGTAGCCACCACCAGCCTGCTACTCCAACTCCTCACGAACACTCTCTGACCGGTACGCCCGAGCAGCCGGAGCGATCTCCGGCTGCTCGGCGATCTCCGGCTGCTCGGCGACCTTCGGCTACTCGCGTGACTCGAAGGCTGCGGGGCGAAGCTGAACGGCGCGGATCCGGGCGACGTCGAGCTTGACCGAGCGATCGAAGCGGTAGATCCCGTTCTCCTCCTGGAAGACGTCGGTCAGTTGCGTGTAGCAATAGCCGAACATCAACGGGTTGTCGAGCAGCACGTCCACCAGACCGGCGAACCGGTCGTAGAAGTCCTCCTCGTCCGCGACTCGTTGCCCATAGCCCCAAGATTCGGTGTTGTCGTTCCCCGACGAGCTCTCGGCCGCCTCCGGGTTCCACCAGATCCCGCCGAACTCGCTGCAGAAATAGGGCTGGCCCGCATAGGCCAGCGAGATCGGCCGATCGTCCGCGCCACCGGTGTTCCCGTACGGCGTTCCGTCGGCAAGGCCGGCCATCTGCTTGCCGAACTCCACCGGATCCTGTACGTAGTTGTGCGAATCCCAGATGTCGGTCTCCGGCACCCGGTGCGAGTAGCCCGACGCGTCGAGCACCGGCCGTGAGGTGTCGGCGGCCTTCGTGGCAAGGAACATCGCCCGGGTGACGTCGTCGAGCTGCGTGATCCGGTCGTGCAGCAACTGATGCGTCTCGTTCAGCGGGCACCAGCCGATGATCGACGGGTGGCTGTAGTCCCGCTCGACCGCTTCGAGCCACTGCGTCACGAACGACGCTGTCGGTTGCTGGTTGCCCTCCCCGGTCCCGGCGACGCTCGCACCCCAGTCGCCGAACTCGCCCCAGACCAGATAACCGAGCCGATCCGCGTGGTACAGGAACCGCTCCTCGAAGACCTTCTGGTGCAGCCGTGCCCCGTTGAACCCGGCCGCGAGACTCAACTCGATGTCCGCCACCAAGGCTTCCTCCGAAGGAGCCGTCATCAGGCTCTCGGGCCAGTAGCCCTGGTCCAGTACGAGCCGCTGGAACACGTGCTTGCCGTTGATCAGAACGGCCTGCCCGTTGATCGACACCGATCGCAGTCCGGCATAGCTGCCGGCACTGTCGACAATGTTGCCGGAGGCATCGATCAGTTCGAGCCGTACGCCGTACAGGTGGGGGTCGGTCGTGTCCCACAGCCTGACCCGGTCGGCGGGGATCGCCAGCACGAGGCGCGGTGCGAGGTCGAGATCGGCCCGGACCTCGGCGCTCACCACCTCGCCCGCGTCGTCGGACACGACGGCGCGCACCTTCCAGCCCGGCTTGTTCGCCGAGATCGGAACGGAGAGATGGAACGAAGAGCCGGCCACGTCGGGGGTGATTCGCGGCCGCAGCAGGTGCACGGTCGGAACGGCCTCGAGCCAGACGGTCTGCCAGATCCCGGTCGTCCGCGTGTAGTGGCAGTCGGCGTTGAAGTACGGCTGACTCTGCTTGCCGCGAGCCTGTACGCCGTACCGTGTGTCCCGTGCGCGCACCACGATCACGGCCTCTTCGCCGGGCTCGGCCACGCCGGCCAGTGAAGCGCTGAAGGGGGTGAAGCCGCCACGATGGCGGACAACCTCGACGCCGTTCACCCAGACGGTCGCGTCGTGGTCGACGGCCTGGAAGTGCAGGACCGCCTCCCGGCCGTCCCAGGAAGCCGGGACGATGACCGTGGTCCGGTACCAGACGGCTTCGAGGAAGTCGACGTTCTCGATCCCGGACAGCTGCGATTCGGGGGCGAACGGGACGACGATCCGCTGCAGCAGGTCGCGGTCGCGGACGCCGCGCTCGAGGCCGGAGTCGGAGCGGTCGAGCTCGAACTGCCACTCGCCGTTCAGGGTCAGCCAGTCGGGCCGGACGAACTGCGGCCGGGGGTGCTCGGGGCGGGGTGGTCCGGACTGGACCGGGGTGGATGACATCGAGGGCCTCCGATGCGGTGGAGTGCGCGGTCGCGATGACACTACAACGTTGGAATTCCGGCGGCAATGGGCTGACCATCCGCGAAGACAGCGTTGTCAATACTTTTCGAGAAACCTCGAATTGCAGCAAGTTGCAGGCCCGGGACCAACCGAACGGCGCCGAGCCTCGTTAGAAAGGAAGTCAGCACCGAACCAACTCGTGGTTCGGCGCATCATGCTGGGGGAGATGCGGTCGGTACGGGGAGATGTGTGGAGGTCGTCGGGTGGGAATCGAGCGAACTGCGGAGGTCCGGGAGCTCCGGCTCCAGGTGCCGCAGGCCGAACTGGAGTCGCTGTACCAGCGGCTCCGGACGTTCCGCGCGGGCGGTGACTACATAGCAGCGGGCCTCGACCGCATCGTCCCGGCCGTCTATGCCGACGACCTGCTCGACTACTGGGTCACCGGCTACGACTGGCGGGTGCACGAGCGCCGCCTGAACGCCTACAGCCACTACAGCACCGAGATCAGCGGGCAGTTCGTGCATTTCCTGCACCTGCGGTCCGCCAACCCCGACGCCCGGCCGGCGCTGCTCACCCATGCCTGGCCGAGTGGTGTGATGGACGTGCTGGAGGCGGCCGGCCGGTTGGAGGCGACGGGCAACCACCACCTGGTCATCCCGTCGATCGCCTGGACGGCGCTGACCGGTCCTCCGGGGGGTTCACCGAGCCGGCGGAGCGCGGCCGGCTGGGACGAGCTGATGCGCCGCCTGGGGTACGGCGACTACCAGGTCGGCGATGACCAGTTCGGGCTCGACGCGACCCCGGCGTACACGGAAGTGACCGAAGCGCAGGCCCAGCAGCGGGGACTGGACGCGGCCGAGCTCGCCGAGGTGCGCTGGTTCAACGGGAACCTGACTGCCTTCACCGAGAGCCAGCAGATCTCGGCGCTGGTGCTCAGCACCGCACTTCTGGCCTGGAACGCCCAACTGGTCAACCTGGACCTCGACCGGGACGCGCTGCTGACCGGCCTCACGCTTGCCTGGTTCGCGTCCCGGCTGCCGATTGAGGAGCTACCCGCCGAGTAGCCGCGCGCCGTTGTGGTGACAGACGGCGCGGAGCCAGTCGTCGCCGAGCTCGAGGCGTTCCAGTGATTCCAGCTGGACCGCGTACTCGTAGGGGATGTTCGGGAAGTCCGACCCGAGCACGATCCGCTCCTGCAGTGCTGCCAATCGCGGCAGCAGCGAGCGGTCGACCGGCATCATCGCCTCCGCGAACGGCGTGAACGCCATCGTCGTGTCCAGGTGCACGTTGGGATAGGTCTCGGCCAGCGCGAGATGCTCGGCGTACTCCGGCATGCCCAGGTGCGCGATGACCGCGGTCAGTCGTGGGTGCCTGCGCAGCACCTCACCGAACGGCCCCGGGCCGGTATGGCTGCCGGGAATCGGGCCTGACCCGCAATGCACCACGACCGGTACGCCGGCCTCGGCCAGCTGACCCCAGACCGCGTCGAGCTCGTCGTCGCGCGGGTCGTAATCACCGACCTGGACGTGCACCTTGAAGATCCGGGTGTCCAGCTCCAGAGCCTCTTTCACGTACTGCGCTGCGCCTGGTTCCGGGAAGAACGTTCCGCTCGGGACGCAGCCGGGTGTCGCGGCCGCGAAGTCCCGGGCCCACTGGTTCAGCCACGCCGCCATGTCCGGCTTGTGCGGGTAGACGAGCGCCGGGAAGCGCCGTACGCCGAGTGCGCGCAGCGTCTCCAATCGCTCGGCCACGGGCGTTCGATAGGTGATCGGCCAGGCCCTGCCGTAGTGCTCTTCTGCCTGGTCGAAGTACCGCCAGACCGCGTCCATCACCGCGTCCGGCAGGAAGTGGACGTGCACATCCATCAATCCGTCCACCCCGAGCCGCTGCCACCATGCCGGTACCTCGTCATCGCGCACCACGCCACTTTAGAGTCTCGCGTAGTTGCAATAGCTACGTAACTACGTACTATCCACAGTGTGGAAGAAGCTGTGGATAACCGGCTCGCCGAGCTGGAACGGCGGATCGCCGCGCTGGAATCCGGCGCGTCGACCCGACTTCGTCCACACGACATCGAGCCCACAGAAGATGCCGTCCTGGGGCTGGACTGGACGGTGTGGGCGGGGGCGCTCGCCGCACTCGGGAACCCGGTGCGGCTGACCCTGGTGCAGCAGATCCTGGGTGGGACCAGCACAGTCATTGCGCTCAGTGCGGTCCAGGGTCTTGGCACGAGCGGGCAGATCTACCACCATCTGCGGCAGTTGACTGCCGAAGGCTGGCTGCACAGCCCGAGCCGCGGCGTCTTCGCCGTACCGCCGAACCGGGTGGACGCACTACTGGCGATCTTGGTTGCTTTGGAGAGGTCAGCATGAAACTCATCGCCGTACTGCTGGCGATCGCGGTGACGGCCGGGGGCTGGCTGGTCCGGCCGCGCAGTCTGGACCTGGAGGCAGCGCGGACCGGCGACGACAAACTGCAGGCCTTCATCGACAAGGACTACGAAGGGCCCGGACACCGGCTGGCCGTCGCGGTGATCGGTGACAATTCGATGGTGTTCGCCGGCCGGGGAGCCAACGAACACAGCCGGTTCGAGATCGGCTCGATCAGCAAGGCGTTGACCGGCTTGCTGCTCGCCGACTCGGTACGCCGCGGCGAGGTGAAGCTGGATCAGCAGGTCGGCTCGATGCTTCCCCTCGAAGGAGCAGACGTCGCCAACGCCACGCTGGAGGAACTGGCGACGCACACATCGGGCCTGCCCAACACCTCACACCAGCCCTTGGTCGTCACGCGGTCACTCCTCGCCAGTTGGTCCGCAGCCAACCCCTACCCGTACGACGTGAAGCAGGTGATCGACCAAGCCAAAGCAGCCGGCACCGGCGGTCGCGGCAAACCGGCGTACTCGAATCTCGGCGCGGCGCTGCTCGGTCAGGCGCTCGCCAGGAAAGCAGGGAAGAGCTACTCGGAGGTCCTGGCGGAACGAGTGCTCCAACCGCTGCAGATGAACGAGACCCAGGTGACCGCGACGGCGCCGGTCGGCTACAGCTCAGGCGGGCGGAAGGAAGCGCCTTGGGTCCAGGACGGGTACGGTCCGGCCGGAGGGGTTGTGTCCACGTCGGGCGACATGGCACTGATGCTGCAGTCGTTGCTGAGAGGCACCGGCGTCGAGGCACTGGCTGCTAGGAAGGACTTCGGCGACGGCGACCGGATCGGGCTGTTCTGGCTCACCAGCCCGCTGACCGGAACCGATCACTCGATGGTGTGGCACAACGGAGGTACCGGCGGCTACCGCTCGTTCGTCGGTCTCGATCTGGAGCGGAAGCGGGCCGTGGTCGTGCTGTCCGATGTGGCGGCTTCGGTGGACGACTTCGGCACCAAACTGCTGGCGGAGCAGTCATGAGAACGGCCTTCGCGCTGGTCCTGGCGATCGGCTACCCGCTGCTCGCCCTGTGGCAGATCCACCGGCGCAAGCTGCGGGACCGGCTGGACCTCGTACTGATCGTCGCGGCCGGGATCCTCTTCCTGTTCTTCGCACGCGCGACTGTGGACTGGCAGGCGTTCCCACCGTGGCTGTGGCTGATCGGCCTCGTCCTGCTGGCGGTAGATGTCGTCCTGGCCGGGTGGGCATGGCCAGACCTGCGCTGGACGGATGCCAGCAGGCCAGGGCGGCGCGCGACCTCGGTGACGATCCAACTGGCGATCGCCGCGGCCCTGATAGCCGTTCTATTTTGACTGGTCCGCGACCCACAAACCGGTGAGGCCGCGGAAGTGGGCCAGGAACTTCTCCTGCTCGTGGGCGGGGTAGGTGGCCGCGACCGTCTCGCGCAGGATGCGGTCGAAGTCGTCGCCGCGGACCCAGTCGACGAGTCGCTCGTCGAAGTCGGTGAGGTTCTCGGCGCACCACTCGCGGTACTTCGCGGTCTCGAAGTACTCGTCGGCCAGGCCCAGGTACGCGTCGATCTTCGCGTCGTAGTCGAGCGAATCGTCGTCGGCGATCGCGAAGTACCGCTCGGTGTGCAGGTCGACCTTGGTCCTCCGGCCGGTCGCGAGCGAGAACACCGACCACTTCACCAGCGCGCTGATCGCCCACGGGAAGTAGTAGTGCAGTGAGGTGATCGCGACATCGGGGCAGGCGTTCGCGTAGTCGATCGGGTGCACCGAATCGCCGTGCACGAGCATTTCGCAGGAGTTGAACTCCCAGCCGAAGAACGCGTTGACGATCCGGCTGATCGCGACCGCCTGGTGGCCGGCCGACGGACTGAGGAAGTCGTGCGAGACGGCGTACCGGTTGTGCATCGGCTCGTCCGGGCGGAAGTCCATCACCATCGTCTCGGCGCCGATCGACAGCGCGCGGGCGAACTTCTCGTACTCGACCGTCGCCTGCAGGTGCATCAGCATCTCGCCGGACTCGTCGTAGGCCTTGTGCAGGTCGTCGGGGTTGTTGATCCGGGAGACGCCGCGCCAGCCGCCGCCGTCGAACGGCTTCATGTACATCGGATAGCCGAGGTCGTCCGCGATCGCGTCCAGGTCGAAGGGCTTGTTGTACTTCGCCGACGTGTACGCCCAGCGCACGTTGTCGACCGGGTTCTTGTAGGGCACCAGGACGGTCCGCGGGATCTTCAGGCCGAGCCGGAGCATCGCGCAGTACGCGCTGTGTTTCTCCATCGACTGGAAGGTGAACGGGGAGTTCAGCAGGTAGGTGCCGTTCATCAGCGCGGCCTTCTTCAGCCACTCGCGCGGGTGGTAGTACCAGTACGCGAGCCGGTCGATCACCAGCCCGACCCGGACCGGATCGTTCAGGTCGAACGGCTCGATGGACAGCCGCTCGGTGCTGAACTCGTGCGTGGTCCCCGCGGTGTCGGTCACCGGCCCGACCTGGCGAAGGAGCGCTTCGAACGCCTGCGGCCAGTCCTCCTCGGCGCCGAGCAGTAGGCCGATCAGATGCTGAGAGCGGTCAGACATGTGCGAGGCTCCTTAACAGAATCGAGGCAGGTGGTGGGCGATCTGTTTGCGCCACCAGGGCCAGTCGTGCGCGACGTCGTACCCCCACAGGTCCAGGTCGTGCGGGATGCCCTTGGCAGCCAGTACTGCGCTGATGGCGCGCGCCGACGGCAAGGAACCGGTCGGGTGGGTCTCCCAGTCGCCCTGGCCGACGGTGAGCACCAGGAACACCCGGTTGCGGAGCCACTCGAGGTGGTCGCCCTCCAGGTTGGGCAGGTAGTCCGCCGGGTTGTTGAAGTACAGCGCGTCGCCGCGCTCGCCCCACGGGTGCCAGCTGGCCGCGTCGTAGTTGCCGGACTGGCAGATCGCGATCGGGAACAGGTCGGCGCGCTTCATCGCGAAGTTGAGCGCGTGGAAAGCGCCCAGGCTGCAGCCGGTGGTGATGATGTCCGCGGCACCCGGGGTGTCACTGCCGATCGCCGGCACGACCTGGTCGAGGATCCACGACTCGTACGCGCCGTGCCGGCGGGCGCGCTCCTCCAGCGGCAGATTCCGGTCCGACCAGCTGACGTGGTCGTAGGAGTCCACGCAGTACAGCTTGATCCTGCCCGCTTCGATCAGGTCCGCGACGGCACCGACCATGCCGTTGCTCTCGTAATCCCAGGCCCGGCCTTGCTCACTCGGGAACACCAGCACCGGTCGCCCGTAGTGCCCGTACCGGATCAGAGTTCCCGGCCGGTCCAGCCCAGGTGCCTCCAGCTCGACCTGTTCACGTTCCATCAGCCTCACTCCAGGTGCGCCGCAGTAGACCCGTCAGACAGGGATCAAGCACATCACGCCAGGCGGTGAAATTGTGCATGTCCGGCGTTTCGTCGAAGGCTACGCGGAGACCGAGGCCAGTCAAGTGCGCTGCCATCACCCGGTTGTTGTGCACGTTCTCCTCCGGCGTCCCGGCGGTCATCGCGATCGCGGGCCGGCTCGGAGGCTCGGTTGCCGCGAGCACCTGGTTGACGAAGGCGGTGACCTCGGCGTAGTACTCGAACTTCGCTTCCTGCGGATCCGTGCTGAGTGTGAAGAACGACCCGGACTGCAGGAAGAGCCCGGCGAAAGTGCCCGGGTGGTTCCACTCGGCGTACAGGGCTGCCAGCGCGCCGAGGCTCGCTCCCATCAGCACGGGCAACTTGCTCTTGTACTGCGAGGTGACGGCGGGCAGAACGCTCTGGGTCAACGCCTCGGCGTACTGCGGGTTGGCGGCGTACCAGAGGTTTCGCGAGGTCGGCCGGACCAGCGCCAGCCGGAACGGCGGCAGGGTGCCGTCGGCAACCATCGCGCCGGTGTAGTGCGTCAGGCCCGCGTACGCCGCGAACTCCGGGCCGTCGTGGGAGACCAGCAGCGGCAGCTCGAAGCTCGGGGCGATCCCGCTCGGAGCCCAGACCTCGACATCGACCTGTCCCACCGGCGTCGGATCGACCGGCAGCGCGGTCACGTCGGCCGCGATCGGCTCGATGTCGATCCACCGCGGTTCGACGTACCCGGGCAGCGGCAGCCAGGAGTGCTCACCGAACGCGCCGCCGACGACTCGCGGGTTGGTCGGGTCGGTCCGCATCCCGGCGTCGGCGATGTCGAACAAGTACTCCATCCGGTGCACCGACGGCCGCGGCAACCGCAGCTCCCAGCCGTAGTCCACCGGCTTGAACTCCAGCAGCTCAGCGGCGATCCCCAACTCCTCCCAGAGCCGCACCCCGTGCAGCGCGTGCTCGGGGTCCGCGAGGCGGAACACCACCTCGGCCCCCTCCACCGCACTCACCACCGCTGTCTCAGAC
Organism: Kribbella voronezhensis; assembly: GCF_004365175.1. Taxonomy (NCBI): domain Bacteria; kingdom Bacillati; phylum Actinomycetota; class Actinomycetes; order Propionibacteriales; family Kribbellaceae; genus Kribbella; species Kribbella voronezhensis. The sequence goes on along the minus strand of NZ_SOCE01000001.1, from coordinate 2,840,651 downwards.
ATCCGCCCACCGTACGGCGTCCCTCCCGGCTCCCCGAAAACCTATGCGTACGCGCGAGGCCGAGATCACAGGCGTGTCGACGTGCTGAATCGATCGCTCTGTGTAGTGGACGTGGGAAATCTGTGAACACTGACAGCCGTTGTCAGGGTTGAGAAGTAGGGTCGCGGACATGGTCGAGCTGGCTGACATCCGGGCGGTCACCGAAGGGTTGCCGCGCAGCTACGAGGTCCTGGTCCGGGACCGGATCAAGTTCCGCGTCGGGCAGATCGTGTACCTCGCGCTGTCGCGGGACGAGAAGCAGATGGGCATCGGTTTCCCGAAGGAGGAACGGGCGGCCGCGATCGCGGCGTACCCGGACAAGTTCCTCCCACCCAGCAAGTCCGACGAGCGCTACCAGTGGATCGAGGTCAACCTCGCCGCGATCGACCGAACCGAACTCCGCGAACTGATCCTCGACGCCTGGCGCCTGTGCGTCCCCAAGAAAGTAGCGGCCGAGTACTTCGGCGAGTGACCCGTACGACGATCCGCTTCGCGCCTCCTGCGTCGGCGCTCGACCCACCCGCCCCACCCCGCCGCTCCTCCGTCGCGGCTCGCCGTACCTGCAGCTCGCCTCCTGCCGCACGTATCAACCCAGCCCATCCGCATCTGAAGTCACCGGCTCTCAGCTGATTTCGCACGTCCTTGACCGAGACCTCCGCGGAACTGACAGCCGGTTGCACCAACTTGTGCTCCAGCAGACAAATGCCAGGGGACTGATGGACCCAGTGCAGCTCCGCAGCGTGCGGTTCGGCGGCAGGTAGCGAGCTGCAGCCGGCGGTTGGGGGTGGGTGGGTCGAGCGGCCGACGTAGGAGGCGTGATGCGGGCTCGACGTACAGGGGCTCTGGGCAACGAAGTTGTCATTCCTAGGGATGAGGCCCGAACCGTTCCTGGGGAGGATGGGTGGGACGGTTTCGCGAGGGACGCTGGGGGTATGACCGGGGACTTCTTGCCGCAGCGCCGTCAGGCGTCGATTCGTGTTCAGTTGTTGGCTGTTGGGCTGATCATCGCCGTGGCCGTGGGGGCCGTCTACGCGTTGACCTAGGCGTCCCAGTTGACCTCGGCTTCGCCGGGGCGGACCACGCCGGCTTCGTAGGCGACGACGACGGCCTGGACCCGGCTGGACAGGCCGAGCTTCGAGAGCACGTTGCTGACGTGGGTTTTCACCGTCGTCTCGCTCACGAACAGCTTCGCGGCCAGGTCGCGGTTCGACAGGCCGCGGGCCATCCAGACGAGGATCTCCCGTTCGCGGTCGCTCAACTGCCCCAATGCCCCGGCCCATCGCGCGTCCGGGGCCGCCGCCGGTGCGGGCTCGTCGCCGCCGACCCGGCGCTCGAGTTCGACACAACGCTCCAGCAGTACCCGCGTCGACGCCGGGTCGACCAGTGAGTCACCTCGATGCACGGCCCGTACTGCGGAGACCAGCAGGTCCGGATCGGTGTCCTTCAACAGGAACCCGGAAGCCCCGGCCCGTACGGCGCTCAGCACGTACGCCTCGTCGTCGAAAGTCGTCAGCACCAGGACAGCGGGCCGGTTGCGGCCGGACTCCTTGCTCGCCCGGGTGATCCGTTCGGTGGCGACCAGCCCGTCCATCACCGGCATCCGGATGTCCATCAGCACGACGTCGGGGTCGTACTGCTCGATCAGCCGGAGCGCCTCCTCGCCGTCGCCGGCCTGCGCGACCGTGGTGAGGTCCGGCTCGTGATCCAGGATCATCGCCAGCCCCATCCGGATCACGCCCTGGTCGTCGGCGACCAGGACCCGGATCTGTTCGCTCACCTCTGCGGCGGCAACCATGCCTGCACTCTCCATCCACCCAGTGGTCCGGCGGCCAGGGCGAGGGTGCCACCGACCGCGTTCGCTCGTTCGCGCATTCCGATCAATCCGTTGCCCCGCCCGCTCTCGTTCCGCCGGGCGGTCTCCAGCGCGTTCGCCGGCGGCGGTCCGCCGGTGCCGTTGTCGTCGATGGTCAGGAGGTCACCCTGCGGCCCGCTCTGCCAGCTGACCTGCGCCGCCGTGGCCTTGGCATGCACCATCACGTTGGTGAGCGCCTCCTGAATGATCCGTACTGCGGTCAGGTCGGTGGCCGAGGCCAGTTGGGTGCGGCTCGGCAGGTCCATCGTCACCTCGACACCGACCGCCTTCAGCCGCTCACCCATCCGCGTGACGTCCGACAGGTCCGGAACCGGGGCGGTCTCGGCGCCGCTGCTGGACGTCGCGGTGTTCAGCACTCGGACGGTCTCCCGCATCGCGGTCAGCGCTTCCTTGCCGCTGGCAATGATCCAGCGGACCGCCTCGCGCAGCGCCTCGGGGTTGCGGTCCGCCACCCGGTCGGCGGCCTGGGCGCGGATCACCACCGCGCTCATGTGGTGCGAGACGACATCGTGCAGGTCGCGGGCGATCCGGGTCCGCTCGGCGGCCGCGGCTCGCTCGGCCTCGATCGCCCGGAGCCGGACCAGCGCGGCGTTGCGCTGCTCGAGGACCAGCATCGTCTTGCGGCGGCGCAGCGCGTTGGCGCCGAGCAGCACCATGCCGCAGATCAAGGCTTCGGCGAAGACGAACAGCGACACGTCGATGTAGCTGTAGAGACTGGAGATGTCGGTCGGAAGTTTCTGGTACCGCGGGCCGTACCGGGTGATGTCCGGCCGGTTGCTCAGCACGATGGCGACGACCGCGGGCAGGCAGATCATCAACGCGAACAGACTGCCCATCGTGAAGAACAAGGTGGTGAATCGGCGGACGCCGCTCGACGCGGCCAGGTAGCCGACCACCAGCAAGGGGACGAGATGCAGCTCGGACTGCAGAGCCGCGTCGCTGATCGCCGGGGCCCGGAAGATGTCCAGCCCGATCTGCTCGGCGAGCCCGGTCTCGGCCGCCGCGTAGAAGAGCGGATACAGCACCGAGACGACCACCAGGGTGACCCGGGGGAATCGCCGGACCAGGGCCACGGTGAACACCAGGAAGATCCCGGCGACCACGGAGACACTCGGGTTGGCCGGCCGTAACCCGCTGCCGTTGATCAGGGCGAGCCCGAAGAACCACCCGACGCCGATGACCGTCGCGAGCAGCAGGTCCTGCTGCACGGACGGTAACCGTCGCCAGAAGTTCAACACCCGGATGCCTCTCGACGGCTCACTCGACGCTCTTACTTGCTCAGAGTAGTCGCGCGCGCCGGCCTGCGGTTCCTGCGCCCGGACGGCTGCCGACTCCAACTTTCGGAGGAGCCCGGGCGTCCGACCCCATACCCAGGTCCCACTTCCGGCTGCTGAGGACGGTCCCTGGGGCCGATGTATCGACCGTGCTGAACCGAGAGGCTGTACCCCATGACCAACGAGCTGCCGCCGCGCCGGACGAACCAGGCGCGAACCCGGTTGCTGTCCGTGACGGGTCTGGTCGTGGCCGGCCTCGTGATCGGGTCACTCGTGATCTGGCACGGCCGGCTGGGCGACCTGCTCGACGGGGACTCGGCCGCCGACAAGCAGCCGGTCGTCGCCGGTTCAGGTGCTGCCGGCAACAAACCGCCGGCGATCGAGACCAGTGCCACCCTGCCGCCGGCGAGCGAGCCGACGAAGACGCCCACCAACCCTCCGAAGACCAAGCCCACCGCGGATCCGACGGAACCGGTGAAGACGACCAGGCCGGTGTACGCCGAGGAGAGCGATCTCGGGCTGACCCCGAGGATGAGGTCGCGTCTGCGCAAGGCGACGGCTGCCGCCAAGGCGGACGGGATCACCATCAGCATCACCTCCGCCCGGCGCAGCGTCGCGAAGCAGAACCAGTTGCTGAAGGCAGCGATCGCGAAGTACGGCTCGTACCGCGAAGCGATCCGCTGGGTGCTGCCGCCGGACAAGTCCGCGCACGTGAAGGGCAAGGCCGTCGACATCGGCCCGCGGAGCGCGATGACGTGGCTGGAGAAGAACGGCTGGCGGTACGGGTTGTGCCGCCGCTACGACAACGAGCCCTGGCATTTCGAGGCGCTCACCACACCGGGCAAGCACTGCCCGGCGCTGCAGGTCAGCGGCGCCGCCGAGGCCGGCTGATCCCGGTGGCCGCCGAGCAGGACCCTGACCGAGACCGCACCCGCCAGATGACAACGAGGAGCGCAAACCGATGACGACCTATGCCCCGATGATCACCCGTGGTTCCACCCGGTCACGCCGGCCCGTAGTACCGGCGTTGTGGCGGCAGGTCGTTCGCGGTGCGTCTCTCGACCACAGCGCTTCGAAGGGGGACGATCGAAGCGTGCACCCGGGAACGATCGAGCCCGACCGGTCGGCGTACACGCAGTTGGAGATCTACGAGGGCCTGCTGCGCGCCTTCGACCGGCGTACCGAGGTGCTCGAGGCGATCGCGGACGCGCCCGACCGGGAGGTCGCCGTACTGCGGTTGCGCGAGCTCCTCGACGTCACGCACCTGCAGGCCGCCGCGATCCTCGACACCCAGTTGCACCGGTTCGCCGCTGGTTCCCGGGAGCGGGTCGCGCACCGTGCCGCCGAGTTGCGCGAGGCCCTGATCCGCTGACCCGGGTCCGTCGAATCGGAGCCTTCAGCCGTCCAGCAGGTCGAGGAGAGCCTCGGCGTACGCCTGCTCGGCATCGGGGGAGACGTAGGTGCCGTCGGCGGTGACCACCGCAAAACCCTCCGGGACCGCCTCCAGCCGCCGGAACCGCGCACCGAGCAACGCGCGCAGCTGTTCCTCGCGCGGCAACCAGATCACCTCGCGCTGCTCGATGCTGTCCAGTGCCCATTCGGTGGTCCCGTTGAAGCCGATCACCTTGCCGCCGGGATAGTCGTGCACCTCGACGGTCATGTCGCTGACCACGAACACGTCGTCGTCCATCTCCCGGTCGGGTACCACGAACCGGTCCCCGGCGCTCGGCACCCAGAGCGCCCCGGCCTTGCGCAACCGCCTCGCCTGCTCAACCGTGATCACTCTTCCATCCTCCCCACCCACTCAAAGTCCCGCATCAACCGGCGAGTTCGGCCCGGGTCGCCAGCGTCGCGGTCAGGCCGATGAGGACGGCGATCGCGGCGATGGTTCCGGCCAGCGCGCCACCGGATCCGTGCAGGGGACCGGTCAGCGACAGGAACACCGTGCCGATCAGCGCGGCCCCGACCGCGAGCGACGCCTGCTGGATCGTCACCATCAGACCGCTTCCGACACCGGCGAACTCAGCCGGTACGCCGGACAGCACGACCCGGAACATCACCGGGATCTGAGAGCCGGTGCCGAAGCCGCACAGCGCCATCCCCGGCAGGAGCATGAGCGGTGTCAGGTGCTCCCACTCCCGCAGTACGACGGCCGCCAGTACCGCGAGTCCCACGATCTGTGTGAGCCCGCCGCCGACCAGGACCCGGGTGCCGAAGCGGTTGACCAAGCGCGGGCCGACCAGCGAGGCAGTCAGATGGCAGACGGCCAACGGCGCCAACGCGACCCCGGCCTCGACGGGTCCGAGGTGAAGCCCCTGCTGCAACGCGATCGCGAAGACGAACATGAACCCACCGAACCCGATCGAGAACGGCACGATCAGCACCAGCCCGGTCCGTACCGCGGGGACGCTGAGCAGCCTGGTGGGCAAGAGCGGAAGGACCCCGCGGAGCTCCTTCGCGCGTTCAACCCGCAACAGCGCGTACGCCGCCGCAGGCACCGCGGCCAGACTGAGCCAGGACCAGATCGGCCAGCCGGCCGCACGGCCTTCGCTCAACGGGATGAGCAGCAGGATCAGCAACAAGCTGAGCAAGATCGTTCCCGCCCGGTCGATCGGAGCCGGCTTGGCCGCGCGGGTGGCCGGCACCGTCCGGGAAGCCAGCAGCAGGGTCGCCAGGCCGATCGGCACATTCACCAGGAAGACCGTGCGCCAGCCGAAGCCCGCGAAGTCGGCGGCGACCAGCAAGCCACCGAGAACCTGGCCGATCACCATCGCCACGCCGGCGACCGCGCCGTACAGGCCGACGGCCCGGTTCCGTCGGTCCGCGGTGGTGGCGGTCTGGATGGTCGCGAGGACCTGCGGGTTGAGGAGTGCGGCGGAGGCGCCTTGGGCGATTCGGGCGACGACGAGCAGCAGTGCGGTCGTCGCGAGTCCGCAGGCCAGCGAGGTCAGGATGAAGGCGGTCAAGGCGATCAGCAGCATGCGTCGCCGGCCGAGGGCGTCCCCGAGCCGGCCGCCGACGACCAGCAGGACGGCGTACGCGACGCCGTAGCCGGCGATGACGAGTTCGAGCAGCGCCGGGCCGGCGTCGAGATCGGCGTCGATCGCGGGGAGCGCCACGTTGACGATGAAGAAGTCGAGGATCGGCAGCGCCCCGGACAGCAGCAAGGCCAGCAGACCGAGCCCGCTCAGGTGCCCGGTGGCCGCGGCCGCGGGCCGGGTGGTCACTTCCAGCTGTGTGGTCATGCGTACCACCCTGAGATGATGCTCAGCCTGGTACCAGAGTCTCCTTATCCTGGTACAAATTGCACCTGGTACCGGTTTGAGGGCGGTGCCATTCTGGTGTCATGGACGCAACCGACAGCCCGCGGCGGGACGAGTTGGCAAGCTTCCTGCGCAGCCGGCGGGAGCGGCTCACCCCTGAGGACGTCGGCCTGCCGGCCGGCCGCAGACGCCGTACGCCGGGGCTGCGGCGTGAGGAGGTCGCGCAGCTGGCCGCCATCGGGGTGACCTGGTACACCTGGCTCGAGCAGGCGCGCGACATCCAGGTCTCGGCCGAGGTGCTCGACGCGATCGCCCGGACGTTGCGGCTGGACCGGTCCGAGCGCAACCACCTGTTCAGCCTGGCGGGATCCATCGATCCGACCCCGGCGAACAGTTACAGCCCGGTCAGCGAGGCGGTCCGGCTGATGATCGCCCAGCTCGACCCGTTCCCGTCCAGCGTGCAGAACGCCCGCTTCGACCTGCTCGCCTACAACCGCAGCTTCGGGCGGCTGTTCTGCGATCTCGACGCGGTGCCGGACGAGGACCGCAACATGATCTGGCTGGCGTTCACCCACGAGCAGGTGCGGGCGACGATGAACGATCTCGACCTGACGCTGCGGCTGATGACGGCGAAGTTCCGCGCGTCGATGACCGCCAACCTGGGCGAGCCGGCCTGGAAGGCGCTGCTGAACAGACTGCAGGCGGAATCCGCCGAGTTCCGTGAACTCTGGGACCGGCACGAGGTGATGGCGCCGACCACCGCCCGCAAGCACTACCACCACCCCGAAGTCGGCGACCTCCACATGCTCGCCAGCAACCTCTGGCTCGAACCCAACTCCGCCAGCCCGCACATAGTCACCTATTCCCCCTCCGACGAAGCCACCGCCGCCAAACTCCCCTTACTGACCCGCGAGCCTTTGCCGGCTGTCTAGTTCAGGCGACGGCCCGCCAGTACTGGGACTTGTTGTTGTCCCGTACGACGTAACCCAGCTTGCCGAGTTCGTCGCGGAGTTCGCGCAGATCGGCTTTGCCTTTGTCGCCCTGACCGAACGCCTTCGATCGAGCCCGCAGTACGGCGTTGACCGTCGGCGGCAACTCGGGATCGTCCTCCACCCAGCGCCGGAACTTGTCCCCATGTGGATCGCCCGCCTCCGACCACGGATACCCGTGCCCGCGAAACGCAGCCGGGATCTGCTGCGCAGCGGACTTCAATTGGTCATGCCGTTCGCGCGCGAGCTCCCGCGACGAGGTGTCCTGCACGACGATCTCCCGGCCGTCCAGAAACACCACGGCTACCTGCTCACGCCGTACGCGCACCGTCCGCTGGTTCTTCAAGAACTCGATCCCGCTGTTGGTGATCGTCACCCTGAGGGTGTCCTCCAACGCCATCCCGGCGAGCACGACCCCCGCGATCAGCCCTGCCGCCGTGCAAGCGATCACGGCCCACCAGCTGTCCCAAGACGCGATCAGCTCGAGCGGACGCCGGAAGGGGACCCACTTCTGCCCGGCGGCCCAGTCGGCGATCAGCGGCAGGAAGAATCCGAACGCCGCCCCGGCCAGCGGCAGCCCACCGAACAGCACCGCCTTGTCGGACGTCGAGTGCCCGATCACTGTCGCCGTGTCCGTGCTCATGGCTGGTGCCTCCTCGTCTGTCCGGCGAACGTAACAGCGCGAGAAGCTCCGATCAGCGGTTCCGCCGAAGCCCGATACCGAAGTCGGCACGCAAGGCCCTGGGAGAGACGAAAGTCGCTGCTGGCACGATGCTGGGAGACGACTAGCGCGGAGGGCTGATGGCTGAGGGCATTTGGTTGAGGTTCCTGTCCGGGCCGGAGATCGACTCGCTCGGCCTGACCCGCACGGAGATCGTCGACGCGGTGGAGGCGGCCGTCCGCGATCACGGCGAGGGGGAGACGAGCTTCGAGCCGCGGGTCCACCTGCAGCCGGACAACGGCGGTATCGGGCACTTCAACGTGCTGCGCGGCCATCTCAACCGGCTCGGCGATCACGGCATCAGCGGAGTGAAGGTCGTCGGCGACTTCGTCCCCAACTACAAAGTCGGGCTTCCGAGCGAGCTGGCGATGGCCACCCTGTTCGATCCGACCACCGGCATCCCGCTGGCAGTGCTCGACGCCACGATGATCACGGCCGCGCGGACGGGCGCGATGACCACGGTCGGCGCGCGCCGGCTGGCCCGCCGGGACAGCAAGATCCTCGGCCACGCGGGATCCCGCGGTACGGCGTGGTGGAACGTCACCATGCTCGACGATCTGTTCGACCTCGACGAGATCCGGGTGACGTCGCGGCGGCCGGAGTCGCGGGAGAAGTTCGCGGCGGAGTTGTCCGCCGAACTGTCCACGCCGGTCCGGGTGGTCGCCACCGCCGAGGAGGCCTTCGACGGCGCCGACGTGATCGTCGAGGCCACGCGGCTGACCGAGCCCGAGCCCTTGCTGCGAACGGCTGCGGTGAAGCCGGGCGCCTTCGTAGTCCCGTACGGCACGGTCAGCGCTGTCGAGCTGGACCTGCTCGACGTGATGGACAAGGTTGTCGTGGACGACTGGCGTGAGGCGCAGTCCGGCCGGTTCGGGGCACTGCGCCGTCACGTCGACACCGGCCGGCTCTCACCGGACACCCTGTACGCCGAACTCGGGCAGATCGTGGCGGGACACAAGCCCGGCCGGGAGAACGATGCCGAGCGCAACCTCTTCTGGCATCGCGGACTCGCCTTGCTGGACGTGGCGATCGCCCACCTGATCCTGCGTCGTGCCGAGACGGCGGACGTCGGCACGATGCTCAGGTTCCACTGACATGCTGATCGACCAACCCGAGGACCTGACCCTGGACCGCGCGCCGATCGAGCTCACCCGCAACCTGATCGACCGCCTCAACACCACCCGGTACGCCGTGCTGTCGGCCTTGCGCGCCGGAGATCCCGTCTACGGGGTCAACACCGGGATGGGGGCCATGAGCAAGGTTCGGCTGAGTGAGCCGGAACAGGCGGTGCACCAGCGGAATCTCTTGCTGGCCAGGGCAGTCGGCGGTCCGCCTTGGCTGCCGGTCGACGAAGCACGAGCCGTTGTCGTTGCTCGCTTGCGTACCTTTCTCACCGGCGACGCGGGTGTGTCCGCCGAACTGTGCCTTCAACTGGTTGAACTCCTCAACAGTGGTGTCGTTCCCGCGATCCCTGTCGAGGGCGCTGGTTCGGCAGGGGAGATCATCCCGCTGGCACACGCGTTCGGACCGCTGGTGGGGATTGGATCGGTGCTCGGTGGCGGAGACGCGGTTGCAGCTCCGCCGACCTCGTTCCAGCTGGGTCCGAAGGAGGGAATCGCTCTGCTGGCAGGGATTCCGGGAGCTACCGGACGGGCGTGGTTACAGCTCTCTCAGGCGGCGAAGCTGCTTGAGCAGCAGCGCTTCGCTGCCGCTGCAGGGATTGCCGTCATCGGCGCCAGCCGCGATCCGTACAACCCCTTGTGTGGAAGGGGAGACGACGTGCTGACCGCCGAACTGACCAGATTGCTGGAGCTCGCCGGGCCGGAAGACGAACCGCGCTCATTGCAAGCGCCGGTGTCGTTCCGGGTAGCAGGGCAGGTGATCGCCAACGTCGAGCGATCCGTCAGACGCCTGGCCGACGCGGTCGAGCGGGCTTTTGCCGGAGTGACGGACTCGCCGGCATTCCTCGACGGTGAGTTCGTCGGGACGGCGGGCTTCCACGGAATCGATCTCGCCGCGCACTGCGATCAGCTGGTGGCGGCGCTCACTCATGCGGCGGAGGTGTCGGCTGCCCGGGTTCATCGGTTGCTCGATCCCGCGGTGACCGGTCTGCCGGCCCAGTTGGCTCACGAGCCAGGTCCACAGGCGGGGCTGGTCGCAGTACACAAGAAGGCTGTTGCGCTGGTGCATGCGATGCGGCGGCTCTCGTTGCCATCGGCAATCGGTTCGGTCGAGACGTCCAACGGACAGGAAGATGTTCAGTCTTTCAGCTGGGAGGCGGCGGGCGGATTGGCCGCCGCCGTGCGGCTCGCGCGTGAGGTGCTGGCGTGCGAAGTGCTGGCTGTCTTCCAAGCCACTGCGCTGGCGAAGCGGCCTGTTTCGCTTGTATTGCAGGCGTTTCTCGATTCGGTCGCAGCTGTCGTGCCGCCGATCGAGGCGGATCGCCCGTTCGGGGTGGATCTGCACCGGCTGAGCGCGAAACTGCTCTGATCACTGGTTGTTTGTCGACTGTCACTGCGGGTACTCGGCGGGAGAGACAGTTGCTGACGACAATCAGAACGGGGATGTGAGCACTGATGAGTACCGCGCAGGAGCTGGAACAGGCCATCGGCAAGGATGTTTACGATGTCGAGGGCCACAAGGTCGGCACGGTGGCGAACCTCTACGCCTCGGATCTGTCGGGGATGCCCGAGTGGGTGACGGTACGGACGGGGCTGTTCGGGACGAAGGAATCCTTTGTCCCGTTGACCGGAGCGCACACCGAGCAGGACGGCCTGCACGTCGGCGCGCCGAAGGACCTGATCAAGGACGCACCGCGGATCGACGATCAGGGGCACCTGTCGGAGGCCGAGGCGGCCGAGCTGTACCGGCACTACAGCCTGCCCGCGGCGATGCCGGGCCGCGACCAGACCGGCCGCAACGCGCAGAACGCCGACGGCCGAATGGCCGGCCAGGACGCCGCTATGCAGGGTAAGGGCATGCGTGGCGAGGTCGATCAGGATCTCGCCGGGCAGGAGTCGATGGTTCGGTCCGAGGAGCGGCTGCGGGCCGGCACGGAAACCGTCGAGACCGGTCGCGTCCGGCTGCGCAAGCACGTGGTGACCGAGGAACAGCAGATCACCGTGCCGGTCAGCCACGAAGAGGTCCACGTGACCCGCGAGCCGGTCGCCGAGGGCACGGATCGCGGCGGCAAGATCGCCGAGGAGGACCGCGAGGTCGTCCTGCACGAGGAACGTCCGGTCGTCGCGAAGGAGACCGTCGCCGTCGAACGCGTCGGCCTGGAGACCGAGAAGGTCCGCGAGGAACAACAGATCAGCGACACGGTCCGCAAGGAGCAGATCGACGTCGAGGACGAGTCCGGCGGCAAACACCGCAAGTAACGCCCGGCGCCCGCCGCCATCCATGCCCGGATGGCGGCGGCCCGCCCCTCAGCACGCTTCAGCGCTGTGCCGCAGCCGGGTCGCCGACAGGTCCCAGCTGGGGGCGAACGGACCGTGCGTCACCATCGCGGGATCACCGCATCCCAGTCCGGCTGAACGGCTCGCATCGGAGTGATGTCGTCGCGGGTGTCGAACCCGCACTTCTCGTACTGCTCCGCGAGCCGCGCCAGCGAATCCAGGTCCAGCTCCACCCCGAGACCAGGCCCGTCCGGCACAGCCACCGCACCATCGACGAACTCGAGTGCGCCAGGCTGTACTACGTCCTCCACCAAGTACGGGTAATGCGTGTCGCAGTCGTAGGTGAGCTCAGGAGTCGCGCCGGCCAAGTGGGTCATCGCGGCCAGGCTGATGCCGAGATGCGAATTCGAGTGCATGGAGAGCCCGATGCCGAAGGTCCGGCAGATCGCGGCCAGGTCGCGCGACCGGCGCAGACCGCCCCAGAAATGGTGGTCCGACAGCACCACCTGGACCGCATCGGCCAGTACTGCGGGCTTGAGGTGACTGAAGGCGGTCACGCACATGTTGGTTGCCAACGGCATCGAAACTTCCCGGGCGACCGCGGCCATCCCGTCGATACCGCCGGTCGGATCCTCCAGGTACTCGAGCACGCCGTCGAGCTTCCTGCCGACCGCGATGCTGGTGTCGACAGTCCAGCCCGCATTGGGATCCAGCCGCAGCGGATGGTCCGGAAAGGCTTGCCTGAGGGCGAGGATCGCGTCCGCCTCGTCGTCCGGAGGCAACACGCCACCCTTGAGCTTGAGGGACTTGAAGCCGTAGCCGTCGACCATCCGCCGGGCCTGCGCAACGATGCCCTCGGCATCCATCGCCTCACCCCAGTCATCGGTCGGGTAGTCCGGCAACGGGGTGTGCGCGGCCGGCTTGAAGAACAGGTAGCCGCTGTACGCGACAGCGTCGCGGACCTTGCCGCCGAGCAGTTCGACCATCGGGCGACCGAGTGCCTTGCCCTGCAGGTCCCAACAGGCGACTTCGAAGGCGGACAGCACAGTGGCGAGCGTCTTCTCGTCACTCGCCTCGCCGACCAGGCCGTGCGTGGCGAGACCGGCCGCGCGGCCGAGCGTTTCGTCGATGATCCGCTCGAGACCGTTCAGGTCGTACGGGTCGAGTCCTCGCAGTCGCGGCGCGACCTTGCGCAACGCGGTGAGGATCGCCAGATCGCCGTACGTCTCACCCAGTCCGGTCAGTCCGACGTCGGTGTGCACCTGCAGGATCGAGCGCAGCGCGTAGGGCTGGTGGATGCCCTGGATGTTGCGGAGCGGCGGGTCCTTCATGGCGATCGGCGTGATGACGATGTCGGTGAGCTTCATGCGACGGCCGCCTTCCGTACCATCGTCAGGCCCTGGTCCAGGAGTTGGTCCAGTTCCTCCAGGTGTTCGGGCAGTGGGTCGGTGAGCGGGGAGCGGACGGATCCGACGTCGGTGAACCGGCGCCGGACGGCCGCCTTGACCAGCGAGACGGCGTACCCGGCGCCCTTGTCCCGCAGCTTGACCAGGGGCAGAAAGAACTCGGGGAGCAACGCATCCAGACCGCCCTCGTACGCATGCGCGATCTCCGGCGCGAAGCAGTGCACGGCCGACGAATACGCCCGTACGCCGATCGCCGCGTACGACCGGGCGGTGACCTCGGCCGTCGGGAGTCCGTTGAAATAGGTGAGATCCGGTGCGATGGTCATGATGCGCTGGAGCAGGTCCAGGTCGCCGAGGCCGTCCTTGAACCCGATGACCTCCGGAACAGCGGCCAGGGCAGCGACGGTCTCGGGCGTGTAGATCGCGTTGTCCCGCTGGTAGGCGATCAGCGGCAACCCGGCCCGCGCCGCAAGTGCCTTGAAATGGTCGAGCAGGCCTTGCTGCGATGGCTTGACCAGGTACGGCGGTAGCACCAGCAGCCCGTCGGCGCCGGCCTCCCGGGCAGCCGCTGCGAACTGGACCGCCATCGCGGTTCCGTACCCCGTGCCCGCGAACACCGGTAGGGCGCCGGCGGCCTCGGCCACCGCGGCGCGCACCGCGGCGGCGTACTCGTCGAGGGTGAGCGAGAAGAACTCACCGGTCCCGCAGCACGCGAAGATCGCGGCCGGGTCGGCGTCGATCTGGTGGCGAAGGTGCTCGCGGTACGGACCGAGGGCGAGGTTGCCGTCCGCGTCGAACGCGGTGACGGGGAAGGAGGACAGCCGATCGAGGTGCAAAGACAATGGTTCACCCCTTGCTGGGTGGCGGTCGCTCACTCATCGGCAAGCGCTTGCCAACCGAGGTTAGCAAGCACCGCAACGGGAGCTCCAGTTGTGCCAGTCGCTCTGGGAGCCCTGACCCGGCTGGATACTGGCTGTATGTACGTTCCTTCGCATTTCGCCGCGGATGACGCCGTGGTGCAGGACTTGCTGACCAACCACGGCGCGGCGAACCTGATCACCGCCACGGCCGACGGCTTGCTGGCGACCTTCCTGCCTCTCGTGTACGACGCCGAGGCGGGTGCGCTGCTGGGCCACGTTGCCCGGAACAACCCACAGTGGAAGACGCCGGTCCTCGGCGAAGCGCTCGCGATCGTGGCCGGTCCGGACGCCTACATCAGCCCGTCGTCGTACGCATCGAAAGCTGAGCACGGCCGGGTGGTCCCGACCTGGAACTACGTCACCGCGCACGTCTACGGCGACCTCGTGATCCACGACGACGCCACTTGGCTGGACAGCCTCGTCCGCCGCCTCACCAGCAAGCACGAGTCTTCACGCCCCGCCCCCTGGTCCGTGGACGACGCCCCGGCCGCCTACGTCGCCGGCCAACTCCGCGCCATCGTCGGCCTCGAACTCCGCATCACCCGCATCGAGGCCAAAGCCAAACTCTCCCAGAACCGCCCCACCGCCGACATCGCCGGAGTCGTCACCACCCTGGAAACCGAAGGCGCCGGCCCCATCGTCACCGCCATGCGCACGACCAACAACCTTCCTTGACCCTGCGACGAATCCGCCGAGAGCGGCACCCGGTACCTCGGAGGTTCTGGGTGGCGTGTGGTGGGTTAGGGGTGCTGGGGGTCCTGGTTCCAGTTGTCGGGGTCGCAGACTTCTGGGGGCCAGCCTTGTTGGCGGCAGTATTCGGCGAGGAGTTCTTCGCGGGTGGGGCGGTGGGACGGGGTCGTGGTGGGCGGCTTCGGCGTGGTGGTGGTCTTCGTGGGTTTCGGGGTGGTGCGCTCGGACGTTTCGACCTTCTTCGTCGTCCGGGTCTTCCGCGGAAGCGGGGGAAGCGAGCTCTTCTCGACCTTCGGAGGCGCTGAGGGCACCGTGGTCGGCGCCTGGGGAGTGGGTGTCGGTGTCGGAGTCGGCGTGCTGTCGTCGACGACACGGACGGCCTGGCTCTCCGGCTGATCGGAGTCGAACAGGCCGATCGCCGACAACGCCCAGATGTTCAGCGCCAGGAACAACGCGATCCCGCCGGCGCCGGCGAAGACGGCCCGCCGCGACGGTCCGGCGTACCGGCCGACGGGTCCGCGGACCGGGTTGCCCTTGCCGTCGACCCAGAACTTCCAGCCCTCGGGCGCGGCCGGCCAGGCCGGATCCGGGCGCCACGTCTTCGGCGGCATCCAGCTACGACGGGGCGGCGTGGGCCAGTTTGGCGGTACTACGAACCGCTTCACGCATCCTCCACGTCGCCGAGAAACCCGACCCAGGTTAGTTGATCGCTCAGGGCATCAACACCCCGCTGCTCCGGACCGGAACATCAACCTGACACTGCCCTAACGAGCAGTACTCCGAAAAGCTACTTTCCCGGCGCGGTCCTTCGGCGTGTCGCTGGCGCATCGGCGATGTCATGACCTATATCGCCGGTCGACGAGATCGCTGCGCAGTCAGACGATGTTCTGCTCGGCGCGAAGCCCGGCGGTCCGGAACCGGGTGGCATGCAAAGGGGAGATGTCGACGAACGGGGTCCGATCGAGGTACAGGTCGCGGATGATCTCGCCGACGGCCGGGCCCTGGAGGAAGCCGTGGCCGGAAAACCCTGTGGCATAAAGGAATCGGCTCACCTCGGCGGCCTCGCCGATCAGCGCGTTGTGATCCGGCGTGTTCTCGTAGAGTCCGGCCCAGCCGCTGACCAGGCCCACCTCCAGCAGCGACGGCGCCCGCTGCTCCATCGCGGCGGTGAGCCGTGGCAGCCAGTCCTCGGAGCGATCCAGGTGGAAGCCCGGCCGCTCCTCGGGATCGGACATGCCGACCAGCAGTCCGGGCCCTTCGGAGTGGAAGTAGAACGTGCTGCTGAAGTCGATCGTCATCGGCATCTCCGGCAGGTCCGGAATCGCTTCGGTGACGACGATCTGACGGCGAAGCGGTGTCACCGGGAGCTCCACGCCGACCATCGCGCCGATGCCCGCCGACCAAGCGCCGGCAACGCAGATCACCGTCGACGTTCGGATGACACCGCGGTCCGTCCGTACGCCGACGATCTTGTTGCCTTCAGCATCGATATCGGTGACCGTGCAGCCGGTGATCAAGGTCGCGCCGAGCCGGCGGGCCGCGGAGGCGTAGCCGAGTACCACCGATTCCGGCGTACAGTGCCCGTCGGCTGGTGAGAAGCAGGCGCCCGCCAAGCCGTCTGGAGAGATGATCGGGGCGAGCGACGCGGCCTCGGCGGGAGAGATCATCCGGGTCGGCTGACCGGCCGCGTTCTGCAGTCGCGTGCTCTCCTCGAACAAGGCAACCTGGTCCGCGGTGGACAGCAGGAACAGGTAGCCGACGCGGTGCAGGTCGATCTCCTGACCAGGTCGTTCGCCGAAGCGCGCGAAGGCCTCCAGGCTACGAGCACCGAGCGCGATGTTGAGTTCGTCGGAGAAGTTCGCCCGTACGCCGCCGGCAGCCTTCGACGTCGAGCCCGACCCGAGTTCCTGCTGCTCCAGAAGCACGATCCGCCGTACACCGGCCTCGGCCAGGTGGAACGCGATGCTCGTCCCCATCACCCCGCCGCCGACGATCACCACGTCGGCGGCGTCCGGCAGGGCAATCGGCCGGCGCGGGCCCGCCGCCGGTCCCGGGATCGCCCCGGCCATCAGCCGGGCAGCAGGAAGTCGTCGTCGGCCTCGACCGTGACGGTGTCCATCTGGGCCTTCTGGAGTTTGCCGGAGTAGTCCCAGTTCAGCGACTGCCAGCGGGTGAACTGGTCGAGGACCCAGATCCCGCTCTGCCGCGAGCCGTTGCCCGACTTGCCGTTCCCGCCGAACGGCAGATGCGCCTCGGCGCCCGACGTCGAGTTGTTCACACTCACCATCCCGGCCGAGATGCCCTGGGCGAACCGGAACGCCTTGTTCGGGTCGGTGGTGTAGATCGAACTGGACAGCCCGTACCCCGGTTTGTTGCCCAGAGCAATCGCCTCGTCGAGGGTTGAGTACGTCGTCACGCCGACGATCGGGCCGAACGTCTCGTTCAGGAACAGCTCGTCGTCCGGCCGGACACCGTCCACGATCACCGGGTGGTAGAACAAGCCGGCCGAGGGATCACCGACGAAGCCGTCCCGTGGGTTGTCCGCTCCGACCCGGCCGGTCGACCCGATCACCTGGTGGTGCGCAGCGATCCAGCCGAGCGACTTCTCGAAGCCGGCGGCGAACTTCTCGTCCAGGAGCGGGCCGAACAGCACGTCCTCCCGAGGATCGCCCATCGCGGCCTCGCGGACCGCCGTACTGAACTTCTCGATGAAGGTGTCGTGGATCGACTCGTGCACGATCACCGTTCCCAGCGACGTGCACCGCTGACCCGCAGTACCGAAGCCTGAGAACAACGCGCCTTCGACCGCCAGGTCGAGGTCTGCGTCCTCGGTGATCACCATCGGGTTCTTGCCGCCGAGTTCGAGGCAGGGGGTCTGCAGGTGGCGGCCGCAGAGTTCGCCGATCCGGGTGCCGACCTCGCTGGAACCGGTGAAGCCGACCTTGTCGATCAGGCCGGCCGCGAGGGCCTGCTCGAGCCCGGCGAAGGTGTCCGCGCCGTCGGCGTACACGACGTTGAGCACGCCCGCCGGTACGCCGGCATGGGCGAAGATCTCGTAGAACGCGTCCGAGACGACCGCGGAGTACTCCGCCGGCTTCCAGACCACGGTGTTGCCGCAGAGCAGGGCCGGGACGATGTACCACGACGGGACGGCGACCGGGAAGTTGCCGGCCGAGATCACCGCGACGGCGCCGACCGGCCGGCGAAAGGTGAACAGTTGCTTGTCCGGCATCTCCGACGGCACGGTCTGGCCGTACAGCCGGCGGCCCTCGCCGATGAAGAAGTCGCAGGTGTCGATGATCTCCTGCACCTCGCCCAGCGCCTCGGCGAGCGGTTTGCCGATCTCGCGGGTGACGAGTGCGGCGAGGCGGGTCTTGTTCGCCGTCATCAGCCGGCCGACGTTCGCGACCACCTGACCGCGCTGCGGGGCGGGCAAGGCGGCCCATCCGTACTGCGCTGTCTTGGCCGCCGCCGCTGCCCGGGTGAACACGTCGGCGCCGGCCGAGCCGATGGTGCCGACCACGTCGGCGGTGTTCGCCGGGTTGGTGGACGGGGTGGTCCGGACCGGGTCGGGAACCCGCTCTCCGGCGACGACGGACAGGATGACGGACGACACAGGTGGGTCCTCTCGATCGCGACATTCGGTCCGCCCAGCCTCCGCCACCACCGGACCCTTTGCCAACCCCCGCCGGCTGCCTCAACCCAGGTGAGCGGAGGTGGAGGAAAGGGGAAGAGTGGCGCGGGGTACTGGGTTGGGGTTGGTGGGCGTGTGAGCATTCAAGGGTGAGTGGTTTGGGGCTGACGGACGAAGAGATCCAGGCGATGACGGCGGCGGAGCGGCGGGAATTGGTCCGCCGGCTGGCACCCGCGCCGACCGGGCTGATGCTGAGCCCGCGGACCATGCAGCGGATCCGGAAGTGGCGGCTGGTGTTGCTGCTGCTCGCGGTGGCGGTGCTGATCCCGTGGACCGTCTATCTGGGCAACACCCTGCCGAGTCACTACGTGGCACGGAACTGGGTCGCGACCTGGGTGGGCTTCGACATCCTGCTGCTGACCATGCTGACGGTGACCGCGATCGCTGGTTGGCGACGGCGGCAGTTGTTGTTCCCGTTCGCCTTCGCGACCGGCGTCCTGCTGATCTGCGACGCGTGGTTCGACGTGATGACCAGCCAGCGCGGTGACGATCTCCTGCAGGCGATCCTCAGTGCAGGACTGCTGGAACTGCCACTCGCCTTCGTGCTGATCGCCGGTCCGCTGCGTCTGATGCGGTACGTCGCGATCCGGCACGGCCTGGTCGAGCCCGGCGTCCGGATGTGGCGGGTACCGATCGCGATGCCCGAGCTCTGGCCCGAGCGCAGCGTGCCGGTGGTCGTGGTGGACCCCGATCCGCCCTTGTGACTGCATTCACAAGCTATTAGACTCGGCTCGTACAAGCAACCATGTCGCCGGGCACGGGAGGTTGGACATGACCGAGCGCAAGCCGCCCTCGATGAAGATGGACGACTGGGTCGAGGCGCAGATCCAGCGAGCCCAGAACGCAGGGGAGTTCGACGATCTCGCCGGCGCGGGAAAGCCGATCGGCAAGCTGGCCGATCCGCACGACCCCGACTGGTGGGTCAAGGACTTCATGCGCCGGGAGAAGATCGAGGCCGACGTCCTGCTGCCGCCGACCGTGCTGCTGCGCAAGGAGAAGGCGCGGATCCGCGAGCACGTGCGGAAGATGCGGACCGAGGCCGAGGTTCGCGAGTATCTGGACGATCTGAACCAGCGGATCCTGGTTCAGGTTCGCGACGCCACCGGTCCGGTGATCCCGGTCGGCAAGACCGACGAGGACGCCGTACTGCGGCAGTGGCGCGAGGACCGCGAAGCCGGCCAGGCGCCCCAGCCCGAGCCTGCGCCCCCCCAGCAGGAGCCCGCCCCGAAGCGCTCCTTCTGGCAACGCCTCTTCAGCTGACTGGCCGGAAGACCTCTTCAGGCGTGAAGGCGCTAGTCCGCGAGGAGTCCGCGGGCCGCGGATTCGATGGTCTGTTCGCTCAGCAGGACCTGCCGGGCCGCGTCGCCCAACGGGACGAACGAGTCCTCGCTGCTCACCCGCGCCAGCCGCCCGGCGTACCCGGCGTCGATCAGCGCGGCCAGCACGCCCTCGGACACGCCACCCGAGCGACGTGTTTCGTCCGCCACCAGCACCCTCCCAGTAGCCGTTGCCTCACGCAACAAATCCTCCACCGGTAACGGTGCCAGCCAGCGCAGGTCGAGAACCCGTACGCCGGGCAGCCGGTCCGCCACGCGCAAGCACATCGGGACACCGTTGCCGAAGGTGACGATCGTGAGCCGGTCCCCGTCGCCGTACGTTCGGCCCTTCCCGATCGGCACCGACGCGGTCGGATACTCGGCCAGCCAACGGTCGTCACCGTCTTCGAGCAGATCGCGCCGGTGGTACAGGGCGATCGGCTCGAGGAAGACGCAGACCGTCCCGTCGCTACGAGCCGCCGCGGCGCACGTGTGCAGCATGGCGGCCGCGTCGTCCGGACGGGACGGTGACGCGATCACGATGCCCGGGATGTCCCGCAGTACGCCGATCGCGTCGTCGTTGTGGAAGTGGCCGCCGAAACCTTTCTGGTAGCCGTACCCGGCGATCCGCAGCACCATCGGATTGCGGTACTGCCCTTGCGAGAAGAACTTCAGCGACGCCGCCTCGCCGCGCAACTGATCCTCCGCGTTGTGCAGATAGGCGAGGTACTGCACCTCCGGGATCGGCAGCAATCCGGACACCCCGGCCCCGAGCCCCAGCCCGAGGATCGACTGCTCGTCCAGCAAGGTGTCGAACACCCGTGCGGCCCCGAACATCTTCTGCAGCCCGCGCGTGACGCCGTACACCCCGCCTTTGCGGCCGACGTCCTCGCCGAACACCATCGCTTCCGGGTACGACGCCAGTACGTCGGCCAGCGCCCGGTTGATCGACTGGCTCAGCGTGAGCGGGCCACCTTGTTCGACGTGATGACCGGGCAGCGCCTTCGCGACCGTCGCGGTATCCGGATAACGCAGCGGCGCCGCGACGGCGGCGGCCGATTCGAGTTGCGGCAACCCCGCGACCTCGTGGGCTATCCGCATCACCTCGGCACGCTTGTTCTCGTACAACTCGACCACGTCGTCCGGCGTACAGCCCGAACCGATCAGCAGCCGGGCCGTGCCGAGCAACGGATCCAGCTCCTCCTCGGCCAGCAGTTCGGCCGGGCTCCGGTAGGCGGCTTCCACGTCCGACCCGGCGTGACCCATCAGCCGGACAGTGCGGAGCCTGAGGAACGCGGGCCGGTGATTCCGGCGTACGAAGGTCGCGGCCTCCGTCGCCATCGTCAGGGTCGCGGCGAGATCGGTGCCGTCGGCATCGAAGTACCGCAGGCCGGGGCGTTGCCCGTAGGCCTGTTTGATCCAGCCCTCCGGGGTGCGCACGCTGATGCCGATCCCGTTGTCCTCGCAGACCAGCAGCAACGGCATCGGCAGCCCCTGGTACGACGCGTGCAGGGCCGCGTTGATCGCCCCGGTCGCCGTCGAGTGGTTCGCCGAGGCGTCGCCGAAGCTGGTCACCACGACAGCGTCCGCGGGCCACGGTGACGGTACGCCGAGCTTGGCCGCGCGCGCGATCGAGAAGGCGACGCCCATCGCCCGGGGCAGGTGCGACGCGATCGTCGAGGTCTGCGGAATGATCGCCAGGTCATGCCGCCCGAACACCTTGTGCCGGCCGCCCGCGATCGGTTCCGTGGTCGCGGCGGCGACGCCGAGCAGGATGTCCCGGATCCCGTCTGGTGCTCCGTGCTGCGCCGCTCGAGCCAGGTAGAACGCACCAGAGCGGTAGTGCAGGAGCGCGGGATCGGTGGGCCTGAGCGCGGCGGCGACCGCCGCGTTTCCCTCGTGGCCGGCCGACCCGATCGTGTAGAACCCGAGCCCCTTGGACTGCAGCCAGCGAGCCGCCAGATCGGCGTGCCGGCTACCGAGCTGGGCGTCGTACAGCTCCCGCAGTACGGCGGCGGGATGGTCGCAGGTCGCAGGTTTGAGCGCGGCGACCCGCTCGGCGAACAACTCGTCGACCTGGCTCACTCGTCACAACCCGTCCTTGCCATGGCGACGAGCCTAATTCCAGAGATACCGGGCCGTCAGCCGCGAGGTGGCGCGAACCCGATCACAACCGAAGCCACCGCACCGCCCCAGCCGATCGGCGTACGCCGGGTTTCGCGCCAGCCCGCGCGCTCGTACAGCGCGATGGCGGCGTGACAGTTCTCCGCGACTTCGAGCGAGAGGTCGAGGTCGTGCTCCGTCGCGACGGCCAGGCAGTGGTCGAGCAGGCGGCGGCCGAGTCCGGCGCCCGTTTCGGCCGGGTCGACGAACAGGCGCTCGACCAGGGCCTGGCCGGGCTCGCCGCGGGTGACGGCCACGTGCCCTGCCACCCGGCCGCCGACGGTGATCACCCAGCAGCCGAGCGCACCAGGAGGTGTCAGCCAGCCCCGAGGGTCGTCCGGCCAGTTGATCGGGTAGCCGGCCTTGTCGTGAACCGTGCGCAGGAAGGCCGTACAGCGGTCGAGGTCGGCGTCGGTCCGGGGTCTGATCTCCACCCCGCCACCCTGCCATGCGGGGCGGCCCCGGTTCCCGTTGCGAGGCTTCCCGCGGTGGGAACCGGGGCCGGGGATTGTTCGTTCTCAAGGTGTCGTCGGCCGGGTGAGAGCAGTTTTGGTGGCAGGCGGCGGGGGTACCCGACTGGATGTCTTCTTCACGATGGATGAGCGAGTCCGATGCACGTTTCTCCCAGGGTTCAGCGGCTGTCGATCGCTGCTGGCGTGGGGATCGGCACCGCCGGGTTGCTGGCCGGAGTGCTGCTGCTCGGACCGCTCGCGGCTTCCATCCTGCTCGTCGTGGTGTTCGGGCTGATCTGGCCGCTGGCTGCGGTGATCCGGCACGTCGCCGATGACGCGCCCTTCCAGTCACCGATGATGGTCGCGTGCTGCGCGGCCGGGACCGTGCTGTGCGTGCCTGGGGTGGTGCGGCTGCTGGCGTGGGGAGCGATCGGATTTGCCGTCATGCTGATCGCCGCGGTGATCGGCATCGTCTTCGATCTGGTGGTGCCGAAGGGAGGCCGATCGAGGCGGCGGTTGCAACCGGCGTACAAGGCGTTGGCAGAGCTGAGCCGGCGTGAGCAGGAGGAAGACGAGCGGTTGATCGCCTCGCTGCAGTGTCCACTCAGCATCGAGGAGCTCTGCGGAGTGTGGTGCGAGACGGCCACCACGCTGGCCGAAGGCGCCGGGGCACGGGACCGGCAGGCGGTCGCCGAGGTGCGCCGGATCTGCCTGGACGAATTCGAGCGCCGCAACCCGGCCGGTTTCCAGCGCTGGCTCGCTGCCGGCGCCCCCGCCAACCCCGGCAGCTATCTGCTGCCCGAGCCAGGCGAGTAACTCCGCGATCAGGCAGCCTTCTTCTTGGCTGTCTTCTGGGTCGTCTTCTTCGCAGCTGTCTTCTTTGCAGTGGCCTTCTTTGCCGGAGCCTTCTTGGCTGCTGCTTTCTTCGTAGTCGTCTTCTTGGCCGCTGTCTTCTTGGTGGTCGTCTTGGCAGCGGCGGTCTTCTTGGTGCTCTTCTTCGTCGTCGCCTTCTTCGCAGTACCGGCACGGCGGGCACGGGCGGCCTCGACGCTGGCGCGCAGGGCGGAGACGAGGTCGGTCCGCGGGGTCGCCTCGGGCTCCTCCTCGGTGAACACGACCTCTTGACCCTTGCGCTTGGTCTCGACCAGCTTCTTCACCCGCTCGGTGTAGGAGTCCTTGTACTCCGTCGGCCGCCAGGCGCCACTCATCGCCTCGATCAGGTCCACCGCCATCGACAACTGCTTGCCCGCGCTCGACTTGGCCGGCAGCGAGCCCACTTCCTTCGCCGGGTCGCGGATCTCATCGGCGAAGAACATCGTCTCCAGCACCAGAACTTTGCCATCGGCCCGGATCGTCGCCAGATACTCCTTGCTCCGCATCACGAACGACGCGATGCCGGCCCGGTTCGTCTTCGCCAGCGCGTCCCGCAGCAGCGCGTACGACGAGGCGTTCTCGCTGTCCGACGGAGCCAGGTAGTAGCTCTTCTGGAAGTGGATGGGGTCGATCTCGTCCAGGTCCACGAAGGTGGCGATCTCCAGCGACCGCGACTTTCCGGGCGCGATGTCGGCGAGTTCCTCCTGCTCGACGATCACGTACTCGCCGCCGCCGACGTCATGGCCCTTGACGATCTTGTCGTAGTCGACCTCGCGGCCGGTCCGTTCGTTCACCCGCTTGTACCGGATCCGGTCCGAGGTGCCCTGCTGGAACTGGTGGAAGTCGAGCTCGTGCTCCTCGGTCGCGCTGTACAGCCCGACCGGCACCGAGACCAGCCCGAAGTTGATGTATCCCGTCCAGATCGCCCGCGCCATCGCCCAGCCCTTTCCGTACTCCGGTCCGCCTGACCCAGTCGTCACCCGTACTCCGGTCCGTCTGGTCCCAGCCGGTACCCAGCTCAGAGCCGGTTGTACCGTTTGCGCGCCTCGCGGCTCTCCTTCTGCGCCTCGCGGGCCGCCTTGCGCGCCTCGTCGAGCTCGTCACCGACCCGGTGCACGGCCTCCTGGGCATCGGCCAGCGCCTCGCGTGCGGCCTCCAACTGGCCGGCGAGATCGGCGACCGCAGCTTCGGCCGACTCGGCGGCAGCCACCGCGTCCTCGAACTCCTTCTTGGCCGCGGCCTTCTCGGCGGCTTCACGCTCTTCCTGCTCGCGTTCTGCCTTTTCCCGTTCCCGCTCGGCCTTCTCCCGTTGCTTCTTCTCGGCCGCGGTCTCCTCGACCTCCGGCTCCGCCTGCTCGGGCTCGGCCTTGGTGGCCTTCTTCGCGCGGCGTTCCTCGGCGCGCTGCCGGCGTTCATCGGTCAACGCTGTCACGTTGGAGGGCTCGCCGCTCTCGTCGACGACGCCGAACCCGACATGCCGCAGCGCACTACTCAGCCGGCCTTCGCGAACCGCTTCCCCAGCGGCCGGATCCACCAGTGCGGCATCGAGAGTCTCGCGCAGCTTCTGCCCGACATCCGCGCTGACCTTCTGACCCTCGCGCTCCGACAACCTGGCCGCCGCCTTCGTCAGCTGGTCGATCAGCTTGTGCCGCCGGGGTGTCAGATCGCGCAGCCGCTCGCCGTCGAGATCGGTCGTCGCTTCGCGGAACTCGTCGCCGAGAGCAAGCAGGTCGTCGATGTCGTCGGGAAGTTCGCGCGCGACCAGGTTGGCCAGCCAGGCGGCGACGGTCGGCTTCCGGAGCGCTTTCAGCCGGGTCGATCCGAGCTGGTCGCCGGCCGTCTTGAGCTCCTTGGCCAGCTCGTTGCGAGTAGCAATGAAGTCGGCCGCGGGCGCGGCGTACAACCGGCTCGCTGCTTCTTCGAAGTCCACCCGCCCGACGCTACACCGAACCCGTGGGCCAACGGCTGCGAATCAGACGCGCTGCCCGTCCCTGCGGGTCAGGCGCCGCGGGAGTGCCCGTGCTTGCGCGTCCGGCACCGCTGGGGCTCAGGTGGGTTGGGGGATACCGCCGCCGCCCTTGGTGAGTTCGGTGCGGAGGCGGTCGAGGATGTTGCGGAGCAGCCGGGAGACCTGCATCTGGCTGACGCCGAGTTCGTTGCCGATCTCCTCCTGGGTGAAGCCGGAGCAGAACCGCAGTTCCAGAATGCGCCGGTCGCGATCGCCGAGCCCTTCGACCGCCGGAGTCAGCGTTTGTACGTTCTCGACCAACTCGTAGCCGTCCTCGTCGGCGGGCACGGCCTCGATCAGGCTGGCGCCGTTGTCCAGCCCGCTGGGCGCATCCAGCGACAAGGTGTTGAAACACCCTCGGACGGAAGCCGCCTCGGCGACCTCTGTCGCAGCGGTTCCCAGCGCCTCGGCAGTCTCCTCATCGGTAGGCAGATGACCTAACCGCTGAGTCAGCTCGGGCTCAGCGGCCGCGATGTTGCCCTGCATCTCCTGGACCCGCCGCGGCGGCCGCACGGTCCACGCACAGTCGCGGAAGTACCGCTTGAGCTCACCCCGGATCGTCGGTACGGCGTACGCAAGGAAGGCGGTCGCCGCATCGGCTCGGTATCCGTTGACGGCTTTGACCAGGCCGAGATAGGCGACCTGTTCGAGGTCGTCGGCGTCCACGCCCTTGCGGCGATAACGCGACGCCATCGAGCGGGCGACCGGCGTGTTGAGGATGATCACCTCGTCGAGGAGTTCCCGGCGGCGCGATGCGGGCGCCTGAGCGGCCTCGGCGAGCAGCTTTTCGGTGGCCTCGGCAACCCCGTCGTGGGGGTCGGCGTGGGTCTGAACAGGTGCGATGGTCACGGTGAGAAACCTCGTCGTGCTCGTTCCTGCGCTGAGTGGCGTCACGGCTGAACCACTTGGCTTCCACCAGATCAAATCCAAGCCACGGAATCAACCTTTGGAGTGTTGCAACCGTTTGAATGTGTTGTGAGCACGCTCACTGGGCACCGGGCCCGCATGGAGCATTACCCCGGCGCCGCAGAGTGGGTTCCGGACACCGGCGGCCTCCCCAGAGTGCGCAACGCCCTGCCCGACTGTCGTGGCTGCGACCTTTGGGAGTACGCCGATCAGGTGGTGCCTGGTGACGGCCCGGCGGAAGCGCGGATGATGCTGGTCGGCGAACAACCGGGCGACGTCGAGGACCAGCGCGGGAAGGCGTTCGTCGGACCGGCCGGCCGGTTGCTGGACAAGGCGCTGGTGGAGGCCGGGATCGATCGCGCGGACGTGTATCTGACCAACGCGGTCAAGCATTTCCGCTTCGAGGAGCGGGGTAAGCGCCGGATCCACAAGACCCCGGCGGTCGGCCACATCGTCGCCTGTCAGCCCTGGCTGGCGCGGGAACTGGCGATCGTGAAGCCCGAACTGGTGGTGGTCCTCGGGGCGACCGCGGCCCGGGCCTTACTGGGAACCGGCTTCAAGGTCACCGCGCAGCGGGGCCAGCCGGTCGAACTGGCGGACGGGACGCCGGCGATGGCGACGGTCCATCCTTCGGCCGTGGTCCGTTCCCGAGAGTATCGGCGGGACTTCGGGCTGTTCGTGGACGACCTTCGCGCTGCCGTCGCGATGCTCGGCTGAATGCCCGCGCCGGAAGTTTCGGCGACGGACCCCGTTTGTGGGTCTTGGGCAGCGGGCACCAGAGGGGCCACAGAGAACACGGGGAATCAATCGCCGGGCCGCTGGCCGGTCCGGTGTGTCGAGAAAGGAAACGACCATGGGCCTAGTGCTCTGGATCATCGCGGCGATCCTCGTCATCTCGGGGATTGTCTCCCTCGTCCGCGGCCAACTCTTGATGGGCGCGGCACTCATCGTCGTCGGCCTCTTGGTCGGCCCCGGTGGCGTCAGCATTTTCACCTGACCTGAAAGACCGAACCGTGGGTGGTAGCCGGCAACGGCTGCCACCCACGGTGGCGTCTGGCGGACCTAGCTTTTGGTCAGCCCGGTCGCTCCCTCAGCCCGGCCGTTCCGATCAGCCTGGTCGGCGGAAGACCCGTAGGGCTGCGGCCATTCGGAGGCGTTCCAGTTCGTCGAGCTGACTGTCGGCCTCCTTCAGCAACTCGTCGAACTCGGCGACCTCGAACCGGTCCTCGTCCTCGGCGAGCTTCCGCAGCACCCGCCAGCCGGCCGCCTTGCCTTCTGTCGCGACCCGCAGCGCCTCCAGCTCGACCACATCGCTGAGCGGCGACCGCCGGATCAGTTCACCGTTCGGTTTGAACCGGCCGAGTTTCTCGGCCACCCAGGCCCCCGCGTTCTTGACCGGGTCGGGTTTCGACCCGACCGCGGCGAGATACCGTTCGAGCGCGGTCTGTTCGGCCTCGATCCGCTCGACCATGGTGGCCAGGGCCGTCCGGGCTACCGGATCGGTCTGCTGATCGGCCGCCCGCCGGAACAACTCGATTCCCGCCGACGATCCTGCGTAGTGGTCCTGCAGATAGCTTCCGAGCCGTCCTTCGTCGATCATCCGTCACTCCCGCACGTTGGATCGGACTGCAGTACTTCCCCGTACCCAACGACTGCGATTTCAGACCGGCTCGGCGGCAAAGACTGACGGGTGTTGTCAGCCTTCGCCGGTTGACTGACGGCGTACCAGCGATGCGGAGGTTCGGATGACGGAATGTTGTGCGGTGCTCGACCTGCGGCAGTACACGCTGCTGCCCGGGCAGCGGGATGCCTTGGTCGACCTCTTCGACGAGGCCTTCGTCGAAGGGCAGGAGGTCGAGGGAATGCACATCTGCGGTCAGTTCCGCGATCTCGACGACCCTGACCGGTTCGTCTGGTTACGCGGCTTCACCGACCTCGAAGCCCGGGCGAAAGCGCTCAACGGCTTCTATTACGGCCCGGTCTGGAAGGCACGAGGTGGCGAGGCAAACGCGACTATGCTCGACTCGGACAACGCGCTGCTGCTGAAGCCGATCGAACTCGGTCCCGGCTTCCCGGCTCTCGACGCACCCCGCCCGCCGATCGGCGCGACCGAGGTCCCCGGCTCCGTGGTCGCCGGAGCCGTGTACCACCGCCGTACGGTGGACGACGGCTTCGTGGAGTTCTTCACCGACCAGCTCGCGCCGGCCCTGGCCGGGACCGGGGCCGTCCTCACCGCGACCTTCGAGACCCTCGACGCGGAGAACAACTTCCCCGCGCTGCCCTTACGAGACGAAACCGTCTTCGTCTGGCTCGCCACCTTCCCGAGCGACAGCGCGTACGCCGAACATCGTCGCCTGCTGGCCGGATCTCGCGTCTGGCAGACCAAACTCCTGCCCGAACTCACCTGCCGGAGCACCACTGCGCCCCAGTTGCTCCGGCTCCGCCCGACCGCCCGCTCCCAGTTCCGCTGAGTAGTCGAGATTAATTCGGTTGCGGGGTCCGGGAGGAGCCTGCATTCTGGTCTCGCCTGTGCAGCTAAGAGTGCTGCCTGAATCGAAGGAGGGCTGAACGGATGTCCATCACTGTGCTGCGGCATGCCCGCGTCAGCCTCACCTCTTCCTTCAGGAGCACACCCGATGTCTTCCGACGTCTTTCGCACGAACCCCGAATTCACTGACTCCACTCCCGAATTCGCTGAGCAGGACCACTCCGACTTCGCCGACCTCGACTCGCGCTGGGCCGCGCTGACCGCCGACGACTCCGAACCCGATGTCGCCGACGCGTTCGTCTTCCGCTTCGCCGCGGTCGACGAACAGCTCGATCCCGATCAACGCTGGTCGACCTGGCTGGATGTCGAGCGCGGTTCTCGCGGCCCGGATCCACGACCCGACTGGGTGGTGACGGAACAGGCCGCGATCGACACCGAGCTCGGCATCCTCAAAACCGGCAAGGAAGCCGACGTCTTCCTGCTCGAACGGGCCGTCCAGGCCATCGGCGACAACCCCGCGAAGCGGTCCCTGCTGGCCGCCAAACGGTACCGGTCCGAAGAACACCGGTCCTTCCACCGAAGTACGTCGTACGTCGAAGGCCGTCGGACCAGGAACAGCCGTGACACCCGCGCCATGGCCAAGAAGACCGCGCACGGCCGAAGTGTCGCCGCCGGTCAATGGGCCTACGCCGAATGGGACGCGCTCTGCCGGCTCTGGAAAGCCGGCGTCCCGGTGCCGTACCCGGTGCAGGTCGACGGCACCGAACTCCTGATGGAGTTCATCGACGACGGCAACGGCGGCGCCGCACCCCGGCTCGCCCAGGTCCGCCCCAAAGGCGACCTGCTCGCGTCGTACTACGAACAAGTCCGCGACGGCATGCGCGAGCTGGCCCGAGCCGGTCTCGCCCACGGCGACCTCTCGCCCTACAACGTGCTGGCCCAAGGCGATCGCATCGTCATGATCGACCTCCCCCAGGTCGTCGACATCGTCGGCAACCCCAAGGGCATGGACTTCCTGATGCGCGACTGCCACAACATGTCCACCTGGTTCACCAACCGCGGCCTGGAAGTAGACGAACACGAACTCTTCGCCGACCTCCTGACGATGGTCTTCTGAGCAAAGGAACCCCGCCCACGCAGGCTCGTTCCTCGCCTGCTCCCCACCCCCCAGCGACGGTCGCTCCTCCGTCGCACCCTTTGCTGCCTTGGCCGAACTGGAAGGAACTGCAGTCGGACTACTCCGCCTGTCGCCCTCATCGGAATTCAACCCATCAGCGAGCAACTGCCATGGACGGATCGAGGTCCCACCCCTGGCCCTCGCCACCACGGATGGCGAGGAATCGCCGGAGACTTGGCACGGCGGTCGGTCCTTGACCGATCGGCCGCTTGTGCCCGGCTCTCCAATGGCATCGTTTCGTGATCAGAGTCAATTACGGTGTAAAGCTAAATGGTCGACTCCGAGGATTGGTGATCCGAGGCCTTGTCATCATCTCGCGATACTGAGGCCTTCCTGGCGAGCCTCGACTACGAGCGGACGTGGGTGGAGGCAGAAGCCCATATAGCCAACACGCTGGGCCTTGAGCTTGGCAGGGGTGAACACTTCGGGAATCCCTGGGTGCTCACGCCGAACGACGAGATCCTCGCCGGGTGTCAACGGCTCGTCGACTCCTCGCCGGGACCTGTTGTCCTTGAGGTCCTGATCGCTGCACTGCGCACTTCGTACCACCTTAAGCGCGTACACGTGCTGCTGACTCAGATCGCTGGTGACGCGATCAAGAACTGGCGTGGCGGCGAACGCGCCTTCCCTAACCGCGATCTGCTGCGTCACGTGAGTCAGGTGTACCGGCACGGCGTAATGCCAGAAGACCTCCATTTCGTGCTCGAGATGTGCAGCGACCCAACCCTCGCGCCCAAGAAATCAGCAGACGTCGAAGATCTTCGCGTCTACTGGTTCAGCTCGCTGGCAAAACTCAAGGATCCTGACGTTGAGGCCTTCTGTCGCAAGATCGTCACAGAGGACCTGGGGCGCTGGACCGATTACCGATTCGTCGAAGCGATGAAGATTGTGGCCAGGTTCTGGCAGCCCGCCGACGCCGGGTCGTTCACGCTTATCAGCAAACAGTACCCCGACAGCTTGACCAGGCGAGACGCAAAGCGCATTCTCCAGCGAAAGACCACCTGACACTTCGCAGACCCACGACACTCTGATCACCCGCGAGGGCAAACCTTGCCTCGCCGGATCACACCGAGAGGACTCGCCGGGAACTTGCGGGTCGTCGACGCTTTCCAAAGGCAGCGAGGACGCGACGGAGGAGCGTCCGTGCTGGGGGGTGGGGAGCAGGCGACGCAGGAGCCTGCGTGGGCGGATGTACCTACGAAATCGCCTTAGCAGCAGCGCGGCCCGCGGTGCGGCCGGTGAAGAGGCAGCCGCCTACGAAGGTGCCTTCGAGGGAGCGGTAGCCGTGGATGCCGCCGCCGCCGAAGCCGGCGACTTCGCCGGCTGCGTAGACGCCGGGGAGGGGGGTGCCGTCGGCTCGGAGTACGCGGCTGTCGAGGTCGGTCTGGAGGCCGCCGAGCGACTTGCGGGTGAGGATGTTCAGCTTCACCGCGATCAGTGGGCCGGCTTTCGGGTCGAGGATCTTGTGCGGTGGGGCGACCCGGATCAGCTTGTCGCCGCGGTAGTTCCGGGCGCCACGGAGTGCGGTGACCTGCAGGTCCTTGGTGAAGGTGTTGTCCAGTTCCCGGTCCCGCGCGACGATCTGGCGCTCGAGTTCGGCGTACTCGATCAGGTTCGAACCGGCGACCTCGTTCATGCCGCGGACCAGATCGCTCAGGTTGTCCCGAACGATGAAGTCAGCGCCCTTGTCCATGAACGCCTGCACCGGAGCAGTCGCGCCGCCACGGGCGCGGCCGAGCACGCCCCGGATGTCTTTGCCGGTCAGGTCAGGATTCTGCTCCTGGCCCGACAGCGCGAACTCCTTCTCGATGATCTTCTGGGTCAGCACGAACCAGGTGTAGTCGTAGCCGGTGGTCATGATGTGTTCGAGCGTTCCGAGGGTGTCGAAGCCGGGGAACAGTGGCACCGGCAGTCGCTTGCCGGTGGCGTCGAACCAGAGCGACGACGGGCCGGGCAGGATCCGGATGCCGTGCATCGGCCAGATCGGGTCCCAGTTCTGGATGCCTTCGGTGTAGTGCCACATCCGGTCGCGGTTGACGTACCGGCCGCCGGCCTTTTCGGTGATCGCGAGCATCCGGCCGTCGACGTGCGCCGGTACGCCGGAGATCATGGTCTCCGGTGGCTTCCCCATCCGGGCCGGCCACTGCTCACGGACGAGATCGTGGTTGCCGCCGATCCCACCGGAGGTGACGATCACCGCCTGCGCGCGCAGAGCGAAGTCCTCCACCTCGACCCGCGAACTGGAAACGCCCCGGGCCACCTCGCTCGGCTCCAGCACCTTCCCGCTCACGCCGTCCACCACTCCGCCGGTCAGCGTCAGCTCGTCGACGCGGTGCCGGAACCGGAACTCCACCAGGCCCTTCGCGACCGCCTCCCGCACTCGCCGCTCGAACGGCGCGACCAGGCCCGGTCCGGTGCCCCAGGTGATGTGGAACCGCGGTACCGAGTTGCCGTGGCCGTCGGCGTTGTACCCACCGCGCTCGGCCCAGCCGACCACCGGGAAGAACCGGACGCCCTGGGCGTGCAGCCAGGCCCGCTTCTCGCCGGCCGCGAAGTCGACGTACGCCTCGGCCCACTGCCGGGCCCACTTGTCCTCGTCGTCCAGCCGGTCGAACCCGGCCGAACCGAGCCAGTCCTGCCAGGCCAGGTCGCGGGAGTCCTTGATGCCCATCCGGCGCTGCTCGGGGGAGTCGACGAACAGCAGTCCGCCGAACGACCAGAACGCCTGGCCGCCCAGTGACGCCTCCGGTTCCTGGTCGAGCAGCAACACCTTCTTGCCCGCGTCGGCCAGTTCCGCGGTGGCGGCCAGCCCGGCCAGCCCCGCTCCGACGACGATCACATCAGCGTCCACGTGCCACCCCTCAGCGAGCACGGGAGTTCGGCAACCCGCGCAGTGCCCCTATGTATAGCGGACCCCGCCTACCCCTGGACTACACCTGCGCGAAGTTGCCAGAATGAGTGCGGTGACGATCCTTTCTGCGCAAGATCTGGTCCTGCCTGCCGCCGCGTTCGGACCGGAGAATCCGCTTCCGCCGATCCAGCAGGTAGGCCGCCCTCCGCTCGACAACCTGGCCGAGCTGCCCGCCGAGCTGCAGCAGAACGCGCAGTACGGCGGGCTGAGCAACCCGCTGCCCTGCCTTCTCCAGGACAACTACGACCGGCGCCTGGTCGACCGGCCGATCCCCACACTCGTACTGGAGAACGACCACCTGCGCGCGACGATCCTGCCGTCGCTGGGCGGTCGCCTCTACTCGCTCGTGCACAAGCCGAGCGACCAGGAACTGCTCTACCGCAACCCGGTGCTCCAGCCCGCCAACCTCGCCCTCCGCGACGCCTGGTTCGCCGGCGGGGTCGAGTGGAACCTCGGCAGCACCGGGCACTGGACCGGCACGTGCTCACCGATGCACGCGGCCCGCGTCGAAGGCCCGGACGGTACGCCGATCTTGCGACTCTGGGAGTGGGAACGCACCCGCAACCTCGTCACCCAGCTCGACTTCTGGCTCCCGGAGGACTCGGAGTTCCTGTACGTCGGCGCGCGGATCCAGAATCCGTCGAGCGACCCGGCCCCGGCGTACTGGTGGTCGAACATCGCCGTCGAGCAGACGCCGCGGACCCGGGTCCTGGTGCCCGCGAATCAGGCCTGGCAGCACGGCTACGGCAACCGGCTGGACCTGGTCGACGTGCCGCTGGAGGACGGTGTGGACCTCAGCTATCCGATGCGGCACAAGCGCGCGATCGACTTCTTCTTCGAACCGGTACCCGAGCAGCAGCCCTGGATCACCGCACTCGATGCTGAAGGCAACGGGTTGGTGCAGGCCTCGACCGCTCGGCTCCAGGGTCGCAAGATGTTCGTCTGGGGCGAGAGTCGCGGCGGTCACCGCTGGCAGGAGTGGCTGTCACCGGGCAAACAAGGCGATGGGTACTGCGAGATCCAGGCCGGCCTGGCGCGGACCCAGCTCGAGCACTTGAAGTTGCCTGGCGCAACAAACTGGCACTGGCTGGAAGCGTACGGTCGGCTCGATGTCGATCCGGGGGCGGCGCATGCGGAGGACTGGGCGACCGCTCGCACGGGCGTCGGTGAAGCTGTCGAGTCGTTGCTCAGCGCAACCGAATTGACGCGGCTGGAAGACCGGTGGCTGACGGTCGCGGACGCGGCTCCGGTGGAGACCTTGTTCGCCGGCTCCGGTTGGGGAGCACTCGAGTTACGCCGTACCGGTTGGAAGGTGTCGAGCGGTACGCCGTTCGCCGACGACACCATGTCGGACCGCGAGCGGGCCTGGTTGCCTGTGCTCGAAGGGCGGATGCCATTGCGCGACGGAGCACCGGACGGAACCTTGGTCGGCTGGCGTGACCTTCTCGAAGTAGTCGAGGACGACAACTGGCTGACTTGGTACCACCGCGGCGTCGCCCGTTGGTACGCGGGCGAGCGGGACGGCGCGATCACCGCATGGCGCAAGTCCCAGGACAACCCCTGGGCCCTGCGGAACCTGGCGATCGCCACCGGCGACGACTCGTACTACGAACGCGCGGTGGAACTCTGTTCGCCGCCGCGGGCCGAGTTGATCGCCGAGGCGATGAACGCCTGTCTCGCTGCCGGTCAGGCTGACCGGGCCCGACGCATTTTCGAGCAAGCCGATCAGGTCGGAGCGGATCCGAGAGTCCGCCTTGCCCGGGTCCGGCTGCTTCTGCTCAGCGGCGATCCGTCGGGAGCAGAGGCGCTGCTGGACGAGGGGATCGAACTGCCCGGACTTCGCGAGGGCGAGAACGATCTGGCCGGGCTGTGGCGGGAGATCCAGAGTCGCCTGGGCACGGACCGGCCCGTTCCCGCGCAGTACGAGTTCAGCATGTTGGGCGATTCGTAGCGTTCCGGCCATCGCCTGCTGCCCTGGTCTTCGGTGACGACTGGAAGTCTTTTCCCAGAAGGTGGGAACCGGCCACTTCCGGGCCGCGTCAGAACCGACGTGCGGGAAGGCCGCACAGCTGTATCGACAACGACGACCGCGCCGCTGCGGGCGGCGCGTCGGGGGTGAGTGCCATGTTGACTATCGTTGTATTCGGTGGGTTCGGCCTGGTGCTGCTGGTCGCAGCATGCATCGTGGCAGATGTGGTCGCGGGAGCGAGGCGTCGCGATCCGGGCGAGGAGAAGACGGCGGGGCGGGTCGTGCGGGTCCGGGGCCCGATCCGGGGTCAGTTGGTCGGCGGGGCGCCGGCGGAGTACGTCGAGGTCACCGTCGAGTACTACACGCGGCACGGCGAGGGACCGTTCGAGGTCCAGCGCAAGGTGCCGGTGAACAGCAGGCTCGTCTACACCAAGAACGACCGGGTGATCGTGAGCTACGACGTACGGTCGCCCCGTCGCGCCAGGATCGCGGGCCGGGTCAGTCACTGGCCGCAGCTCGGGCCGCGGTCATCGGACCCTGTTCCACAGCCCTAGCTCAAGCCTGGCTGGGACGGACGATCCCCAGGAACCGGCCTCCGACAAGCCGGTGCAACCGATCCCTCGCCCGAGTGGCGGGGGCCTTTTAGTTCTTGATCCGGTAGTTCTCCATCTGCTCGAGCCGACCTCCCTGGCTCGAGCAGCGCGGCTACGGGAGGTGTGGCTCCAGCAGCCGGTGCAGCGCCGGGCGTCCCTGGGACAGCACGTACTCCGAAGCTTCGGCCGGCAGCCGGTCCGCCAGGTGAGCCAGCGCCTCGCCCATCGCGATCGTCAGCGTCACGCTGAGCCGGAACTCGTGACTGTCCCGGGCTCCGAACCGCGTGCTCAGCAGCTCGGCGAATTCGCCCGCGTGCTGGTCGTCGAACTCGCCAGGCGTGGCCTCCAGTTCCGGATCGCCCAGCCCGCTCAGCACGACAGCCCGGAAGCCTGGATCCGTGCGGTGCATCTCCCGGAAGGTGTCCAAGGTGACGTCGACGGCCTGCCGCCAGTCCTCGACGACGGCCAGGCGCTCCCGGACAGCCTCGGTGTAGCGGTGCTGATTACGGCGCTCGATCGCCTGGATCAGGGTGCGCTTGTCCGGGAAGTACCGGTAGACGCTGCCGACCGCGATCTCGGCGCGTTTGGCGATGCTGCTGGTCGACGCCGCGTCGTACCCGCGCTCGACCACCTCGGCGCAGGCGGCGTCCAGGATCCGCTCGACCTGGCGGCTGGCCCGGTCCTGGGTCGGGGTCCGGCGCAACGGATACGCCGTTTCGCCGCCCGAGGCCTGGTCCGCGCTCGCTGAAGTGGTGACCATGGCCTCATTGTGCCCCGCGGAAGCGACAACGTTGCCAAAACACCGGGTGATGTCATCAACCTGTGTGTAACTCCGCTGGTCCCTGCCATGACAGCTTTCGTCCAGCTCAGTGACACCGGTCTGGACCAGACTCTTCCCCCAGATCCACCGCCAGATCTTTAAAGGAGATCCAGATGCAGATCGGCACCAAGATGGTCGCGGGACTCGCGTCCGCGACCGTCGCCCTGGGAGGCCTGGCCGGCTCGGCCCTGGCACCCGCCAAGCAGACGCCCGACACCCTGCGGACCGCGAGTAGTTCGGGGCTGCGGATCAACCAGGTCCAGCAGATCGGTTCGCACAACTCCTACCACCGCGAGCTCAGCCCGGCCGAGCAGGCAGTGCAGAAGCAGCAGAACCCGGGCTCGGTGGACCTGTGGTACTCGCATGCCCCGATCCAGCAGCAGTTGCAGGACCAGCGCGTCCGGACGCTCGAGTTCGACCTGTTCCCGGACCCGGCCGGTGGCCTCTACACGTACCCGCTGATCCGCAAGCTGACCGGCCAGGGTCCGCTCACCGACCCCGCGCTGGCCCAGCCCGGCATCAAGGTGATGCACATCCCGGACTTCGACTACAACACCAACTGCCGCACGTTCGTGATCTGCCTGCAGCAGGTCAAGACCTGGACCGACCAGCACCCGAACGCCGCGCCGATCTCGATCAACCTCGAGCTGAAGCAGTCCGACCCGAACGTGGTCGCGGCCGGCGGCGTGAAGGCACCGCCGTGGGACCTGACCAACCTGAACAGCGTCGACACCGAGATCCGCTCGGTCTTCGCCGCGGACGACCTGATCACGCCGGACGACGTCCGCAAGAACGGTCTGACGCTGGAGCAGTCGGTGCTGACCAAGGGCTGGCCCAGCCTGGCCAGTGCCCGCGGCAAGGTGATGTTCTACTTCGACAACGGCGGTGCGGGCGAGATCCGCGACCTGTACCGCGAGGGCCGGCCGAACCTGGAGGGCCGGGCCGTCTTCACTCGCGGTCCCGAGGGCGAGCCGGACGCGGCGATCACCGAGGTGAACGACCCGCGCGGGGCGAACACCGCCGAGATCCAGCGACTGGTGAAGAAGGGCTACCTGGTCCGGACCCGGTCCGACGAGCCCCTGTCGACGATCCGCGCGAACGAGACCAGCCGAGTCGGAGTCGCCCTGGCGAGCGGTGCGCAGTACGTGACCACCGACTTCCCGGTGGCGGGGATGGCCGCGCGGTACGACAGTGACTTCGTCGCTCAGCTGCCCGGGCGCGCCGCCGTACGATGCAATCCGGTGACGGCACCGGCCAAGGTGCTGGCAGCAATTTCGGAGGGATGAGCGCGATATGTCGGAGCACGTGGTCGATGTGAGCTGGAGCCGCGGTGAGCACGAGTTCACCTACGACACCTACAGCCGGGACCACGAGTGGCGCTTCGACGGCGGGATCACGGTGCCCGGGTCGGCCAATCCGGCGTACCTGGGCAGTCCTGGGCCGGTCGACCCCGAAGAGGCGTTCGTGGCGGCCCTGTCGTCGTGCCACATGCTGACGTTCCTGTCGATCGCCGCGAAGAAGCGGCTGGTGGTCGACTCGTACGACGACCACGCGGTCGGCGTGATGGCCAAGAACGCGGCCGGCAAGCTGGCGATCACGCACGTGACGCTGCATCCGAAGATCACCTTCGCCGGGCCGACGCCGGACGCGGAGACCCTGGAGCGGATCCATCACCTCTCGCACGAGGAGTGCTTCATCGCGAACTCGGTGACTACCGAGATCACCGTCGCGTAGTACGGGCACCAAAAAACCACCCGCCGGTCGGCCCTGAGCCTCGCGCAAGCGGCGTCAGGACTGACCCGGCGGGTGGTTTGGGGTGCTCCCTCTGTGGTGAGAGCACCGGTGACGGTGCAGGCGACGCTGCGCACAAGGGCGCCTCTTGCGTCGTGCGACCTCCGTGCGGTCTACCTCGGTGGGGGAGACCGTCCGGGTGCGTCGCCTGCCCGTCCGTCCGGTTCGCGCCTTACTGCTCGGCGGCGGCGTCGAACTGGTCGTCGGGGGCGGCGTCGGCCGCGGGGGTCTCACCGGTCTGCTCGGCGGCGAGAACGCTCATCAATCGGTGGATCGTCATGCCAGTGAGACGCACGCGGACCCGGGCTATGACGGAGATTCGGGAAAACTTTTTGGTGTGACCTACTTCTCATCCAGGCCGTCTGGTCTCAGCGGGACCAATTCGCGGGCTTCCTCGTAGGTCGCGCCGGTCAGTTCCAGGAGGTCGACGATGGTCGAGCGGATCTGGCCGAGCACCACCACGGCGGACAGACCGGCGGGCGTGGGCAGGTCCGCGGTACGGCGGGCGAGCTCGCCGAGGACCCGGTGGGCGGCGACGTCCGCGGCCGGTTCGAACAGGGACTCCGCGATCAGCCGGGTGCCGTCGGCGAGGCGTTCGAGCAGTTGCGGGTATTCGGCGGGGATCTGCTCGCCTCGCCAGACAGCGACCGCCGCCCGGCGTACCAGGACCCGGATGTTGCGGATCGCCCGGTCCAGTGGAACGACCAGGTCGGCGACCTCCTGGACCCGGCCGCGATGCCGCCGCCGGAACGGGGACATCCGGACCACCGCGACCCCTTCGGACGCGGCACTCCGGAGATCGTCGAGCAGGGATTCGCTTTCCCGGGCCCGACGTAAGGCGTCGGTCAGGTCGCTCTCGTCGTGGTTGCGCAGTCCGTCGGCCGTCTCGACCAGGAGGGAGGCGAGCTCGTTCAGTACGGCGGTGGCTTGTTGCCGGGGGCGACGAATCGCCGCGGCGGGCGCGATCGTTGCCGCCGCCAACGCCACCACGCCGCCCAGCGCCGCGTCCAGCCAGCGGCTGAATCCGGCCCCGGGATCGGGCAGCAAGGTGGTCACCATCGCCGCCTGGACGCCGGCCTGGGTGACCATCAGGTTGCCCGCGCCGAGCAGTACGGCGACGCTCATCGCCAGCGCGACGACGAAGACGATCTGCGGGATCCCGGTGCCGAACATCTTCACGAAAAGGTCGCCGACCCCGACTCCGACGGCCACGCCGACCATCACCTCGGCCACCCGGCGCAACCGCTGCCCGAAACTGAACCCGAGGCAGACCATCGCCGCGACCGGCGCGAAGAACGGCATCTTGTGACCGACCACATAACGGGCCAATCCCCACGCGACACCGGCGGCGAGCGCGCACTGGGCGATGAAGAACGCCCGGTTGCGCCAGCGGTCGACGCGCCGGCGTACCGAGGCCCTGGACCGGCGAGCAGCCTGCGGTGCGACGTCGTCACGCAGCTCACGCAGCTGTTCCAGGGTCAGCCTGACCGGATCCATCCCACCATCATGGAGTACGCCGTGCGCCGTCCAGGGGACACGGCCGCGCTCTGCCTTGATTCAACCCCCGCGGACGGTCAGGGTGGGGGCATGACCGAGAACAACCGTGAGGACTACGGCAGCTACAGCGTCGACGACGAGGACCAGCTGCAGCCCGAGGACACGCTGAACGACCGCGGCGTGGACGACCTGCTGGACGAGGGCTACTCGCCACCGGAGAAGTGGTCCGCGGGAGAAGGCTTCGGCACCACCGCCGAGGAGGCGCTGGAGGGCGAGACGCTGGACCAGCGGATCGCCCAGGAGGAGCCGGACATCGACCCGTACGCGGAAGAGGACGAGAACGTCGGCGGACCCGAGGTCGGCGAGGCCCGCTCCGGCCGGCTCGTCGCACCGGACGAAGGCGCCCACTCCGATCTCGAGAAGGATCTGGTAGCCGAGGACGTCGGCTTCGACGGCGCGGGCGCGAGCGCCGAGGAGGCAGCCGTCCACGTCGTCAACGACGACGAACCCTTCGTGCTCGACGACGAGGACGAAACCGACATCGAAGACGTCCGCGACGTCGACCTGGGCGACATCGGCGACCTGGAGGACTGAATCTGTCGAGCTGAGGTCGTCTGGCCCACGCCGCCGCCTACGGGCGCTCCTCCGTCGGCCGGCTCCCACCCGCCCGGCGTCGCGGGCTCTTTCGTCGCTCGCTCAGCTGCTGCCTGGCTGAGGTCGCAGGTAGGCGGCGCATCGTGACCTCTGATCGGAAATGACTCCTCCCGGCGAGCACCTCATGGCTGGTGCTCGCCGCCAGGGGTACGAACCGGGATCGGAGTGCGTCCAAGCGAGGCAGGAACCAGAGCGGTCAACCGGGCGTGGGTTGATCCGGCACGGGCAGTGGCAGCCCGAGGGCCGCTGCCAGCCACTTCAGGTTGATCGACGCGAGGTCGATGAACACTTGACGGAGCCAATCTGGCTGCTCGCTCACGCAGGCGCGCTGCAGCGATGGCCCTGCAAGCCTCGCGATGAGGGGTGCGGGTTCGATGCACACCTGCCACGGCGGCGGACCACCCTCTAGGTGCAGCGTGGGGAGCAGTTGCACGAGGTCGTGCAACTGGTGGCCGGCGCCGGCGTGCGACCAGTCGACGAGGCGACCTTCGCGCTCGCCGGCTTTGCTGAGGATGCACACGTTGTCGCTGCGGACGTCGCCGTGCACCAGGTACGCACCGAGTTCGAGAGTGGTGTCCGCCTCCGCGTCGATGGCGGTTAGGGTCTCGGCATTCGCCTCGAGCCAGCCGGGGACGACGACACCGACATCGACAAGCCGGTCGGCCAGCTCGACAACGCGCGGCCACTGTGGTCCCGGCCAGCTGGTCGTCCGCGGCAGCTCGGCAGGCAGCGACGCTCGGCTCAAACGGTCGAGCGTGCGGCGGAGAACGTCGATGTCGCCGGGTCGCCAGACCGTCGACGTGCCGCCGCCCGGATCCTCGGCGCCGGCCGCCGGCCAGTAGGCGGCGGACAGGTCCTCCGTCACCAGCAATGGCTGTCCGGTGCCGTCGTCCTGCCAGCCGAGAACCTCGGGAGCGAGGCCGGTGCCTCGCAGGTGATCGAGGATCCTGTGCTCGTTGCGCAGCCAGCCCGCGGTCTCTTCGGTCGTCGCCCCTTTGACAAACGCGGCGCTGTCATCGCTGAACGTGACGACGACCCGGTCCGCAGCCGACAGCCCGAACGCAGGTGTATGCCAGGCCGCCGCAGTCTTGCCGAGCAGCGATCCGACCTTCCCGGCGATCGCAGTCGTTTCGGCAGCTGTCACGCCCTAGGTATAGCAGGAGTCTTCGATGCGCCATTGGCAACCATCGTCTAGGTCGGCTGCAAGCCAGCGGCTACAGGGTTCGGCGACCCGGGGCGGGTGGGAGCCAGGCGACGAAGGACGCGAGGCAGGAGCGCTCGTAGGTGCCGGCGTGGGTTCGACAACCTCGGCTGGTTAGCGCGGGGTGATGGTGATTTCGCAGCCGCGGGACGGGACCAGGGTTACGTTGCGTGGCTGGGCTTTTTCTGGTTCGGGGCGGGGTGCGTGGACGTCGTACCGGGTCAGGGCGGCGCGGAGGATTTCGGTGGCCTCCAGCAACGAGAAGCCGGCGCCGATGCAGCGGCGGGCGCCGCCGCCGAAGGGGATCCAGGTGCCTGGTGCGGGCGGGTTCGCGCCTAGGAAGCGGTCGGGGTTGAATTCGGAGACACCGGGGAAGTGCTGCTCGTTGCTCTGTACGAGGCCGATTGCGGCCATCAGCGTCGTCCCGCGCGGTAGGCGGTAGCCGGCGATCTCTACGGTCTCGGTGATGCGGCGGCCTACCTGGTACACGACGGGGTGCAGCCGCATCGACTCCTTCGTGATCGCTTCCAGGTAGTCGTCGTCGCCCTCGTCGGCGGCTCGCTGCCCGGCTTGCAACAACTCCGGATCCCTCGCCAGTTCGTGGAACGCCCAGGCCAGCGCTGTCGCCGTGGTCTCGTGGCCGGCCAGTAGCAGGGTGACCAACTGATCTCTGAGTTCGACGTCGGACAAGATGCCAGCGGCAAGCAAACGAGAGAGTACGTCGTTGCGCTCGGCAAGGTTCTCCTGAGCGCGGCGGGTCGCGATCTCGTCGTACAGGATCGCGTCGACCTCGCGCTGGATCTCCAGGTAGGTACGCCAGGGTCGCATCCGCAGCAACCGGGGATAGAAGCCGCCGAGCATGATGATCGGACGGACCGCGACGATCCGCTCGAGCAGCGGCCGGAGCTGGGCCAGCCGGTCCTGGTCGGTGACGCCGAAGACGACCTGCAGGATGACCTCGAGTGTCAGGGTGCGCGTTCGCTCGTGCAGCTTGAACGGTTCGCCGGTCGGCCAGTTGCCGACCTCGGCACGCGCCAGGCGGGCGATCATCTCGCTGTAGCCGCGCAAGGCGCTGCCGTTGAAGGCAGGCATCAGCTGGCGGCGCATCCGGGCGTGATCGTCGTCGTCGATCAGCAGCAGCGAATGTTGCCCCATGATCGGAGCGAGCACGGTGTTGCCCTCGCCCGCGTGCATCACCTTCGGCGAGGAGCCGAACACCTCCCGGATGTGCTCGGGCCGGCTGAGCACCACGACCACC
The DNA here is from genome assembly GCF_004365175.1 of Kribbella voronezhensis. NCBI lineage: Bacteria > Bacillati > Actinomycetota > Actinomycetes > Propionibacteriales > Kribbellaceae > Kribbella > Kribbella voronezhensis. The sequence goes on along the minus strand of NZ_SOCE01000001.1, from coordinate 2,798,307 downwards.
CGGCTGCCCGGGACGAGACGGATCGTGAAGACATCGCCGTACCGGGCTCTCAGCCGCGGGAAGAAGGTCTTGCGATGCCCGGCGAACAGAAAAGTCTGAACCAGCGTCGGCAACCGCGACCCGGGTGGCAGGGACCTGGCCGTCTCCCGATCGAGCGTGCGCGATCCCAGCAAGGGCGTCGTCATGCCACCTCCCACCTCCGGCGTCCCTTCCACGCTACGTCAGCTCGGTGAACGTCAGGTGGCGTCCACACCACCACCGCCACCGTCGGAGAGCCCAACTCGGCTGATCAGCAACCGCGGCCGGAATACTAGGTTGGCGGTGTGAGCCTCGACATCCCTGACCAGGTCCGCAAGACGGTCATCGCCGACGGGAATGAATCCTGGCTGGACGAGCTGCCTGGTGTGGTCGACTCGCTGGCTCAGGAATGGTCTCTGATGATCGGGTCCAGCTTCGCTGGTGGTCACGCCGCCCTGGTCGTCGAGGTGACGCTGGTCGACGGAACTCCGGCGGTCCTCAAGATCGGGGTGCCAGGTCGGGACGTGGGGCCGGAGGCCATGGCGTTGCGCCTGGCCAACGGAGGGGGATGCGCCAAGCTGTTGGGCGAAGACTTGAGTCGGCAAGCCCTTTTGCTGGAGCGGCTTGGGGCTCCGATGTACGACGTCGTCGCCGACCCTGCAAGTCGCCACGCCTTGCTGTGCGAAGTGGCGGTTCGCCTGTGGCGTCCGGTGGGTCCCGACATCGACCTTCCAACCGGCGCGAACCTGGCTGAGCAGTACGCCGATCGGCTACCAAAGCTCTGGGAGCAGGCGGGGCGACCGTGTTCGCCGGCCACTGTGGCGGACGCGCTGAATTGCATGAACAGTCGGCGCCTTGCCCACGACGATCGGTCCGCGGTTCTGGTCCATGGTGATATCCACGAGATGAACGCGCTGCAGGCGGCTGACGGCAGCTACAAGCTCATCGATCCAGCCGGGTTACGGGCCGAGCCGGCGTGCGATCTCGGCACCATCGTGCGGTGCAACCCGGACCTCGGCGATGACCTCTGGACGCGGACCGAGCAACTGGCTTCTCGCACCGGCGTGGACGCCACCGCCATCTGGGAATGGGGAACCATCCACCGAGTCGTCAGCGGCGTCTACGCCTGCACCATCGGCTTCCAGCCCTTCGGCGATCTCCTTCTGACGGAAGCAGATCGCCTCACGGCGTAGTTCGTTTGGAGGCGTGGGCTGGACGGGGTTAATGACAGCAGGGCCGCCCGGGACGGGGCGGCCCTGCTGTTGGGGTCAGGCGCGGGTGAAGCGCAGGGTGAGGATTTGGAACGGGCGGAGTTCGAGGGCGACTGCGCCGTTCGCGAGGTTGTGCTCGGACAGGGTGCGTTCGAGGAGGTCGACCTCGGTGACCGCACTGGCCTTGAAGCCGGGGGTGATGGTGGCGCGGGAGCGGCCGCCGGAGGACTCGTAGAGGCGGACTACGACGTCGCCGGACTGGTCGTCGGCCAGTTTGACCGCCTCGACGATCACGTTGCCGTTGTCGATGGCAACGATCGGGTCGGCGCCGGTGGCACCGGTGACGACGCGTTCCGGCAGGTTGATCCGGTAGCCCTCTTCGATCGCCTCCGGGATCCCGGCGCCGACCACGAGCGCGTGGTTGACGACGTGCAGACCCTGGTCGGTCTGCGGATCGGGGAAGCGTGGTGCCCGGATCAGCGACGTACGGATCGTGGTCGTCGTGCCGCCGTCCTCGCGGGCGGTGCGGTTGACGTCGTGCCCGTACGTCGAGTCGTTCACCACCGCGACGCCGTAGCCGGGCTCGCCGACGTGGACCCAGCGGTGCGCCGCGATCTCGAACTTCGCCGCGTCCCAGGAGGTGTTCTGGTGGGTCGGCCGGAAGATGTGCCCGAACTGGGTCTCCGAGGCGGACCGATCGGCGTGCACGTCCACCGGGTACGCCGCCTTGAGGAACTTCTCCGACTCGTGCCAGTCCATCGCGGTCTCGATGTCGACCCGCTTGGCGCCGGGCCGCAGCCGCAGCGTCTGGGTGACGCTGGACCGGTTGAAGGACCGCTTCACCACGACGGTGGCGACACCGTCCTCGACGGAGTAGTCGACGGTGTCGACCTCGGTGATGTCGCGGACGGTGTTCTTGTAGAACGAGTCGACGTCCCAGGCATCCCACTGGTTCGGGGTGTCGACGTGCAGCTGCAGCAGGTTTGCGGCGGTGCCCGGTGCGATCACCTCGCGGTCGGCGGCCACGTCGTACAGGCTGGTGATCAGGCCGCGGTCGTCGACGGTGACCCGGATCAGGCCGTTGTCGAGGACCTGGCCGTCGATCGTGGCGGCCTGGCCCGCACCGGTGGTGATGCCGGCGCCGAGGCCGGGGACGCCCTCGCGGGTGTGCGGCGCTGCGTTGAAGACGACCTGGTTCGAGCCTTCGCCGGCCAGCGCCTGCTGGGCCTTGGCGATGATCGCCTCGAGCTCCTCGGCCAGTTTCGCGTACGTCGCCTCGGCCTCGCGGTGCACCCAGGCGATCGAGCTGCCGGGCAGGATGTCGTGGAACTGGTTCAGCAGCACGGCCTTCCAGATCCGGTCCAGCTCCTCGTACGGGTAGCTGTCCAGCTTGCCGGCCACCACGGCCGCCGTGGACCACAGCTCGGCCTCGCGCAGCAGGTGCTCGCTGCGACGGTTGCCCTGCTTGGTCTTGGCCTGCGAGGTGTACGTCGCGCGGTGGATCTCCAGGTAGAGCTCGCCCGACCAGACCGGCGCTTCCGGGTACTCCTCCTGCGCGGCACTGAAGAACTCGGTCGGCGACTCGATCGTCACCCGCGGCGAGGACTCCAGGTTCGCCACCCGACGGGCGGTCGCGATGAACTCACGGGTGGGGCCGCCACCGCCGTCGCCGTACCCGAACGGAGCCAGCGAACGGGTCGCCGCGCCGTTCTCGGCGAAGTTGCGCTGCGCGCGGGCCAGTTCGCGGCCGGACAGGTCGGAGTTGTAGGTGTCGATCGGCGGGAAGTGGGTGAACACCTGGGTGCCGTCGAGGCCCTCCCACCAGAAGGTGTGGTGCGGGAACTTGTTCTTCTGGTTCCAGGAGATCTTCTGGGTCAGGAACCACTTCGAACCGGACAGCTTCACCAGCTGCGGCAGCGCCGCGGTGTAGCCGAACGAGTCCGGCAACCACACTTCCTGCGTGTCGATCCCGTACTCGTCCAGGAAGAACCGCTTACCGTGCACGAACTGCCGGGCCAGCGCCTCGCCGCCGGGCAGGTTCGTGTCGGACTCGACCCACATCCCGCCGACCGGAACAATGGTGCCCTCGGCAACGGCCTTCTTCAGCCGCTCCCAGATCTCGGGGTAGTTCTCCTTCACCCACGCGTGCTGCTGCGCCTGCGAGAACGCGAAGACGAGTTCGGGGTACTCCTCGGCCAGCGTCGCGACGTTGGAGACCGTGCGGGCCACCTTGCGGCGGGTCTCGCGCAGCGGCCACAGCCACGCCGAGTCGATGTGCGCGTGGCCGACCGCGGAGATCTGGTGAGCGCTGGCGTGTGCGGGGCGACTCAGTACGTCGGTGAGCTCGGCGCGCGCGTCAGCCGCAGTACCGGCGACGTCTTCGTAGTCCAGTACGTCGAGGGCGCGGCTCAGCGCGCGGAGGATCTCGCGGCTGCGCGGCTCCTGCGGTGCCAGTTCCTGCTGCAGACCGTTGAGCGCCTCCAGATCGAGGATCAGGTCCCACACCTCGGCGTTGAAGACGGCCAGGTCGGCCCGGGTGAGCTGATAGATCGGCTTGCCACCCGGCTCGGGCTTGGCGCCGAGGTCGGCGGAGATCGGCGCGAACGCGTTCCAGCCCAGTACTTCGGGGTTGGCGGCCGCCTCGACGTAGAACTCGATCGAGTCGCCGGGCGACGCCGCCGTACCGTCCGGGCCGAGGATCGACAGCGGCGCGTAGGTCTGGCGCGGGTGCAGTCCCTTCAGCGGGACGCCCTTGATCGTGTGCACCAGGCCCTCCGCGGAGAAGCCGGGGCCGCCGCTGAAGCCGAGGTCGATGACGGCCTCGATCTCGCTGCCGGCCCACTCGGCCGGCACCTGGCCGCTGAAGTGGAACCAGGCAGTGCCCCACGGAGCACCCCAGGGCAGGCCGATCTCGGCGGGCTCGTAGCTGGCCGCCAGCGCTTCGGCTGGGGACACCGGCTCACCGGGCGCATGCCACACCTTGATGTCCAGCGGGACGGCCGCGCCGTAGATCGCGGGGCGGATCCGCTCCCGCAGGGCGCGCTGGAGCCGCTCCTCGATGAGTTGACGGTCGTCGTGCACGAAATCATCCTCCGATGACGGGGTGGTGCTCAGTGGGTAGGCGCGGCCTTCACGGCCGAGTGTGTTGACAACGCTGTCACACCAGGTGGGGGCCCGTCCAGACCTGTTCGCTCGCGTACGCGCGGTAGTGGCTCGTCCGCAGGCGGCCCGGTGACGGTGGCGCGGGTCGCAGCGGAGCGACTACCGGTGGGGACCGGCTGCCCTCTAGGTTGTTCCCATGGATCGTCCCCGCCTGCTGAATCGCCGGAGTGTGCTCGGACTGGGGGCAGCCACCGCGGCCGCCCTGGTGACACCCGGTTGTTCGCGCGGCCGCTCCGACGAACCCGCCCCGGCCGGCCCGGCCAGACTGGCCACCGGGAACCCCGGCGGCGTCTACCAGAAGTACGGCGACGGGCTGGCCAAGCTCGTCACCGAGGTCACCGGGGTGTCGATGACCACCTTCCCGACAGCCGGCTCCATCCAGAACCTGAGAATGCTGCACAGCGGGACCGCCGACCTCGGGTTCAGCCTGTCGGACTCGGCGCTGGACGCCTGGGAGGGCGAGGGCGCCTTCATCTCCGGCGTACTGCGGTTCACCGCGCTGGCCCGGACGTACGACAACTACGTGCACATCGTCGTACCGACCGCCTCGGACATCTTCAAGATCGAGCAACTGGCCGGCAAGGAAGTCAACATCGGCCCGGACAACTCCGGCACCAGGGTGATCGCCGAGCGCATCCTCGAGGCCGCCAACGTCAAAGTGAAGGCGCGGAAGTTCGACCTCGAGACAGCGGTCGCCAGGCTGACCCTGCGGGCCAAGGAGCCGACCAAACCGGGCGGCATCGACGCGCTGATCTGGAGCGGCGGCCTGCCGACCGACCCGATCAAGGACCTGCAGTCGACGATCGGCTTCCGGCTCGTGGACATCGGCAAGATCGCCGAGCAGATCGCCCTGCGGCGCTTCGGCGGGTACATCCTGTCCTCCATCCCGCCCTCGATCTACCAACTGTCGAGTTCGGTACCGACCCTCGCGGTACCGAACTACCTGCTGGCCAGGCGCGGCCTGTCCGACTCCTGGGCCTGGTGGACCCTCAACACCCTGTTCCGCCGTCAGGCCGACCTGATGCAGTTCCATGAAGAAGCAGGGTCCCTGGACGCCCGTTCGGCGATCGCCACGATGCCGATTCCCCTGCACCCCGCAGCCGAACGCTGGTATCGCAACAATCACATCTGAGAGCCGGATTGCACGCTCGGCCGGGCGTTTCAAAAGGTAGAATTCGACAGTGAATCCCGTAGACAACGCGCGCATTTATACGGTCGACCAGCTGCTGGAAATTCTCGACCATTCAGTGGCAGCGAGTGACCGTGGAGACCGATCCGATCAATCCGCTGCCGAGTACTGGACCGAACTGCTGACCACGCCCGGACATCCGCTGGCCACGCCGCTGCCGGACGAACCGCTGGTCGATTGGCACGACCGTGGGCTGCTCGGAGATCTCTCCGGCGCCCGGGTGCTGGACATTGGCTGTGGTGCGGGGCGCAACAGCCGGTGGTTCGCCGAGCAAGGCGCGACGGTCGACGGCATCGACCTCGCCGCGCCTCTGCTGGCACACGTCCAGCCGACGATGCCCGACGCCGTCACCCTCACCGCGCTGAACCTTCTGCACGACCCACTCCCGGCAGGCCAGTACGACGTGGTCTACGACTCCGGTTGCTTCCACCACATCGCGCCGCACCGCCGGATCACCTACCTCGAACGGATCCTGCCCGCAGTACGCCCCGGCGGCCGCTTCGGCATCGTCGCCTTCGCCGGCGAACAGATGGAGACCCCCACCGACCAGCAGATCGTTCTGAGCGGCGACACCGCCGGCGGCATGGCGTTCACCCTCGACGACCTCCGGACGATCTTCCAACCACTGAAGCCCGTCGAACTACGCCGGGTCCGCGACGACCGAGACGGCACCTTCGGCCCCGACTTCCTCAACGCAGCCCTCTTCACGGCGGACTAACTGCTCTTCACGTCGAAGGGAGTCTTGAGATGAGCGACCGGATCAGAGTCGCGACGTTGAATATCTGGGGCCCGTACGGCGATTGGCCCGGCTCGGCGGGAGGTCCTGCGTGCTGGATTCGATGAGCTCGATCCCGATCTGGTCGTCCTTCAGGACAGTCGTGGGGGATGGGGCGGATCAGGTGAGGGAGTTGTTCGGGGACAGCTGTCACGTCCTTCACCAGGGGCGGCGCGCGCCCGGGAGGGAGTCGGCCGCGCCACGCTCGCCGGATCGAGGAACGGGTGGCGGACCGTCCCGGAGTTCACGTCGTGCTTGCTGGTGATTTCGATGCGCGGCCAGAAACGAGCAGCATCCGGTTCCTGACCGGAAGACAGCCGCTCGGTGACCTGAGCGTGCATTATCAGGACGTATGGGAAATGTGCCGTCCGGGCGAACCGGGTCACACTTTCACGTCGGAGAATCCCATGATCGTGAAATACGCCGATTGGTCCCGAATCCCACCGAGACGCATCGAGTACGTGATGGTCCGTTGCGACGAACGAGGACCGACGCTGCGAATTGCCTTCGCCGAACAGATCTTCAACCAGCCCGTCAACGGAATCCACGGATCCGACCACTAAAGGGTGGCAACAGACCTGATCCCCCTCGAGCCCTGAGCGGCGGCGGAGAAGTCGCGTAGTCGGCAGGTGTGGCAAGCGATGTCGGGGATGGCCGAGCGAGCGCTGCTGCCAGGCATCACGCCGCCTTGAGCCGAGCGGCGACGGAGGAGCCGCGCGCTCGGTAGGTGTGTCGGAGTAGCCGAGCGAGAGGTGTCGTCGGGCATCGCGCCGGCTTCAGCCGAGCGGCGACGGAGGAGCCGCGTGCTCGGGTAGGTGGGATGGGCGACGGTGGTGCAGTCGGGCGACAGGTGCTGCCGGGCATCACGCCGCTTTCATCCAGCGGCGACGGAGGAGCCGCGTCTTCGGGTGGGTGGGAGCGAGCGACGTAGGAGCTTGCGTGGGGGGCTGTTCGTAGTACTAGATGTCGTAGTCCTCGATGAGGGGGACGCGGACTTCGATGACCAGGCCGCCGCCGACTGGGGGGCGGGCGACTACGCGGCCGCCGACTCGGGCTGCTTCGGAGCGGACGATGGCGAGGCCGAGGCCGGTGCCGGGCATCTCGCGGTGGTGGGCGCTGCGCCAGAAGCGTTCGCCGACCTTCTTGAGGTCGCGGGAGCCGAGGCCGAGGCCGTGGTCGCGAACGGAGAGAACGACCTCGGTGCCGTCGCGGGTGACAGACACCTCGACCGGAGGTGCGCCGTACTTGGAGGCGTTGTCCAGCAGTACGTCGAGGATGTCGTCGACCTCGAGTTCGGGGGCGACACCACCGGGGACCATCTCGCCGATGATCAGTTCGAGGTCGTCGGCGGCGTACACGGCCTTCCAGCCGACGAGCCGTTCCTTCACCGCCTGGGCCAGGTCGAGCGCGTCGTCGCTGCCCTCGATGTCGCCCGGGCGGTCGGAGCCTGCCAACCGGGAGAGTCGCTGGACGATGCGGCCCAGCCGGTCGATGTCGCTGAGGGCGAAGCGAGCCGTCGGGGACAGCCGGGAGAGACCTTCGATGTGGATCCGGGCCGAGGTGAGCGGCGTACGAAGCTGGTGGGACGCGTCGGCGACGAACTCGCGTTCGCGCTGTCGCGCCTGGTGGAGGCTGAGTGCCATCGAGTTGAAGCTGTCGCCGAGGCGGCGCAGCTCGGGGGCGCGGCCGTCGGTGGAGACGCGGGTGTCGAGAGCACCGCGGGTGACCTGGTGGGTCGCGTTGTCGAGGTCGTTGAGCGGCCGCAGTACCCAGCGGGTGACCGGGCGGACGATGCCGATGACAACGGCGCCGATGCTGATCAGCAGACCACCGAGCAGCAGCAGGAGACCACGCTCGACCTGGTCGCGGCCTTTCTCGGTGGGCACCCGCAGTACTGCGGCGCCGAGCACGCGACCGTTGTTCACGACCGGCCGCGCAACGACCATCTCACCCGATCGCCACGGCCACAGCGCCGGCGGTTCGGCGGGGAGCCGGCCGGCCAGCGTGCTGTCCAGAGCGGCGTCCAGGTCGGATTCCTGCACGTCGACGCCGGAGCGCGAGGTCGCGATGACCCGGCGGTCGACGTCCACGACGAAGACCGGGGTGTTGTAGAGCTCGTGGTACCGGACGGCGAGTTCGCGCAGGCTGGCGATGTCGCCGGTCTGCAGCGGCGACTCGGCCATCGTCGCGAACCAGTCGGCGTCGTTGCTACGGGACAGGAAGAGCGTGCGCGACGCACTGGTCGCGATGTAGTTGGCCAGCGGCACAGCAGCGACGATGGCGAGGACGATCACCATCGGGACGAGGGACTGCAGCAGGCGACGACGCAACGGTCAGTCCGAACCCAAGCGGTAGCCGACGCCGCGGATGGTCTGGACGAGTTCCGGCCGGCCGAGCTTGGCCCGCAGACTGGCGACGTGCACGTCCATCGTCCGCGAGGAGGCCTCGAAGACCGACTGCCAGGCGTACAGCGCGACCTGCTCGCGCGGTACCACCCGGCCGTGATGGGCGGCCAGCACTGCTAGCACGTCGAACTCCTTGCGGGTCAGGCTGATGGGCTTGTCCGCGACCTGCACGGTCCGTGCCTCGATGTCCACTGTCAGGTCGCCGACCGTCACCCTGGGGCGAGGCTGGAGCAGACCGGTACGCCGTAGTACAGCATCAATGCGGGCCAAGAGCTCGGAGATGGCGAACGGCTTCACCACATAGTCGTCGGCGCCACTGCGCAGGCCACGGACCCGGTCGGCCGCCTCGCCGCGCGCGGTCACCGCGATCACCGGTACGTCGGACACCGTGCGGATCTGCCGGCACACGTTGATGCCGTCGCCGTCGGGCAGGCCGAGGTCGAGCAGCACGAGGTCGCCGGGGTCGGCTGCGAGCGCGTCGGCGGCGGTCCGGACGTGGGTCACCATCAGGCCGTAACGCCGCAGCGCGGGTATCAGTGCGTTGGCGATATCGAGATCGTCTTCGACCAGCAGAATCCTGACGGCGCCACTCATGCCGTGATCGTAGGGCAGGAGAGCAACATGTGTGTCAGATCTTGGTAAAGACGTAATCACGCGACTCCATGGCGTGGTCGCCGACACTAGCCTTCGAGCACAGGAGGGAACCGGTCAATGACTGTGGGTGTTGGTACGGGGGGCGGCGCCGCCGCGCTCTCCGAGTCCGAGCTAGCCGAGTACGAGCAGGAAAAGCCTGCCCGGCGGCTGCATCCTGCCCTCGACCAAGTGATCTCGGCGTGGTGCGCGGTGGTTAGCATCGGCGTACTGCTGCAGGTCTTCTTCCCGCTCTCCGCCGGAACGCAGTTTTATTTAGTGATCTTTCTCGCAGCCGTCCTCCCGATCACCTTGTTGTGCTATCGGGGCTGGCACGTGCCGCCGTTCCTGAATCCCTTCAAGGCCCGGACCAGGGAGAGCGACAACCCCGGCATCGTCGACTGGGTGCTGGCCGCGGTCGCTCTGGCGGTCTGCCTCTACCCGCTGCTCGACTTCGACAGCTACCTCGAACGACGCCAGACCCCGACCACCCTCGACGTCCTCGCCGGCGCAGTACTACTCGTACTGCTCCTCGAAGCATGCCGTCGTACTACGGGTTGGGTGCTGCCCGCGTTCAGCCTGCTGTTCATCGCCTACGCGTACTACGGCGGCTACCTCCCCTACACCTGGTCGCTGGCCCACCAGGGCTTCAACTTCGACGCCATCATTGCCCAGTTCACGATGGGCACGGCCGGCTTCTACGGCACCCCACTCGGCGTCGCGGCCAGCTACATCGTGCTGTTCACGATCTACGGCGCAGTGCTGGACTACTCGGGCGCAGGCAAGTTCTTCATCGACCTGTCCTTCGCAGCCTTCAAACGAAGCCGTACTGCGCCCGGCCGTACTGTCACTCTCGCCGGCTTCCTGCTGGGCAGCGTCTCCGGCTCCGGTACTGCGACGGCCGTGTCGCTCGGCACCGTGTCGTGGCCGATCCTCCGCCGCGCGGGCTACCCGCCTGAGCCCGCCGGCGGGATGCTCGCGGCTGCCGGTATCGGCGCCATCCTGTCGCCTCCGACGCTGGGAGCGGCCGCGTTCATCATCGCGGAGTTCCTGCAGGTGTCGTACCTGACCGTGCTCGGCTACGCGACGATCCCCACGATCCTTTACTACTTGGGCATCCTGCTCGCGATTGAGATCGATGCCCGCAAGCACGGGACGACCAACGCGGAGACGTCCACCCGATCCGCGCGGCACCTGCTGCTGCGGTTCAGCTACCACTTCCTTTCGCTGTTCGTGATCATCGGCTTCATGGCGGTGGACGTCCCGCCGTTCAAGGCCGTCGTCTACGCGGTGATCATCCAGTTCGGGTTGTCGTTCCTCGACCGCGAGCACCGGCTGACCGCCGGGCCGCTGTTCAAAGCGCTTGCCCAGGGCACCCGATCGGTGCTGCCGGTCGCGGCCACCTGTGCGACGGCAGGGGTGATTGTTGCCGTCACCACCCAGACCGGGCTGGGGCTGAATCTGGCGGAGATCATCGTGGACGCGGCGAAAGGCCTGACGGACAACCCGACGGTCGTGTTGATCCTGACCGTCGTGCTGTCCGCGTTCGCAGTACTGATCCTGGGACTGGCCGTGCCGGTGACGGCGTCGTTCATCATCGCGGCGGTGATCATCGCGCCCGCGCTCGTGCAGCTCGGCGTGACCCAGCCCGAGGCGTACATGTTCATCTTCTACTACGCGGTGCTGTCCGAGGTGTCGCCGCCGACCGCGCTGGCCGCGGTGGCGACGTCCGCGATCACGGGCGGCAAGACGATGGCGACGATGTGGCAAGCGTGGAAGTACACGCTGCCGGCCTTCCTGGTGCCGTTCGCGTTCGTGTTGACCGACAACGGCGCGCACCTGCTGGGACAGGGCAGCTGGATCGGCATGGCGTGGACGCTGGGTGTCTCGATGCTCGCGGTCGCCGCGCTCGCGGTGGTGACCGGCGGCTGGATCGCGATCGCCACCGGCTGGGTCGAGCGGCTGCTCTGTGTTCCGGCTGCCCTGTTGCTGCTTTACCTCGCGCCCGTAACCATCGCGGTTGGAATCGGTTTGCTTTTCGTTGCCGTCGTCATCAATCTCCTCAGGCGGCAGCGCCTGATCGGAGCTACGGAAGGATCCGCCACTTCATGAGAACCCGTCGTCTTCCCCTCGCCGTGGTCGCCGTGGCCGCTGCCGTCTCGCTGGTCGCCTGCGGAGGGCAGCGCGAACCCGAGGGCGGCAAGGCCGGTACCGATGGCGGCCGGCTGACGATTGCCACCGGCAACACCACCGGCGTGTACTACCAGCTCGGCGGCGCGCTCGCCTCGGTGATCTCGTCGAAGGTCGAGGGCTACCGGGCGACCGCCAGCGAGACCGGCGCCTCGGTGCAGAACGTCCAGGGCCTGGTGGCGGGCAACTACGACATCGCGTTCTCGCTCGGCGACACGGCAGCCGACGCGATCAAGGGCGAGCACAGTTTCAAGGCACCGCAGGACGTGGTCGCGCTGACGCGCCTCTACCCGAACTACACCCAGGTCGCGGTCCGGGCCTCCTCGGGGATCACCAAGATCGCCGATCTGAAGGGCAAGCGGGTCTCCACGGGTTCTCCCAACTCCGGCACCGAGGTGATCGCGCGGCGGCTGCTCGAGGCGGCCGGGCTGGACTCGACCCGCGACGTCACCGCGCAGCGGCTCGGCCTGCCGGAGTCGGTGGATGCGATGAAGAGCGGCTCGATCGACGCGCTCGTCTGGTCCGGCGGGCTGCCGACCGGTGGTATCACCGACCTGACCACCAGCCTCGGCAAGGACGTGAAACTGATCCCGATCACGGATCTGCTGCCCGCGCTGCAGAAGACCTACGGCACGATCTATGCCCAGGGCACCATTCCGGCCGCGACCTACAAGCAGCCGGCCGATGTGGCGACGATCATCGTGCCGAACGTGCTGCTGGTCCGTAAGAACATGTCCGACGAGCTCGCCGAGAAGCTCACCAGGGCCATCTTCGAGAACAAGGACGCGCTGGTCCAGGTGAACGCGGCCGCGAAGGGCATCACGATCGAGAACGCCGAGAAGACCGACCCGGTGCCGCTGCACCCCGGCGCGAAGAAGGCGATCGAAGCGCTGAAGTAGCCCACAGACCCGTCCTCCCCCGCATTCCAGGCGCAGCGGGGGAGGGCGCAAGATCCCACCTCCGCACACCAGGCGCAGCGGATGCGGGAACCAAAGCCCACCTCCGCGAACCAGGCGCAGCGGAGGCGGGAACCAAAGCCCTCCTCCGCGAACCAGGCGCAGCGGAGGCGGGAACCAAAGCCCTCCTCCGCACACCAGGCGCAGCGGAGGCGGGACAAGGCCCACCCTCACGACCAGGCGCAGTGGGGGAGGGTTTCAGGCCGGGCCCGTACCGAGCGGAGGCATCCGCCCGGACCACGGGCCCGGCCGCTATTACTCCCAGGACGGCCGGTCGGGCATCTCGTCCGGCACTTCGTCCGGCATCGGGGTGCCGCGCAGGTAGTGGGACAGGGCCGAGTCGCGCTTGGGGTGCACGTGGTACTTCGTCGGTACGACGCGTCCCTCGGCGCTGTCCCAAGCTGTGTCGGCCAGCCGCCACATCCGGTGCGCCAGGCGACCCGCCGTACCGGTGTGCGGTGAGTACGGGTGTGCACGGGTCGGCGCTACCTCTTCGGCGCTGAGCAGTTTCTCCGTCAGTGCCGACACGTCGTCGCTGCCGAGTTCCTCGCCGATCATCCGGCTGTACTCCGCCTCGAGGTCCTCGTGTTCTGCGAGGAGCCGGCCGATCTCCTGCCAGACGCGCCCGGGCTGCAGGTGCTGCACGCGGCTGTCGCCGTACTGACGGGCTTTGAGGAACCTGAGCGAGCGCTCGAGTTCTTTCGCGTTGCCGACGTACCGCGCGACCAGTTCGGGGCCGCCCGGCAGGCGGCGGACGTGCGGGAGCAGCACGTCCTCAGCGGCGGCGAGGTGCTGCGCCGCGATGGCGTAGAACCAGTCGGTCTGGTGTCTGCGATCCGGTCGGGCCGCGCCCGGCTGCTGCGCCGGGTCGGCGAGCTCGCGGATCCTGATGTGTTCGAAGGCCAGGGCCATTTCGAGAGTCGAAGCGGTCACGACAACCACCTCCAGGAGGGTCTTCTCTCCAGCCTGTGCCCATCGCCTGGAGAGTGCAACCAATCGACCGCTATGCGTGATCAACCGGTTCGCGAGAGAAGCGCTCCGTGAAGATTTGCCGGAATCGCTCCGCGCCGCGGCGTACGTCCCTTTAAGGTGGTCGCTCCTCGCCCGGCGGCGGGAACCCGACCCCAGGGAGGCCCGGAGCGTGACGGTACGACGTCCCGGCATGCTGCGCGTCATCCAACTGTTGCTCGCCGTGGTCGCGCTCGCCGGCCCAGCGGCCGCGGCAGTCCAACCGGGGGCGGCGGTCGCGGCAGGCGCTCGGGACATCACCGGCGACGTCCTCGCTGGGCGGGACGTGAGGCTCAGCGGGGATGCCTCGATCACGGTGCCCGGCGGCACTACGACGTACGCGGGCGTGATCAGCGGTGAAGGGACTCTGCGGATCAGGGGACGCGGCACGCTGATTCTGACCAAGGACAGCGACTTCACGCTGCCGAAGGCGCGGCAGCGGCAGCGTGTCCAGATCCTCGGCGGCAATCATCCGTACGTCGTCGTCGGCACGCCCGACCCGGCCGCGGTAATCATCGACCGTGGCGCCACCCTGCAGTACGGGAACGGCGGCACGACCGGCGTGATCGGGCGGTTCCCGTACAACACGCCGGGCTTCCAGCTCAACCAGGACAACATCGAAGTCAACGGCACCCTGCGGCTGTCGGTCACCCGGGCGATCAACCTCGGCACCATCAGCGGCTCCGGGCTGGTCACGCAGCCGCGGTTCCTGTGGGGCACGCTCGATCTCGCCGGTACCCAACCGTTCTCCGGGGTGATCGACAACGGCACCGGTACGGCGGCCGGCAAGCCCGAGTCCGCGGTCGCGCTGCCCAACGTTCGTGCGGTCCTCAATCAGGGGACGTGGACGGTCGACACCCCGCTGGACCAGACCGTCGTACTGCGGCAGAACTTCTACCAGCGCGAATACGGCAGCGACATCAACGTCCAGTCCCGCCCAGGCGGCAAGGTCGTGCTGGCGGGGCAATACAGCTACTCCGACCGAGGCGGCGACACCGACCCGTCGCTGAGCGATCCCCGGATCAACTGGCGGAAGATTCCGCACGACCTCAACAAGCGCGGCACCAACATCAAAGGCGCCGACGTCCAGTGGGGTGACGGCAGCACGCACGACATCTTCATGCCGGGCACCGCGGACACCGTCTACATCAACCTGCTGGCCGCGCGGTCCCGCTCGAAGCTCACCTTCGCCTACAACGGCCCGGTCACCCTGGGCGCGCCCATCGGCGGCGGCGTCTTCCACGACACGCTCAAATCGCCCGGCGCGGGGGACGTCGTGATCAAGGCGGTGCCCGGCAACGACGTGACGTTCGCGGCGGACCAGTACTACGACGGCTCGACGACCATCGCTTCGGGCGCTGTCCTCCGGCTCGGCAGCGGGCGGCCGGGTGGCGACGGCAGCCTGCTGACGAAGGCCGCGCTCTTCAAGGTGGTCGACAACGGCTCACTCGTGGTGCAGAACGTGCGCAATGCCATCTCGTTGTCGAAGATCAGCGGCACGGGCTCGGTGACCCAAGCCGGGCCGGCCACGACCCGCCTGACCGGCGACATCACCTATAGCGGCAGAACCACGATCTCCAAGGGAACCCTGGCTCTCACTGCCGGCACGCTCCGCAACAGCAGTGCCGTCGCCATCACCAACTCCGGCGCTCGCCTGGACCTGACCGCTGCCGGCAACCAAGCTCTCCGCAACCTCACCATGGCCGCCGGTACGACGCTCACGGCGAACCGTCGCGCCGTCGTGAGCTTGAGCGGCAGCTCCACTCTCGCCGGAACCATCTCAGCCGGCGCCCTGATGAGCACCGGCGCGCTCACCGGGTCCTTCACAGTGTCCGGCGACTACGCCCAAGCTCGCACTGCCGCGCTGACAGTCCCGCTCAACGCCAAACCGCCGAAGGTCACCGGCGCGGTGAAACTGGCCGGCGCACTGCACATTCCAGGCGCGACCGCTCGACCCGGCGCCCGCCGAGAGATCACCCTGATCGACAACACCGGCCCGAGCCCGGTCACCGGCACCTTCAGCGATCTCCCCGAGGGAGCCAGGCTCGCCGTGGCCGGAACGCAGTACGCCATCACCTACTCCGGTGGCACCGGCAACGACGTCACGCTGAAACCCGTCGAAGCCGGTGCACCTGCCGTCGTACCGAACCAGTCCAGCGGGGACGCTGCGCCCGCGGCCGGCGCGGCGACGACCGGCGGTTCGTCGTACTGGCGCACAGCCGGTCTTGCCGTGCTGGCCGCTGCGGTCGGCCTACTGGCGCTGCTGTTTGTCCGCCTCAGGCGTCGGAGCTCTTCTTCCACAGGTTGATGCCGGCCTCGACGGCGTCCGCGTCGATCGCGTCCAGCTCTTCCTGGGTGAACTTCAGGTTGTTCACCGCGGCCAGGTTGTCCTCGAGTTGAGCGACGCTGGAGGCGCCGATCAGGGCGCTGGTGACGCGCTCGTCGCGCAGCGTCCAGGCGAGCGCCAACTGGGCGACGGACTGGCCGCGCTGCTTGGCGATCTCGTTCAGGGCGCGGACGTGCTTCAGGGTCTCCTCGGTCAGCATGTCGGTGCTCAGCGACTTGCCCTGCGTCGCCCGGGAACCTTCCGGTACGCCGTCCAGGTACCGGTCGGTGAGCACACCCTGGGCCAGCGGCGAGAACGCGATCACGCCGACACCGAGCTCACCGACCGCGTCGAGCAGGTCCTCCTCGATCCAGCGGTTCAGCATCGAGTACGACGGCTGGTGGATGAGCAGCGGCGTACCGAGCTCGTCGAGGATCCGGGCTGCCTCGCGGGTCTTCTCCGCGGAGTACGACGAGATCCCGGCGTAGAGGGCCTTGCCGGAGCGGACGGCGGCATCCAGTGCGCCCATCGTCTCCTCCAGCGGGGTGTCGGGGTCGAACCGGTGCGAGTAGAAGATGTCGACGTAGTCGAGACCCATCCGGTCCAGCGACTGGTCCAGCGAGGCCAGCAGGTACTTCCGGCTTCCGCCGCCCTGACCGTACGGGCCCGGCCACATGTCGTACCCGGCCTTGGTGGAGATCAGCAGTTCGTCGCGGTACGGCTTGAAGTCGCGGGCGAAGTGACCGCCGAAGTTGGTCTCGGCCGAGCCGTACGGCGGGCCGTAGTTGTTCGCCAGGTCGAAGTGGGTGACGCCGAGGTCGAAGGCGCGGCGCAGGATGTCGCGCTGGGTGTCGAGCGGCTTGTCGCCGCCGAAGTTGTGCCAGAGGCCCAGCGAGATCGCCGGCAGCTGCAGCCCACTGCGGCCACTGCGCCGATAGGTCATCTGGTCGTCGTACCGGTCGGAGGCAGCTACGTAATCAGTCACGAAACAGCAGTCTGCACCATGTCCGCACAAGTCCGCGAACCCTTGTTTTACGGGCAGAAACCACGTCGATCACAGTCAGAAGATGGGCTGCTGGCCGCCATGCTCCGGCTGCCCAGCTCCGGCCACGGCGACGGAGGATCACTGGCGAAGAACCGCAGTACGCCGAGCAGGCGGCTGGTGGGCGGCGCGGTCCAGTGCCGCTGGTTCTGCCGCGGCGGCCCGGTGAGGTTGGACAGGCCCCAGCTGAGATGGAACCAGAGCGCTGCCGCTTCCAGCTCACCGTGACCTGCCTGCCGGTAACCGGGTAGCAGCCGAGCGACCTGCTCCAGGCGCAGCTTGGCGAACTCTGCGCCCGCCGGTCCCCAGGCGGCGTCGCCCCAGTCGATCAGCGCGTGGAACCGGCCGTCCTGGTCGACCATGACGTTCTGTGCGGCCAGGTCTCCGTGCAGAAGCACCTTGGGCGCTGCGCGGTCGAACCAGGTGGCGAGACGGTCGAACCAGGCGAGGAGCCACTTCGCAGTACCGGCGTCTATGAATCCGTCGGCTGCCAGCCTGTCCACGGTGGGGCGTGGATCGCTGTCCTCGTCGGTGGGCACTCCGTCGAGGTGCTGGGCCTCGATGTCGTGCAGGCGGTGCACCTGCTCGCCTAGTTCGAGCCAGAGCGACGGGTGCTCTGCTGGGCTGTCGACGAGGTCTGTCGCATGGATGCGCTCCATCACCAGGTACGGCGCGTCGACGAGCGCCCGGGTGTCGTCGAAGTCCACGATCGCCGGGGTCCGTACGCCGGCGGCCCGGGCGACCGGGATGATCGCGACCTCCTTCACCAGGTCGGCTTCGAACTCCTGGCTGCGGGGGATCCGCAGGAACAGGTGATCGCCGAGTGTGTACGTCCGGTTCGCGACCCCGCCTGGGACCTCGTGGATCTGGTCCGGGCGTACGCCGTACCGCGCGGCCAGTGCTGGGATGGTCGTCATTGCGCCCATCGTGGTGCGGTTCGGTTGCCGTGGTCCACCGAATTCGGGGCCGGGGAATACTGAGGCTGTGCGAGTCGACTTCGATCCGGGGGCTGTCAGTGGTCGTGCGTTCTATGCGGTGCTGAACTCGGTGGTGGTGCCGCGGCCGATCGCCTGGGTGTCGTCGCGGTCGGCGGACGGCGTCCTGAACCTCGCGCCGCATTCGTTCTTCACCGTCGCGTGCGTGCGGCCGCCGATGGTGCAGTTCACCTCGGTGGGTCGCAAGGACAGCTTGAACAACGTCGAGGCGACCGGCGAATTCGTGGTCAACTTCGCCTCGGAGCCGCTGTACGAACAGGTGAACGCGTCGGCGACGGACTTTCCGCCGGAGGTCTCCGAGTTCGCCGCGGTCGGCCTCACCACCGAGCCGTCCGCGACAGTCGCCGTACCGCGGGTCGCCGAGTCCCCGGTCGCGATCGAGTGCACCCTGCACACCACCCTCGAACTGGGCGACTGCACGGTTGTGATCGGCCAGGTCCGCCACATCGCCATCGATTCCTCCGTGCTCGACGGCGACCATCCCGAGATCACCCGGCTCCGCCCGCTGGCACGCCTCGGGAAGGACGAGTGGTCCACGATCGGCGAGATCCGATCCATCAGCCGGATCAGGAACAGCGACTGGCCGGGACACTTCACCCCACCTGAGACGCGCGCCCGCTGAGAAGCTTCCCGCTGACAGGGAAAGTGCTTGAGGGGTAAGGCTTCTTTGCCAGGCGTTCCGACTGGCTGTTGCCGGCTGGGCGAAGATTTCTTGGAGATCCACCCATCCGGAGCCGCCGCCGGTCCGAAGCACCGGCATGACCACGACGATGCGACGCCGGATGCTTTCCGCGCTGGGAGGTGCGCTCGCCGCAGGTGCAGGACTCGGCCTCGGTGAGCTGACCGCAGCGCTGGCCGGCGGCACGTCGCCGGTCGTCGGTGTCGCGACCCACCTGGTCGACCTGGCGCCAGGACCGGCGAAGGACTGGGCGGTCAAGAACCTCGGCACGGCGGACAAGCCAGTCCTGATCGGCGTCGTCCTGCTCGGTGTGGCCGTTTTCGCCTTGCTGGCCGGGGCGATCGGCGCCTCACGACCGCGTATCGCGGTAGTGATGACAGTCCTGCTCGGCCTCCTCGCCATCCTCGCGGCAGCCACCGGACGAACCCTGGCGCCCAACCACTTCATCCGGATCCTCCCCGGCATCATCACGTTGCTAACAGCAACAACCGGCATCATCTTGGTCCTCCGCACCTTGAACCTGCACCCCTTCGACGGCGGCGGACACCGGAAGGCCGCCGCCGCCGAAGGTTCCAAAACAATTGCCAACAGCAACCACCACCCCAAGCCCGCCACAACTCCAGCCCCCACAATCGCGACCGCTCCTGCGCCCGCAACCGCTCCTGCTCCCGCAACCGCTCCTGCTCCCGCAACCGCTCCTGCTCCCGCAACCGCGACCGCTCCCGCAACCGCGATCGCTCCTGCTCCCGCAACCGCGACCGCTCCTGCTTCGGCGACTGCTTCGGCTCCGGGGCCCGCGACTGCTCCGGCGGGGTTCGATCGGCGGGGGTTTCTGGTTACGGCGATGGCTCTTGGGGCGGCTGGGGTTGGCGGGCTGGTTGTTTCGCGGGTGCTGCCTGACGGTGTCAGTGAGGCGACTCGGATGGGGATCAAGGTTCCGACGCCCGCGAGCCCGGCCGGTGCAGTGCCGGCGGGAGTATCCGCCGACGTTGCGGGAGTCATCCGGTTCGTCACTCCGAACAAGCAGTTCTACCGCGTCGACACCCTGCTGACCGTTCCGAAGATCAACCCGCGGAGCTGGGAACTGCGGGTGCACGGGATGGTCGACCACGAGTTGCGCTTGAACTTCGCGGACCTGCTCGGCCGCCGTCTGATCGAACGCGACATCACCCTGACCTGCGTCTCCAACGAGGTCGGCGGCCCGTACGTCGGCAACGCTCGCTGGATCGGCGTACCGATCGCCGAGATCCTTCGGGAAGCAGGCGTTCACGCCGACGCCGACGCGGTCCGGTCGACCAGTGTGGACGGGCTGACGATCGGCACTCCGCTGAAGGCGCTGACCGACGGCCGGGACGCGATCTTCGCGGTCGCGATGAACGGCGAGCCGCTCCCGTTCGAGCACGGCTTCCCGGTCCGGATGGTGGTGCCCGGCTTGTACGGCTACGTGTCCGCGACGAAGTGGGTCGTCGACATCGAGGTGACCCGGTTCGAGGACTTCAGCGCCTACTGGACCGACCGAGGCTGGGCCGTCGAGGCGCCGATCAAGACGTCCTCGCGAATCGACGTACCGAAGGGCTTCGCGCAACTCAAGGCCGGCCCGGCGGTGGCGGCCGGAGTCGCCTGGGCTCAGCACCGCGGGATCACCAAGGTCGAGGTGCAGGTCGACGACGGTCCCTGGCAGCCCGCGCAGCTCGCGGCCGAGGACACCATCGACACCTGGCGGCAATGGACGTTCCGCTGGAACGCGACGCCGGGCAACCACAAACTCACCGTCCGGGCGACTGACGCCGACGGACAGGTGCAGACCGCCGACCGTGCAGCACCTCGACCGAACGGATCGAGCGGACTGCACAACACGGTGGTGATGGTCGAGTAGTCCGTTCGCAGTACAGCCGGCTGCCGTCATCCCGCATCTGCCGGCAGAGCACAGCTCAGGCAGCCGGACCGCGCACCTCCGACGAGGGCGCGGCACATCTCGCAAGGCAAAATCCATCGAAGGAGAAGGATCGTCATGTCCCACACCATCAAGCGAGTCGCTCTGGCCGCCTCCGCTCTGTCCCTGCTCTTCGCGACCGCAGCTTGTGGCGGCAGCGACGACAACTCGAGCAGCAGCCCGTCGACCACCACCTCGTCCTCGGCGCCGACGCCGAGCGACACCATGAGCTCTTCCGCTCCCGCCGACAACACCTCCGGTCTGGTCGGCCCCGGCTGTGTCGCCTACGCCAAGGCCAACCCCTCGGGTGCCGGCTCGGTCGATGGCATGGCTGCCGCACCGGTCGCCACTGCTGCTTCGGGTAACCCGCTGCTGAAGACACTGGTCGCGGCCGTATCGGGCAAGGTCAACCCGAAGGTCGACCTGGTCTCGACGCTGAACGGTGGTGAATTCACCGTGTTCGCGCCGGTCGACTCGGCGTTCGCCAAGATCGACGCGAAGACGATGGCCACGCTGAAGACCAACGACGCGTTGCTGAGCAAGATCCTGACCTACCACGTCGTGCCGGGGCAGCTCGACGCGATGGCGGTCGTCGGCAAGCACGCCACGGTGGAGAAGCAGGACGTCACCGTCAGCGGTTCCGGTGACAACCTGATGGTGAACAACGCCAAGGTCATCTGCGGTGGCGTGAAGACCGCGAACGCGACGGTCTACCTGATCGACACCGTCCTGCTGCCGCCGGCAGCCTGACGACAAATCGGTAGCCGCCGGGGTCACCCCGGAACCGGCCACCAACCGAACTGACTGGGCGGCGCCACCTCTGCCGGGGCGCCGCCCCGTCGCGTGCCGGCGAGCGCACCGGCGACTCCTCGTTGGCTCCGATGGCGCCCCGGCCGCCGACGGGACAGGTCGCTGGGTGGTCATGCTCGATCCGGTTCTTCGAGGTCGGCCAGGGATTGGGTGAGGACTCGAAGGTGGGCGCTCAGGTGGTAGGGGAGCGGCTGGCCGGGAAGCGCGATGGTCGCCGGGTGCCAGCCGGTCGCATCGACGAGGTAGACGGTCGGGGTGAGGGGACCGGGCGAGCTCTCGAAGGCGGTGTGGGCGAGGTGAAGCATCGCGCTGAGAGCCGGCAGCACCGACAGGTCGCGGATGACGTGGATCAGCAGAAGATCGCGGGCGGGAAGAGCCACCAGTACGCCGTACTCCGGATTCTCCAGCTGGAGGGATTCGCGCAGGACCGTGTCCAGGACCAGGGCCCGGGATGCTGCCCAGGTGGTCTCGCTGAGCACCGCGAGCTGGGCTCCGTCGTGATCGATGTAGGCGACGTTGTCGGTGAGCTGGGTGAGGTTGGCCAGCGCGAGCTGATGTGCCTCGGATCGGGTGAGGCCGAGAGTCGCGGTGTCGAAGTGGAGGGTGAAAGCGCCGTCGTTGCTGAGCGCAGGCACGGCAACCAGCCCGGGCAGGAACTCTGGTAGATCGGCAGTCCACTCCGGCGGCACTGCCGATGTGGCTGCCAGCCGCAGGCACAGCCGGCTCGCCAGGTCAGCGGTGTCGGCTGGGCGCTGCACGTTGGCGAGCAGGCCGTCGAAATGCTCCTCGACCTGTTGCGCCCATCGTTGTCGCGGCTCCCTCGCCAGGATTCTGGCCAGATTGCCCAGTCCGAACAGCGCGCCGCCGAGCAGCTCGGACGACGCGACGGCGCTGAGAGTGCCGGTTTCGTGGACATAGTTCGTGGTCAGGCCTCGAGCGGCCAGGGCCGCACGGGACAGCTGGATCAGGTGGTCGGCCTCGGGATCGGTGAGCGGGAGAAGGCCGGGATGGTTGCCTGCGGCCCGCTCGGCGGGAAGGTTGTGCTGGGTGGTCATCGTGTCCACCTCCTCGACAGAGAAAGTACGAGCGCGGACGGCGTCGACGAGCCGGCAATTCCGAGCCTGTGGATATCCTGCGTCAACCCGCAGGGACGCCTTTGCCAAGGAGTGGATCGATGACCGGAACGCCGGCTTCCAGAGCGACTTCGGCGACCCGGCTGTCGGTGTCGCACATCACCGCGCAGAACGAGACCAACCTGCTCGGCACGGTCCACGGTGGCGTGGTGATGACGCTGGTCGACTCGGTCGCGGGCGTGGTCGCCGCCAGGCACTCGGGTGGTCCTGCCGTGACGGCGTCGATGGACGAGATGGTGTTCCTGGTCCCCGTCCGGGTGGGCGACGTCGTGCACTTCAACGCCCAGGTCAACTGGACCGGCCGCAGTTCGATGGAGGTCGGCGTCCGGATCACCGCCGACCGCTGGGACTCGGTCGGCCCGCAGGTCCACGTCGCCACGGCGTACCTGGTGTTCGTGGCGGTCGACGAGGAAGGCAAGCCGCGCGAGGTTCCGCAGGTCGTGCCGGAGACCGACGAGGACCGCAGGCGGCTGAGGGAGGCCGAGATTCGCCGCAGTCACCGGCTGGCTCGCAGGCAGGCGATCATCGCCTCCCGGGAGGCTCCCGAATGACCCTGCTGGCCAGCGCCAAACGGCACCCGTCGGCGATTCTGCTAGTCGTCCAGCTTCTGGGCGTCCTGCTCTACCCGGCGATGGAGGGTTCGCGCGGCGGCCGCGTGGCGTTCGAGATCCTGGGCATCGTCGTACTGGTTCTCGCGGTCTTCTCCGTGCGCTCGACGCCGGGCCTGACCTGGGTCAGCATCTGTCTCGGCATCCCGGCTGTCGTGCTGTCCGTGGTGAACGCGTTCCGCCCGACAGACGTCATCGTGCCGGTCTCGGGCATCATCCACGCTGCGTTCTACTTCTACGCTGCGTACAGCCTGCTGCGCTACATGCTGTCCGACCCGGACGTGAGCACCGACGAGCTGTACGCGACCGGAGCCACTTTCACCTTGGTGGCTTGGGGTTTCGCCTACCTGTTCGTCTTCGTGCAAGCAGTGGTGCCGCACAGCTTCACCGCGGCCGTCAATCCGAACGCTGACCGCACCTGGATGGAGTTGCTCTTCCTGAGCTTCACCACGTTGTCCAGCACCGGCCTGAGCGACATCGTCCCGATCACGTCGTGGGCCCGATCCGTAGTGATGATCGAACAGCTGGCAGGCCTCGGCTACGTGGCAATGGTCGTCTCCCGCCTTGTCGGCCTCACAGTCGCCAGACGCAGTTCCTAGCGCGCCGAGTGCCTAGTCCCGCGGCCAGCCCGCCAACAAGTCAGCGGCCGCCCGGTGCGCCACCTCGGGTGCGTGCTCCATCGCGGCCACCCGGTAGCTCACCAACGCTCCCTCGTGCAGCAGTAGCAAGCGGTCCGCCAATTCCTCCGTACTACGGAAGCCCGCCCGCTCCGCCTGCGCCAGGAACTCCGCACGCATCCACTGCTTCTGCGCCACGATCACCGGCATCGCCGGATGGTCGGGCGCGGCCAGTTCGACACTCGCGTTGATGAATCCGCACCCGCGCCGCGACTCCGCCATCCAGTCGGTCAGCGCCGCGAACAGCGCGAGAATCACCTGTTCGGGAGTCTGCGGCGCTCGCATCCGCAGTTGCTCGTCCAGGAACAGATGCCAGACCCGGTTCCGCTGCTCCAGATAGGCGGCGATCAAGTTGTCCTTGGAGCCGAACCGGTCGTAGAGCGTCTTCTTGGTCACCTCTGCCGCGTCCGCGATCGCGTCGACACCGACAGTACGGATGCCCCGCTCGTAGAACAGCGACGACGCGGCGCTCAGGATCCGCTCGCCGGCTGGCGTGAGCGGTTTCGCCGCCCGCGAGCCGCGATCGGTGAGCAGAACGGACGAAGCAACCATACTGACAGTATACCGACCGGTGTGGTTACCTCGGAATCATGACCGCTCAAACACTGGAGAAGGCAGCCGTACGCCGAACCGCCCGACTCGGGGCGCTCCCGTTCCTCGCCGGCGCCGGGTTCGTCGTGTTCTGGAGCAGCGGCTTCATCGGTGCGCGCTGGGGAACGGAGTACAGCTCGGCTTTCGATCTACTCGCCTGGCGCTACCTGGTCGCGGGAACCATCGCGGCAGCCGTATTGCTGGTGCGCAGACCTCGGGTGAGCAGCAAGGACCTGGTCACTCAGGCGGTGATGGCGTTCCTTTGCCAGTTCGTATACCTCGGCCTGGTCTTCGTAGGGATCGACCACGGCATCACAGCAGGCGTCACTGCACTCATCGGCTCCCTGCAGCCCATCCTGATCGCCACAGTGGCCGGCCCACTCCTCGGCGAGCGGGTGACCGGCCGCCAGTGGATCGGCCTGTTCCTAGGCGTCGCGGGTGTTGGCCTGGTAGTCGCGGACGACCTCACCGCGGGCAACGCAGCGCTGTTCCTGATTCCTGTGGGCGGCCTATTCGGATTGGTCATCGGCACCATCTTCGAAAGGCGTCGCAAGCCCACTGTCGGGCTACTGACTGCCCTCTGCCTGCAAACTCTCGTGTCGGCAGTCCTCTTTGTCTCCGTGACCGCAGCAACATGGCAGCTGACCGTGCCCCGCGACCCCGGCTTCTACGGTGCCGTCCTGTGGCTCGTCGTCCTCGCGACCGGAGGCGGCTGGGGGCTGTATCTGGTCAATCTGAGGCTGTCCGGCGCAACCAGGATCAGCAGCCTCCTGTACCTCGTACCGCCGACCACCATGCTGTTCGCCTTCCTCCTGTTCCACGAGACCATCGGCGTACTGGCGACGCTGGGCATGGTCGTCTGTGCGGCAGCAGTCGTCCTCATTCGGCTGAGAGACCAACACCGCACCTCCTGACGGCCTGCCCAGGCGGCGCATGTCCGTCGACCTGGCTACGCTGCGGTCATGGCGGAACCGCGGTGGCTGGACGAAAAAGAGCAGCATGCCTGGCGAGCGTTCATCGCTGCCCAGCGCGTGGTCAACGGCCGGATCGAGCAGCAGCTGCAGCGCGACGCCGGCATGCCGCACACGTACTTCGAGATCCTGGTCCGGCTCTCCGACGCCGCCGACGGCCGACTGCGGATGAGTGAGCTCGCGGTGGCGACGCTGGGCTCGCGGAGCCGCCTGTCGCACGCCGTGAACCGGCTGGAGAAGGTCGGCTGGGTCCGGCGCGAGGGGATCGAGTCCGACCGGCGCGGGCAGGTGGCGATCCTCACCGAGGAGGGCAGGCAGAAGCTCAAGGAGACCGCACCCGGTCATGTCGAGACCGTTCGGCAGGCGGTGTTCGACGCGCTCACCGAGGAGCAGGTCGGCCAGTTGCACGACATCTGCGCGGCCCTGGCCCGGCACTCCGGCGGGTCGTACGACAGCGCTGCCTGGGAGACACGCTGACCAGGCCGGCCGTCGCGACTCGGGTCAAGGTCACGGCAGCAGTGGCCGTCGCGGCGCTCCTGCTCGGTGGCTGCGGCGACAGTTCACCCACAGCCGGTCCCAGTACGCCGCCGTCGGAGTCTGCACCCGTCACGCCGACGACCGAGCCCACTGAGACACCGACCCAGACGCCAAGCCAGACGCCGCCCAGCCAGACGCCGACTCAAGCTCCGACCACACCCCGGGGTTGTCTGGACCAGAAGCTGCAAGCCCTCACGCTGCACGAGCAGGCAGCCCAGCTGATCATGACCGGCATCAGCGCCGCTGGTATGACGTCGTCAGAGCGATCGGTTGCCGACGCCCGCAAGCCCGGCGGACTCCTGCTGATGGGTAGCGGCGGCAGCCTCTCCCATACCCGTACCGCGACTGACGCAGCGACGGAGACCGCCACAGTGAAAGGCATCCGCCCGCTGATCGCAGCCGACCAGGAAGGCGGTCAGATCCAGCGTCTCAAGGGTGAGGGCTTCGACAGGTTCCCGTCGGCCACCGTGCAAGGCACCTGGTCCACGGCGAAGCTGACCAGCCGCTCCACGGACTGGGGCAAGCAACTCAAGCAGGCTGGGGTCAACGTGGACCTCGCGCCCGTGGCAGACGTAGTACCGGCGTCGCAGCGCAGTACGAACGAGCCGATCGGCAAGTTGGACCGGGAGTTCGGCAGTACGCCGGCCACTGTCGGGCCGCACGTCGCTGCTTTCGTACGCGGAATGGGTGCTGCCGGCGTCGCGACCTCGGTCAAGCACTTCCCGGGGCTCGGCCGGGTGCGTGGGAACACGGATTTCTCCTCGGGCGTGGTCGACGACGTCACGGTTCGCGGCGACGCGAACCTGGGCGGCTTCGCGGCCGGAATCCGGGCCGGCTCGGAATTGGTGATGGTCGCGACCGCGACGTACACCAAGATCGACCCGGCGAACCGGGCGGTGTTCTCCGCCACGATCATCCGCGGCATGCTCCGCGGCGATCTCCGGTACGCCGGTGTCGTCATCACCGATGACGTCGGCGCAGCCGCGGAGGTTGCCTCGGTGCCGGCCGGCGAGCGGGCCACCCGGTTCGTGGCGGCGGGCGGCGACATGGTGATCACCGCCAAGCCGTCCCTGACCTCGGTGATGGTCAACGCGCTGGTCCAGAAAGCCCAACAGGACAAGGCGTTCTCGGCGCTGCTGCAGGCCAGCGTCCGCCGGGTCCTCACCCTGAAACAGAACCACGGCCTGGTGAGCTGCAGTTGAGCCAAGAAGAACAGCAAGAACAAGAACCCGACTACCGCTTCACCCTGGCCAACGAGCGGACCTACCTGGCGTACCTGCGCACCGCTTTGGCCTGCTACGCGGGCGGACTGTCAGCCGCGCAGTTCCTCAACCTCGGCGGTGCCCGCTGGCCGGGCCGGGTGATCGGAATCGTGCTGGTGACCGCCGGGATCGTCACGACCGTCGGCGCCTTCCGCCGCTGGCAGGTCAACCTGAACGCGATGCGCCTCGGCGCGCGCCTGCCGGTCACCCGGATCCCTTTGGTGCTGGGGGCAACCATCGCCGTGGTCGGCCTGATCGGGCTGTTGTTCAGCCTGCTGCGATGACCCAGCCGCCCGGGCTGCAGCCCGAACGCACCCTGCTCGCCTGGAAACGAACGTCACTCGGCCTGGTCGCGAACGGCATCCTGCTGCTGGCCTCCGGTATCGGTACGTCGGACGTACGCCTCGGGCTCGGCATCGTCGTCACTGTGCTGGCCCTGTCCTGCTGGGCCACTGTCAGTGCCGTCTACCGCCATCTGCGTCACGAACCAGGCGGCCTGGGCTCAGATCGCGTACTGCGGGTCGCGGCCGGCCTGGTGCTGTTGGTGGGCCTGTTCGACCTCTACGCGGTGATCACTCGCTGAAACTGATCGGTCACGGATTGGTCGTGTTGAGTCTACGTGTTCATCATCTCGCGGTACCTTGACACCGCCGATGCTCCGTCAGCGGTCCGTTGCCCCTAGCATGTTCACGGTTTGTCCCTCGTTCACCCGGAGCTTGAAGTGCCGTTACGTCTGCGTCCGAACGACCCGACGTTCTACGACCTTTTCACCGAGTCCGCCAACCACCTGGTGGACGGATCCCGCATCCTTGCCGAACTGCTCGGCAGTACGGCGGGATCCGGCCTGTCCGCGAGCCACCAGATCGCTGCCCAGATGAAGGACGCCGAGCACGCCGCGGACGAGACCACACACTCGATCATCCGCCGCGTCAACTCGACCTTCGTCACGCCGTTCGACCGCGAGGACATCTACCGGCTGGCCTCCGACCTCGACGACGTGATGGATTACATGGAGGAGGCGGTCGACGCCGTCCACCTCTTCAACCTCAGTGAACTGCCGGCCGAGGTCGCCGAGCAGATCGAGGTGCTGCAGCGAATGGGCGCGCTGACCGCCGAGACGATGCCGCGGCTGCGGACGATGAAGGACCTCGCGGAGTACTGGATCGAGGTCAACCGGCTGGAGAACACCGGTGACGCGGTGCACCGCCGGATCATCGCCAAGCTGTTCAGCGGCGAGTACGACGCGCTCACGGTGATGAAGTACAAGACCGTGGTCGACCTGCTGGAGGCCGCGATCGACGCCTTCGAGCACGTCGCCAACACGGTCGAACAGATCGCCGTCAAGGAGAGCTGAGCGTGGAGTTCGCGCTCGTCGTCGCCGTCATCGTCATCGCGCTGGCGTTCGACTACACGAACGGTTTCCACGACGCCGCCAACGCGATCGCGACCTCGGTCTCGACCCGCGCGCTGACGCCGCGGGTCGCGCTGGCGATGGCGGCGGTCTTCAACTTCGCCGGCGCCTTCCTGGGCACCGAGGTGGCCGAGACGATCGGCAAGGGCGTCATCACCTTGCCGTCGGGCCGGCACGGGCTGGTGGTCGTCATCGCCGCACTGATCGGCGCCATCAGCTGGAACCTGATCACCTGGTACTTCGGTCTGCCGTCCTCCTCCTCGCACGCCCTCATCGGCGGCCTGGTCGGCGCCGGGCTCGCCTCGACCAGCGTCGTGCTGTGGGCCGGCATCGTGGACAAGGTCGTCATCCCGATGGTCCTGTCACCCGCGATCGGGTTCCTCGGCGCGTTCCTGCTGATGCTGGCGATCCTGTGGATCTTCCGGCGCAGCAACCCCGGCCGGACGACCCGCGGCTTCCGGCTGGCCCAGTCGGTGTCGGCCGCGGCGATGTCGCTCGGACACGGTCTGCAGGACGCGCAGAAGACGATGGGCGTGATGTTCCTCGCGCTGCTGACCACCGGTCACGTGAGCAAGGAGGACGGGATCCCGATCTGGGTGAAGTTCGCCGCCGCCACCGCGATCTCGCTCGGCACCTACTCGGGCGGCTGGCGGATCATGCGCACGCTCGGCCGGCGCATCATCCACCTGGATCCGGCGCGCGGGTTCGCGTCCGAGGCGGTCGCCGCGACCGTGCTGTACGTGATGGCGATCGGGCTGCACGCGCCCGTCTCCACCACCCACACCATCACCTCCGCTGTGATGGGCGCCGGCGCCACCAAGCGGCTGTCCGCGGTCCGCTGGGGTGTCGCGAAGGGCATCGTCGCCGCGTGGGTCCTGACCATCCCGGCGGCCGGCCTGGTCGCGGCCGGCGTCTACGGACTGGCGCACCTGATCCTGGAGTAGCCGGCTGCCGCGGGCAACGCGCAGTACCGCGGCACCGGCGGTTCGTAGTACGGGCAGTTCAGCTTTTGAGTAGTTCACGGCGAATTAACCCCGGGGCCTTAGCGTCGAGAGCGTTCTCCTGACCGCCGCCCAGTTCCGGGATGTGATCGTGATGGATCTGTCGTTCCTCGTCGTCGTGGTGATCGTCACCGCGCTCGTGTTCGACTTCACCAACGGCTTCCACGACACCGCGAACGCGATGGCGACGTCGATCGCCACCGGAGCACTCAGACCCAAGGTCGCCGTCGCGCTGTCCGCCGTACTGAACCTGGTCGGCGCGTTCGTCTCCACCGAGGTCGCCAGAACCATCTCCAGCGGACTCGTCGACGACGCGAAGATCACCGTGCCGATCATCTTCGGCGGTCTGGTCGGCGCGATCCTGTGGAACCTGCTGACCTGGTACGTCGGATTGCCGAGCTCCTCGTCGCACGCGCTCTTCGGCGGGCTGATCGGGGCGACCTGGATCGCTGCCGGCAGCGGCGCCGTGCACTTCGGCACCGTGGTCCAGAAGATCATCGTGCCGGCGGTGGCCGCGCCGATCGTGGCCGGTGTGGTGGCGACGATCGGAACCTACCTCGTCTACACGATCACCGCGCGGGCGCGGAAGAAGACGGTCGACGACGGGTTCCGGGTCGGCCAGATCGCCTCGGCGTCGCTGGTCTCGCTCGCGCACGGCACCGGGGACGCGCAGAAGACGATGGGCATCATCACGCTGGTGCTGATCACCTCCGGCAGCCTGGCGCACGGCTCGCGGCCGCCGCTGTGGGTGATCTTCGCGGCCGGGCTGGCGATCGCGGCCGGCACCTACCTGGGCGGCTGGCGGATCATCCGCACGATGGGCAAGGGGCTCACCGAGATCGAGTCGCCGCAGGGTTTCGCGGCGGAGAGCAGTTCCACCGCCGTACTGCTCGCGTCGTCACACCTCGGCTTCCCGCTGTCGACCACCCAGGTCTGCTCAGGCAGCATCCTCGGCGCAGGACTCGGCAAACGGCTCGCAGAGGTGCGCTGGACCGTCGCGGGCCGCATGGCACTGGCCTGGCTCTTCACACTGCCCGCCGCGGCCCTTGTCGGCGCACTGGCGGGCCGCGTCGCCAACTCGGGCAACGCGGGAGTCGCGATCATCGCGGTCGCCGCCGCAGCAGCAGGTCTCACCCTGTACGCCGCCGCAAGGCGCAAGCCGGTCACGTCGAACAACGTCAACGACTACCCCAGTACGCCGACCCCGGTCACCACGGCCGCCTGAGGAGACGCACATGCACATCGACTGGACCGCCCTCGCCCAGGTAGCCCTCGCCAGCCTCCTCTTCGGAGTAGGCCTCGTCGTCCTCTTCGCCCTAGGCATCACCGCCTGGTCCCGCCGAGCAACCGCCACCGATTCCGGAAAGCCCGCGTCGCCCGTCGACACAGCAGTGGCAAGCTTCTCCTTCGCCGCTTGCATAGCCGCCGTCCTCTACGGCCTCTACCTGATCATCCCCCAATTCCACTAACACCTGACGCCATCCAACCCTCGCTTGTCCGTGGTACTGCCCGGTGGGCGGGTGCGGGCTTAGCCGCATGCCGGTCACCCGCCAAGGTCCGCTCCTCGGCGACACCGCCTGCGCTGCCAGCCTCGATGCCCCGGAGCCGCAGACTTCCGGTCGACAACCGCGCACTTGGTTTCCATCGCCACCTTCGCTCCATCAGCTACTGAAGGCGCTTCTCCTGTGCGCTCGGGACTGATTCCTGGGAGGGCGGGATGGTGGACCCTGCCGGCGGGATCGGCGCGGGCTCAGGGTGAGAGGTATGAGCGACGGGGCGGATTCTCTTGCACTGCTTGAGATCGCTGTTGAAGAGTTCGGGCGCAGACTTCGGCTTGTCGGGCCTGGTGACTGGCGACGGGCGACGCCGTGCACCGAGTGGGACGTCCGTGCCCTCGTCGATCATGTCGTCGGGGCCAACGTGCGCTATCAGTTGCTGCTCCACGGCGCCCCGACCGACCAGGTCGAGGCCACGCGGTCCGTCGATCACCTCGGTGACGACGCGCTGGCGGCGTACGTGGCGACCGCGGATCGCATGGTCGCGTGCTTCCACGAGGACGGCGCACTCGAACGCGTTGCCCATCACGTGACGGGCGATCGGACCGGGCGCGAGTTGGTGTCGATGCGGATCCTCGATGCCGCGATTCACGCCTGGGATCTCGCCCGGGCGATCGGCGCGGACGAGACCCTCCCCGACGAGGTCGTCGCCTTCCTGCTCGCGTACTCCGCCGAGCTCGACCTCGGCCCGCAGCAACACGCGTTCGCGACGACGGACGCCGTACCCCGGAACGCGTCACCACAAGACCGGCTGCTCCAGCAGCTGGGCCGCCACCCGAACACCGAGGAGATCCGATGAACGACACCCAGCAGTTCCTCGCCGAGATGATGCCGCGGATCCACGAGGCCGAGACGGCGCTGCACAACGGCGACGCGGGCCCGCGGTTCGCGATGTGGTCGCACACCGATCCGGTCACCGTCTACGGCGCGGCCTTCAGCCCGATCGGGTGGGCTGAGGTCGCTCCGATGTTCGACGACCTCGCAACCCGCTTCTCCGACTGCAGTTCGTGCGAGTGGGAAGTGGTGGCGGCAGACGTCGGCGACGACTTCGCCTACCTGCTCGCGATCGAACGGACGACCGCGTCGATCGGCGGATCCGAGCCGACGTCGTACATGCTCCGCAGTACGACGATCTTCCGGCGCGAGGACGGCGAGTGGAAGATCGTTCACCGCCACGCCGACCCGGTCGACGACACCGCCGGCTTGCTTTCCCGCCGCCTGACGAAGAGCTGACACGAGTTCTGTGCGGTCCTTTACCGGGCGCGGATTGCTGGGCCTGAGAGTGGCCGTTTGATGCACGATACTTCCCGGGTGGACGAGATCGAGTTGCCGTTCCGTGGCTGGTTCAAGGGGACCGTGCCGGTGATGCACGCGCCCGAGGGCGACCAGACCGTGCTGGAACTTCGCTGCCCACTCGGCAGCCTGAAGGTCTTCGGGCTTGTCGACACGCCTGACCATCAGGAAGGCGGCGAGGAACTGGGCATGGGAATGTTCAGCCGGCAGCGGATCCGTTGCGTCGTACCGCGGAAGTACACCCACGTCCAGATCGTTCCCTCGATCAAGTCGCCCGGATTCGCCAGGTGGCAGCTCGGCTATCGGGCCGCCAGCAGCCTTCCCGAACTCCACGGCTCGGTCAGCGGCGGTCACACCGCCGTGTTCCGTTACACCGGACGGCGGACCACAGCCCAGCTCACGGTTCCGAAGTCGTATGCGTACCTGAAGCACTACAGGTTCGTCGGCAACCACTTCACAGACCTGACCTTCGCCAACGCCCCCTTCCGCGGCAAGGTCGAGATCCCCGGCCCCGGGCTGATCGTCGTCGACAGCGTCGTCTCTTCCTGGACACTCACCCTGCCGGAGTGAGAGCCGGCCAGCAGTTCGCAAACGGTGCTACCTGCTGTCGATTGGGGTAGCAGGTGTGCGAAGGCCGGGGGTGCTTGCGGCGACGGCGGCGACCGCTGCGATGCAGAGGAGGGCGCCGGAGGCGAGGGATGCCACGGGTGAGGTGAGTTGCGCGACGACGCCGCCGCGGAGGTTGCCGAGGTCGGGGCCGGCCTGACCGACGATCTGCTCGGCGGCACTGACCCTGCCGAGAAGCTCGGTCGGCGTGTGCAACTGGACGATCGTGCTCCGGGAGACCACGGCGATGGTGTCCGCGGCGCCGGCGACCGCGAGACAGACCAGTGCCAGCCACGGCACCGGCGAGAACGCGAACAACAGCAACGCGAAACCCCAGGCCGCCGAACCGCACAACATGACCACACCGTGCCGCGGCAACCGCGTGAACGATCCGGAGAACAGTGACGCGGCCACCCCGCCGACGGCGATCGCGGTCAGGAACAATCCCAACGTCCGCGGGTTGTTGCCGAACCGCTCCGCGTTGATCACCGGAAACAGGCTGATCGGCATCGACAGCACCGTCGCCGCCAGGTCGGTCACCAGCGCGCCACGGATCACGGGCGTCGACACGACGAAGGTCAACCCGTCCCACACCCCGCGCAGGCCCGGCTTGGCGGTTCCCTCGATGCGCATCCGCGGAAGCCCGAGTACGCCGTACAGCGCGGCCAGGAAGCTCAGCGCATCGATCAGGTAGCAGACGCCGACGCCCCAGGCGCCGATGATCAGACCGCCGAGCGCCGGGCCGATCAGCATCGCGCCCTGGAACCCGATCCGGTTCAGGGCAATCCCGGCCGCCAGTTGATCGCGAGTCAGCAACTGCGGCAGGACCGTCCTGGCCACGGGGCCCGCGGTCGCACCGAACGACGCCTGTACGGCGATGAGGCCCAGCAGCACCCCGACCGGGACCCGGCCGAGCACCAACTGGCTCGCCATGACGGTTGCGGTGAGCAACTGTCCGCAGGTGGTGACGAGATAGATCTTCCGCCGTTCGAGCCGGTCCACGAGCGTACCGGCGAACAGGCCGAGGAGGATCAACGGCAACGCCTGCGCCAGCCCGACCGCGCCGGTCCAGGCCGGGCTGGAGGTTTGGTCCCAGACCTGGAACATCACGGCGACGAACGTCAGCTGCCCGCCGAATCCGGACAGCACCTGCCCGACCCAAAGCCGCCGGTAGGTCAGCACACGCAACGGCCCGAGGTCGATGAACGCGCGCCTCACTCCACTTCCCCTTCGAGGTGCTCGGTGACGCGTTGGTAGAAGCTCTTCCGCTCCAGAGCGGCCTCGACGTCGCGGACCACCTGGGTCATCGGGTACGGCAACTCGGCCTCGAGCTCGGTGATCGCGGCCTCCGTCGCCCGCCACTCGGCGGCGAGCAACTCGACGAGCTTCTTGGACTTGGCGGTCAGCGTGACCCGCTTACTCCGCGCGTCAGCACCCGGCACGGTCCGCACCAGCCCGGCGCTGCGCATCCCGGCCACCTTCTGACTGAGCGCCGAATGCGTCCGCCCGATCGCCTCGGCCAACTCGGTGATCGTCATCGGCCCGCGCAGGTGCAACTGCAACAGCTCGCGTACGTACGTCGGCTTCAGGCCCTGGATCTGGCGGTCGCTGTAGATCCGCCCGATCTCCCCATCCATCCGAGCCAGCAACTCATGCAACGCCCGCCACTGACTCTGCTCGGTAGGATCGTCCATGCCAAAACCATAACAGCACTTATATAAGCACTGTTACTTCTATTCAGGACAGGGTGATTGCCCTCCGAGAGTGAGAATGCGAGGTGGACGCTATGAGGCTGATAGCGGAGCGGGCCCAGGCCGGCTGGCGACCGCTCGCCCGGTCGTGGCGTGGGGCAGCGACTTGTCTGTGTTCGGGTAGCGCGTAGAAGCGGCTGGGCTTTGCTGCGCGGGTACTCAGCAGACCCTGAGCGAGGCAGCGGAGCGGCGATGGAGGAGCTGCATAGCTGGGGGGTGGGGAGCAGACGACGCAGGAGACTGCGTGGGCGGGGTTTGCGCGTTCGTAGTACTAGCGGTTCCAGCGGCGGACGGCTTTGGCTATGTCTTTGGTGCGGAGGGTGCTGATGCCCTCTTCCCAGCTGCGGTAGAGGGCCTCGCCGAGGAGGGTGGGATTGAGGAGGGC
This sequence comes from Kribbella voronezhensis, assembly GCF_004365175.1. Lineage (NCBI taxonomy): Bacteria > Bacillati > Actinomycetota > Actinomycetes > Propionibacteriales > Kribbellaceae > Kribbella > Kribbella voronezhensis. The sequence continues at coordinate 2,763,196 of NZ_SOCE01000001.1, read as the reverse complement.
CTGCGGGCGTACTGCCATTGCCCAGGTCGCCGCGGCGGCGTGGCCTTGCTGGAAGAGGAGGTGGTTGGCGGTGGCGTCGATGCGGCTCTTGGCTTCGCCGTGCAAGCCGTTGGACGCCCAGTTCTGGACCAGCACCGGGTCCTTGGCTGTGATCCGGGCCAGGTAGGTCAACGGCCCGCGCCAGAAGCCGCGGCTGCCGATGTTGTCCAGGCTCTCCAGTGGGAACCAGCCGTTGGAGCAGCGTCGGCCGTTCACGGCTGCCTCGAGCTCGCGCGCCTGGTCCGGCCGGAGGTCCTGGGTCGCCCAGGCGATGAAGAACCCACCGACGTCCGGAATCTCCTCTTCGACGTGAGGCGGGATCGTCAGCGTCCCCGGCTCGAAGAGGTGCAGCTCCTCGTCAAACTCGAACAAAATCTTCCCCCACCCCGTGACGGCCGGCCAACCGCACGAGCGACCGGCCTGCGTCGAGAGGGACCCCCCAGGTACCTGCTTCGACAACAAAGGCCCTTCGTACTCCGGCCTCGCCACCGGGTCAAGGTGCTGTCCGGAAATCTTCCCGCAGGCATGACAAAGCCAGGGAAATCGCTTACTCGCGGCAATGGGGTGGTTGCGTACGGCGGCAGGCGCTACTTGTTCTTCCGGCGCTCCGCGCGCAGCCGGAGTTCCTCGGCATCGAGCCGGTCGGCCTCTTCGGGGGTCGGCGCGCCACCGCCGTACGACGCGGGCAGCCACCAGGCGCCCGGTGGCTGCTCGTGGTACTCCCGGATGGTCCGGTCGAGCAGGCCGGCCATCGTCTTGTGCAGGTGCTCGGTCGCCTCGGCCGCGTTGTCGGCGCGGGTCACCGTGATCGGCTCGCCGACCGTGATGGAGACCCGCTGGTGCCGGGAGAAGTCGCGCGGGTGGTCCTTGGTGAGCATCCGCTGGGTGCCCCACAGCACCATCGGGATGATCGGTACGCCGGCCGCGGCGGCCATCCGGACCGTCCCGGTCTTGAACTCCTTCAGCTCGAACGACCGGCTGATCGTCGCCTCCGGGAAGACACCGACGATCTCACCCTCGCCGAGGTAGCGCAGTGCCTCCCGGTACGACGCGGAGCCGGCGTCGCGGTCGACCGGGATGTGGTGCATCCCGCGCATCAGCGGACCGGAGTACCGGTTCCGGAACAGCACTTCCTTGGCCATGAACCGGACCAGCCGTTTGCTCGGCTGCGCGCCGAACCCGCCGATCACGAAGTCCACGTAGCTGATGTGGTTCAGCGCGAGCACCGCGCCGCCGGTGCGTGGCACGTTCTCGGTGCCGGTCATCCGGAACTTCAGATCGAGCACCTTGAAGGCAGTCTTGGCGAAGCCGATCACCGGCGGGTACAGGATGTCGCGCATGTCCTGACGCTACCGGTTCCACCCTGACGCCACACCGGTTCGCGGCGCGGACGAGCGTGATGCGCCACACGGAGCCGGTACGCCGTACGCCCGCGTTGGCTAAGGTTGCCGGTGACAAGTTGATATCGCGGGAGCTCGCGCTGTAGTGGGCTGAGAGGGCGGCTGGACTGCGCACCGCTGCGCCGGGATCACCGGGCAGGCGGGGCGAACCGGCGCCGCCGACCGCCGAACCTGTCCGGGTAATTCCGGCGTAGGGAGCACAGACGTGACCTCGATCGGCAATTCTGTTCGTCCGACCGTCACCACCGGGCCCATCTCGGGCTCCGAGAAGATCCACCGCGGCGAGCTCGGCGTACCGGCCAGGCGGGTGCACCTCACCAACGGGGAGCACTTCGACCTGTACGACACGTCCGGGCCGTACACCGATGCCAAGGCCCAGATCGATGTTCAGGCCGGGCTGCCGCCGCTGCGGAGCGACTGGATCAGCAAGAGGGAGCCGCTGACCCAGTTGGCGCATGCGCGAGCCGGCACGATCACCGAGGAGATGCGCTACATCGCCGTACGGGAAGGCGTCGAGGCGTCGTTCGTGCGGGACGAGGTGGCGCGCGGCCGGGCGGTGATCCCGGCGAACCACCGTCATCCCGAGTCCGAGCCGATGATCATCGGGAAGAAGTTCCTGGTGAAGGTCAATGCGAACATCGGCAACTCGGCCGTTTCGAGTTCGATCGAGGAAGAGGTCGAGAAGCTGGTCTGGGCGACCCGCTGGGGCGCGGACACGGTGATGGATCTGTCCACCGGCAAGAACATCCACGAGACGCGCGAGTGGATCGTGCGGAATTCGCCGGTGCCGATCGGGACCGTGCCGCTGTACCAGGCCTTGGAGAAGGTGAAGGGCGACCCGACCGAGCTGAGCTGGGAGGTCTACCGCGACACGGTGATCGAGCAGTGTGAGCAGGGCGTCGACTACATGACCGTGCATGCCGGAGTACTGCTTCGGTATGTGCCACTGACCGCCCAGCGGATCACCGGGATCGTCTCGCGCGGCGGCTCGATCATGGCAGCCTGGTGCCTGGCGCATCACCAGGAATCCTTCCTGTACACGCATTTCGCCGAACTCTGCGAGATCCTGCGCGCGTACGACGTGACGTTCTCGCTCGGCGACGGGCTTCGGCCGGGATGCATCGCGGACGCCAACGACGCGGCCCAGTTCGCCGAACTGCGGACCCTCGGCGAGCTGACCAAGATCGCGTGGGAGCACGACGTCCAGGTGATGATCGAGGGGCCGGGACACGTGCCGATGAACAAGATCGCGGAGAACGTGCGGCTCGAGGAAGAGCTCTGCGGTGAGGCGCCGTTCTACACATTGGGGCCGTTGGCAACAGATGTCGCACCGGCGTACGACCACATCACCAGTGCGATCGGCGCGGCGCAGATCGGCTGGCTCGGTACGGCGATGCTGTGCTACGTCACGCCCAAGGAACACCTCGGCCTGCCCGATCGCGATGACGTGAAGACCGGGGTGATCACCTACAAGATCGCTGCCCACGCAGCCGATCTGGCGAAGGGGCACCCGGGTGCGCAGGACTGGGACGACGCGTTGTCGAGGGCAAGGTTCGAGTTCCGCTGGGAGGACCAGTTCAACCTGTCGCTGGATCCCGACACGGCGCGCTCGTACCACGACGAGACGCTGCCGGCCGAGCCCGCGAAGACCGCCCACTTCTGCTCGATGTGCGGGCCCAAGTTCTGCTCGATGCGGATCACCGCCGACATCCGCAAGTACGCCGAGGAGAAGGGCCTCACCTCCACCGAAGCCATCGAAGCCGGCTTCGCGGAGATGTCCGAGACCTTCAAGTCCAACGATTCCCAGGTCTACCTGCGCCTCGTCGACTGACCCTGGTCCGCTCCCGTCCGTCCAGGGCGGGAGCGGCCGGTTGGCCTTCTAGGCAAGCAGCGGCATCAACGGGTGATCGGTCAGTCGTTTGTTTTCGAGAACGGCCGGTCCGGCGTTGAAATGGCCCGACCGGATCTTGACTGGGAGTGAAGGCGGGCGGTGAGTCGGGGCGCGGGATGGGCCGGATTGAGCGGAAAATGGGGGGATCGGCGGGTCCGCGGGGCGATCACGGGGAGTGATCGGGTGAACCGATTCAGGTTTTTTCCTTCACTCTACGTGAATAAGACTGTAGCCTTAATCATGCGCTGGGAAGGAGGTGCAGGGCGGTGGTCTTCGTTCTCACGGTAGATCAGCGAGCCAGCCGGACGACATCGGATGTGGTTCCCGACCTGCTGAACACGCTCAACCGGCGGCCCCGGCGGACCGGGCTGCTGCGGAAGTTCGAGCGGACGGCAGGCGACGAGGTGCAAGGCGTGATGGCCGAGGCGCGGGCGACCATCGACGTGATCGTCCAGCTGATCCGGGCCGACCGGTGGTACGTCGGACTCGGTATCGGCGAAGTAGACGAGCCGTTGCCGCGCAGTACCAGGGCCGGCAGCGGGGCAGCGTTCGTGAACGCGCGCGAAGCGGTGAACCGGGCCAAGGCGAGTCCCCACCACATCAACGTGATCGGGACCGACGCGCACCACGCCGAACAGGTGGAGAGCGTGCTCTGGCTGATGGCTTCGGTACTACGGCGGCGCAGCGAGCGTGGCTGGGCAGTGGCCGACCTGCTCGCCGAGGGCCTCAGCCGTCGCGAGATTGGCGTGAAGCTGGGCATCAGCCAGTCGGCGGTGACCCAGCGGGCTCAGGCGGCGGGTGTCGTCGAGGAGCAGCGCGGCCGGGCCCTCGCAGCGGAACTGCTCGGCGCCGGTGCTGCTGCATGACGGCAGTCGTGCTGTCGGTGACAGCCGTCGGGTTGGTGTTCGCTGTCCTCGCCCTGGTGCTCAAAGCCGGGTCTGTCCTGGAGATCGTCGTGAGCGGGCTGATGCTGGCCTGCCTAGCCGCGGTCGGCCTCATCCTGCTCGCGGGTGACGGCGTCACGGGCTGGCGCGAGGGCTGGTGGAACGTCCTGCTCCTGCTGGCCGGCGGCTTGGCGGTGACCGGCGGCGGCCCGTTGACGACCTCTGTGCTGTCCTTGGTCGACCGCGGCAACACCCGGGCGCAGTCGACCCAGAAGGCCGGTGAGGTACTGCGGGGTGGCGCGCTGATCGGCGCGCTCGAGCGCGGCGCCATCTACGCCTCGATGGTGGCCGGCTTCCCGGAAGGGCTCGCGATCGTGCTGGCGATCAAAGGGCTGGCCCGGTATCCCGAACTGCGGAGCCCGGACCAGCCTGCGTCGGTGACACCGCAGGCGGTAGCCGAGCGGTTCATTATCGGCACCTTCACCAGCGTCTTGTGGTCCGTCGCCTGCGCCGGCCTGGTGCTCTCCCGCTGAGCGTTATCGGCGCGCACTTTGACAATTTCTGCGCATAACCTGCGTATTTGACTAGCTATGTGCAGTTTGCTCTTGACTTCACCTCGCCTGCCGCGCACGATCCTGTCTCCGCCCCGCTCATGTGAGGATCGCGATGAGGCCCCTGAAACCGCTGCTCGGTGCACTCGCCCTCGTCGTCGCTTCGGCCGCCACCGTTTCGGTGACGGTCGTTCCGGCGACCGCGCAGACCACGTCCAACCCCAGACCCCAGACGATTCCCGCGCTGCAGGAGTGGACCGGTGGTACCGGTTCGTTCAGCTACTCCAGCGCTACCCGGATCGTCCGCTCGACCGCCCAGGCCACGACGCTCGCGACGACCAGCCAGGTCTTCGCCGATGATCTCCGGGCCCTGACAGGTCGAGCCCCGGCGGAAACGACCGGTACGCCGGCCGATCTGCGCGCCGGCGACATCTACCTCGCCCTCGGGTCGACCGACACCGCTCTCGGCACCGAGGGGTACGCGTTGTCGGTCACCGACCGGATCAGCATCACCGCCCGAGACGACAAGGGCGCCTTCTACGGCACTCGCACCGTCCTCCAACTGCTCAAGCAGAGCAACTCGATCCCGCAGGGCACCGCCCGCGACTGGCCGCTCAAACCCGAGCGCGGCCTGATGATCGATGCCGGACGCAAGTACTTCACGGCACAGTGGCTGAAGGACCACGTGAAGGAGCTGGCCTATCTCAAGCTGAACTACCTCCACCTGCACCTGAACGATCACCAGGGCTTCCGGATCGAGAGCACCTCGCACCCGGAGGTCGTCTCCGCCGATCACCTGACGAAGGCCGAAGTACGCGACCTGATCGCGCTGGCGGCGAAGTACAAGATCATCGTCGTGCCGGAGATCGACGCGCCCGGTCACCTGACCCAGGTGCTCAACGCGCATCCCGAACTCAGGCTGGTCAGCAAGACCGGCGCGGTGCAGAACGGCAACATCGACCTGAGCAAACCAGGTACCTACACGCTGCTCCGCGATCTCTACCAGGAGTACCTCGCGCTGTTCCCCGGCCCGTACTTCCACATCGGCGCCGACGAGTACCAGATCGGCAACTACAGCGACTTCCCGCAGCTCGAGACCTACGCCAAGGCCACCTACGGCGCCAACGCGATCGGCAAGGACGCCTACCTCGGCTTCATCAACTGGGCCAACGACATCGTCCGCGCCGCAGGCAAGACCACCCGGGCGTGGAACGACGGCATCGGCGGCGGCTCGGCCGTCACCGTGAACCCCAACGTCATCCTCGAATTCTGGTACAACTACGGCCAGTCCCCGCAGGCGCTCATCGACGGCGGGCACCTGATCTCCAACGAGAGCTGGGATCCGACGTACTACGTGCTCTATCAGGGCGGGCCCGGTGGCCCGGGCAGCCAATGGGGCTACGACACCTGGACTCCCGATCTGTTCCAGGGCAGCCAGACCATCAGCGAGGCGTCGAAGGCCAAGAACCTGGGCACCAAGCTGCACGTCTGGTGCGACAACCCGGATGCGGCGACCCAGGACCGGATCGCCTCCGACATCCGCGACGGACTGCGCATGGTGGCGCAGCAGACCTGGGGTTCGCCCAAGCTCACCACGCCGTGGTCCAACTTCATCTCCGTGATCGCCACTATCGGGCGCAACCCGGCGTGGCCGTCCACCGTGCAGGAAGGGAACCTCGCCGCCGGTAACCCGGTGACGGCTTCGAGCATCGAGACACCGAGCCTGGTGGCGGCCAACGCGGTCGACAGCGAGTTGAGCACGCGTTGGTCCAGCGGTTACAGCGACAACCAGTGGATCACCGTCGACCTCGGCGCCGCGGTGCCGATCGAGCGGGTCAAGCTGCGCTGGGAAAGTGCCTACGGCAAGGGTTACCAAATCCAGGTGTCCAACGACAACGCGACTTGGACGACCAGCTACACGACCACGGCAGGTGATGGTGGAATCGACGACCTGACCGGCTTGACCGGCACGGGCCGATACGTGCGGATGCAGGGGATTGCCCGCGGTACGACGTACGGCTACTCGCTCTACGAGTTCGAGGTGTACGGTCCGGCGATTCAGTCGGGGGCGACGTACCAGATCAAGAACAGTGGACTGGCCATCGACGTGCCGGCTTCCTCCACCACGGCGGGCACACAACTGACGGTGTACAGCCCGCATTCCGGAGCGAATCAGAGATTCGTTGCCACCGTCAACAGTGACAACACGTTCACGCTGAAGAACGTCAACAGTGGGCTCTGCGTGGATCTCAACGGTAGCTCGAATGCCGCGGGCGCGGCGATCATCCAGTACGGCTGTAGCGGAAACACCAATCAGAAGTGGAAACTCGCCGCCGTTGCCGGCGGCAACGCGCTCGTCTCGGCCGCGAGCGGCCAGGCGATCACGGCGGCGTCGGCAACCAGTGGAGCGCTGCTCGTCCAGCAGCCGAACACCGGTACGGCGTTGCAGAGCTGGACTCTGACCAAGGTCTGAAAGGTTGTCCTGCCGGTGGCATCTTCGGGTGCCACCGGCCAGGCGCTACTGCTTGACGACGATGCTGGCGACGATCTTGTCGTGCCACGTCTGGTGCTGCTGGTCCCACAGCGGCCAGAGCAGGTCGAGGAAGCAGAGGTTGGCCAGGACGATCCCACACACCTCGCGACCCAGGCACCGGCCGACGCCCAGCGGCCGTCCGGTGCTCTTGGCAACGAGTTTCAGGCCGAGCATCTTCTTGCCGAGACTCTGCCCGGTCCGGCCCTGGCGGATGATCCGGTTCCAGATGACCAGGACGAAGTACGCGAGGTAGCCGACGGCCATCGCGGTCCGGCCCGAGTCGGTCATCTGCTCCATGCTGCCGGAGATCGCGACCGCGGTGACGACGCCGATCGGGATCGGGACGAGCGCGATCAGGCTGTCGAGGATCGACGCGCCGACCCGCGAACCCCAGCCGGCCAGCTGGCCGCCGCCGAGCGGAGCAAAGCCGTAACCGCCTTGGTGGTAAGGGTTGTAGCCCGGCTGGACCGGACTGTAAGGCTGCAGTCCCTGGTTGCCGCCGGGCTGCCCGGGCGGGAACTGGCCCGGCTGCCCTGGTGGGTATCCGCCTGGTTGCCCGGGGTGTGCTGGCTGTCCTGGGTATGACATCAGACCTTCACCACGTACGTGTTGAGCACCTTGTCGTGCCAGGTTTGTTTCTGGTCGTCCCACAACGGCCAGAGCGAATTGAGGAAGCACGCCTGGTCGAAGACACCGCGCAGCAGGTCACGTCCGAGCGCCTTGCCCGGCCCGATCGGTTGGTAGGTGCGGGCGTCGACGAGTTTCAGGTGGAGTGCGCTCTTGCCGACGCTCTGACCGGTCTTGCCCTGCCGGATCACGCGATTCCAGATCCACAGACCGAGGCTGGCGAGTCCGCCGAGCGCGAAGACGAGGACAGCCCAGGCTTCCGGTCGGTCGTCGGGATAGGGGTTGTCGGAGCGGGAGAGCACGTTGGTGATGAAGATCGTGTAGCAGACGAGGACCGGTATGCCGCTGACCAGACCGTCCAGCAAGGCGGCGCCGACGCGCGGGCCCCAACTGGCGAGCTCGGCACGAGGAGCACCGTAGCCGTAGCCGTACAGGTAGGGATCCTGCGGTTGCCCGAAAACCTGCTGCGGATGCGGCTGCCCGTACGGCGGTTGCCCATACGGCGGTTGCCCGGGCTGCGGTTGCTGGTACGGCGGTTGCCCGTACTGCGGTTGCTGGTGGGGCGGTTGTCCGGGCTGCGGCTGGCCGTACGGCGGTTGGCCGGGTGGCGTCGGGGAGCCGGGTTGCTCCGGCTGGGCAGGGCGACCAGGTTGGCCAGGGGCGGCGGAGCGATCGGGGTCGCCTGGCGGACCGTAGTACGGGTCGTTGTCCTGTGGGCCGAGGGGAGGGGTGCTCACGGGACTCCTTTCTGTCGCGCCGAGTATTCCGTACCGGGCGGGAACGCCGGAACGCCGTGACCGGGAGGGTCACGGCGTTCCGGGTGTGGACCGACGTCAGAGCTTGATGACGTACGTGTTGTTGATCTTGTCCGCGAAGGTCTGCTTCTTCTCGTCCCACAGCGGCCACAGGTAGCCGAGGTAACACGGCAGGCCGTCCAGGATGTGGGTGAGCTCGCGCAGGAACGCCTTGCCCGGGCCGACGTTCTGGCCGGTGTCGGCGGTGATCAGCTTGAGGCCGACCGCCTTCTTGCCCCAGCTCTGGCCGGTCTGGCCCTGCTGGATGATCCGGTTGTAGATCCAGACGCCGACGCCGATCAGCGTGAACAGCAGGCTGATGACCGAGGAGCCGTTGCTGCTCAGGGCGTTACCGATACCGATCGGGATGCCGTAGATGATCGCGTCGATCAGGAACGCACCGACCCGGACCGGCCAGGTCGCGAGGTTGCCGCCCACCTGGCCGCCGTAGCCGTAAGCACCGTAGGGCTGTGCGCCGTACGGCTGCTGGCCGTACGCGCCCGGCTGCTGGCCATAGGGCTGCTGCCCGTAGCCACCCGGCTGACCCGGTGCGGCGCCGCCCTGGCCGTACTGAGCCGGCTGGCCCGGGTACTGCCCCGGCTGGCCGTACTGCCCCGGCTGCTGCCCGTACTGCGGCTGGCCCGGCTGGCCGTACTGGCCAGGCTGACCGTACTGGCCCGGCTGCTCGGGGGTCTGGCCGTACTGTCCGGGCTGCTGCCCGTACTGACCCGGCTGACCGTACTGACCCGGCTGACCGTACTGGCCCGGCTGCCCGTCTTGGGGAGACTGTCCGTACTGCCCCGGCTGCTGACCGTACTGACCCGGCTGCTCGGGCGTCTGGTCGGGCTCGCCCGGCTGGTTCGGGTTCTGCGGGTCGAAACCCGGTGGTGGCGTCGGAGTGCTCACGACGGTCCCTTCTTGATGGTTGAGGAGTCACTGCAGGCTAGCGATATTGCGGCTCACCGGCTACGCACCGCTCCGGGGAGTCCGGATCACGGGCACCGAGGCGGGTTACCGTGGGATCCATGTATCCGGCACACCCTATGCGTCCGGGCGTCCCGCCGGAACCAGGCGCACGGCGAACCGGACCGGAGCCCCTGGATCGCCGCGTCCTCGGACTGGCAGGCACCCTGGCCGGCGGCGCAGTGCTTGCCGGAGTCAACAGCCTCTCCGGCGGCCGAATCGGCCTCCCGTGCCCCTTCCACGCTGTGACGGGCCTGAACTGCCCGTTCTGCGGTACTACGCGGATGGCGGCGGCTTTCCTGCAAGGAGATCCCGGGCGAGCCTGGTCGTTCAACCCACCCATGTTCGTGGTTCTCCCTGTCGTGGCGGCCCTGGTCGGATACATGCTGCTGACCTGGACGCTGGAACGCCTCACCCGGTTCCACCTCCCTCGCCCGCGCTTCGGTGCACGCCTACAACGCGTCGTACCACTGGCGTTCCTGGCCGGCATGGCCCTGTACGGCGTGTTACGCAACGTCTTCTGATTGCACCGACTCGGTGGTCTCGTTCGCCGGAAAGAAACTTGTACATACGGACGATTTGTTACCAGCCAACGAAGACCGAAGGCAGTGTGGTGCCAGGAGCCTGGTGTTGCTGTGGGCATCGTCTTCTGAACGACTCGACAAGCAATCCTTTGTTTGACGGCGAATGCGGCAGCTGTCCCGGAGCCGCGTAGTAGCCGAGGGAGCAGGCATCGAAGCACTGGAGACTGCTCACCTTGGTCACCACGCGCGACGCTGGCTAGCGGACGGTTTTACAGCTACGACGGAGGAGCAGCGTGGGGACTGCTCCTCCGTAGTACCAGCGAAGAACTCAGCCGAAGCGGCCGGTGATGTAGTCCTCGGTGGCCTTTTCGTTGGGGTTGGAGAAGATTTGTTTGGTGGGGCCCATTTCGATCAGCCGGCCCGGTTTGCCGGTGGCGGCGAGGTTGAAGAAGGCGGTCTGGTCGGAGACGCGGGCTGCTTGCTGCATGTTGTGGGTGACGATGACGACGGTGAAGCGGTCCTTCAGCTTCTCGATCAGGTCCTCGATCGCCAGGGTGGAGATCGGGTCGAGGGCCGAGCAGGGCTCGTCCATCAAGATGACCTCAGGCTCGACCGCGATCGCTCGCGCGATGCACAACCGCTGCTGCTGACCGCCGGACAAACCAGCACCGGGCTTGTCGAGCCGGTCCTTGACCTCGTTCCAGAGGTTCGCGCCCTTGAGCGAAGCCTCGACCACCTCAGCCAGTTTCTTGCGGTCCTTGACCCCGTTCAGCCGGAGTCCGGACGCGACGTTGTCGAAGATCGACATGGTCGGGAACGGGTTCGGCCGCTGGAAGACCATGCCGACGACCCGGCGTACGGCGACCGGGTCGATGCCCGGGGCGTACAGGTCCTGGTCGTCGAGCACGACCTTGCCTTCGACCCGGGCACCGGGGATGACTTCGTGCATCCGGTTCAGGGTGCGCAGGTAGGTGGACTTGCCGCAGCCGGACGGGCCGATGAAGGCCGTGACGGACCGGGGTTCGATCGTCATCGACACGTCCTCGACGGCCTTGAAGTCGCCGTAGTAGACGTTGAGGCCGCTGACCTCGATGCGTTTCGCCATATCGACTCAGTGCCTCTCGACTATTTGGACTTGATGGTGCTGAACCGCGCGATGGTGCGGGCCAGGATGTTGAGCAGGAGGACCAGCAGGATCAGCGTGAGTGCCGCCGCCCAGACCCGGTCCGCGGCCGGCTGCAACGCCAGTTCGGTCCGGTCCTGGTTGATCATCGTGGGCAGGGCGCCCATGAAGCCGTCGAACGGGTTCGTGTTGATGTTCTTGGAGTAGCCGACCAGGATCAGCAGCGGAGCGGTCTCACCCATCACCCGGGCCAGGCCGAGCATCACGCCGGTGATGATGCCGCCGAAGGCCGTCGGTACGACGATCTTGAGGATCGTCTTCCACTTCGGTACGCCGAGCGCGTACGCCGCCTCGCGCAACTCGTCCGGGACGAGCTTCAGCATCTCTTCGGTGGAGCGCAGTACGACCGGCAACATCAGCAGGACAAGGGCCAGCGAGACCGCGAACCCGACCCGGTTGAAGCCGAGCACGGTGATCCAGACCGCGTAGATGAACAGTGCGGCGACGATCGACGGCACACCGGTGAGGATGTCGATCATGAAGCTGACGACCTTGGCCGCCTTCGTGCCCTTGCCGTACTCGACCAGGTAGACAGCGCCCATCACGGCGATCGGTACGGCGATCAGGGCGCACAGCAGCGACATGATCAGGGTGCCCATGATCGCGTGGTACGCGCCGCCGCCGACTCGTCGTACGGTGATGCCGCGCTGGGACTGGCTCCACCAGTTCGCGTCCAGCAGCAGGTGGTAGCCCTTGCTCACCACGGTCCACAGGATCCACAGCAGCGGGATCAGCGCGATCAGGAAACAAAGGATGATCAGCACCGTCGCCAGGGTGTTCCGGAACGCCCGCGCGCCGGACTTCCCGGTGAGGTCGAGCGCCTTGCCGTCGTACGCCGGCCGGTTGGCCGCGAGGGTCGTGGTCACGGGGTCGCTCCTTCAAGCGCCTTGGCCGGGCGCGCCTTGCGTGGCCGCTTACCTCCCGGCGTACTGCGGGCAACGATGATCCGCGCGGCCGAGTTGACCAGGAAGGTCACCACGAACAGCACCAGGCCGGCCGCGATGTACGCGCCGGTCTTCTCCGGCGAGTCGAACTCGGCGGCGTTGTTGGCGATCTTCGAGGCGAACGTCTCTCCACCGGCGAAGATCGAGGAGTTCCACGGGTCGTTGCCGTTCGGCACCGACAGGATGATCAGTACGGCGATGGTCTCGCCGAGCGCCCGGCCGAGACCGAGCATCGAGGCGCTGACCACGCCGGAACGCCCGTACGGCAGGACCGCCATCCGGATCATCTCCCAGCGGGTGGCGCCGAGAGCCAGCGCGCCCTCGCGATGCGTGACCGGGGTCTGCGCGAAGATCTCCCGGCTGATCGCGGTGACGACGGGCAGGATCATGATCGCCAGGACGACGGACGCGGTGAACACGACGCCGAGGTCCTCGCTGGCCGGCTTCTCGAACAACGGGATCCAGCCGAGCACGTCGGCGAGCCCGTCGATCACCGGGCGCAGGATCGGCGCGAAGAAGAGGATGCCCCACAGGCCGTAGATGATCGAGGGGACAGCGGCCAGCAGGTCGACCGCGTGGGCGACAGGCGCGGCCAGCCGCTTCGGGGCGTAGTACGTGGTGAACAAGGCGACGCCGACCGCGATCGGGACCGCGATCACCATCGCGATCACCGAACTGATCAGCGTCGTGTAGAAGAGGGCCGCGATACCGAACTTCGGGTCCGCGCCGCCCGGCTCCCAGATCCGGGAGAACAGGAAGCTGCTCTTGTCGTCGGCCAGTGCCGGGATCGCCAGCGCCAGCAGGAAGATGCCGACGAAGGCGACGATCAGGACCACCAGCCCGCCGGATCCGCGGGCGAGTCCGGCGAACAGCCTGTCGCCGAGGTGTCCGACCGGCCCGAGGTCGGGTTTCGTCGCGGGTGGCTCGCCGGCCGGCCGGTCGGGCGGTGCCGTGCCGTCTGTACTACTCATGGGTGCTGCTCCAAGCGCCTGAGTCGATGGCTTACGAGGCGAAGCCCCGGCCGCGGAAACCGGCCGAGGCTCGCCTCACGACGTACTGCGGTAGTCAGGTCAGCTGATCGACTGGATGGCCGCGTCGACCTTGGTCCGCAGCTCCTCGGGGAGCGGCGCGTAGTGCAGGTCGGTCAGCGCGCCCTGGCCGTCGGCGCTGGCGAAGTAGCTCAGGAAGCTCTTCACCAGTGCGGTCTTCTCGGCGGCCAGGCCCTTGCTGCAGGCGATCTCGTAGGTGACCAGGATGATCGGGTAGGCACCCGGGGCCTTGGTCGCGTAGTCCAGCTTCAGCGCGAGGTCGCTACCGGTACCGGCCGGCTTCGCGGCGGCCAGCGCCTTGCCGGCGGAGTCGGCGGTCAGCTCGACCGGTCCGGCGCCGGTGTCGATCTGCGCGACGCCGAGCTTGTTGTCGATCGCGTAGGACCACTCGACGTACGTGATGGAGTTCTTGGTGCTCTTGACACCCTCGGCCACACCGGCCGACTTCTCCTTGCCGGCGCCCGTGCCGGTCCACTTCTTGGCCGGCTTACCGGTCCAGGCGCCGGCGCCGGCGGCGGACAGGTACTTGGCGAAGTTCTCCGTGGTGCCGGACTCGTCCGAGCGGAAGAAGACCGCGATCGGTGCCGACGGCAACTTCGCGCCGGCGTTCAGCTTCGCGATCGCCGGGTCGTTCCAGGTCTTGATGGTGCCCTGGAAGATCTTGGCGGCGGTCGGGCCGTCCAGGACCAGCTTGTCCAGGCCGTCGACGTTGTAGGCGATCGTGATCGGGCCGATCACCATCGGCAGGTCCAGCGCCGGGCTGCCCTGGCAGCGCTTGGCCGCGGCGGCCGCCTCGGTCTCACCGCCGTCGGTGGCGACGGTCTTCAGTGCGGAGTCCGAACCGGCGAAGTCGACCTGGCTCGCGTTGAACTGCTTGATGCCCGCACCGGAACCGGTCGGGTTGTAGTTCACCGTGACGTCGGCGCACTTCTCGTTGTACTTGGCGATGACTTCCTCGATGGCGTTCTTCTGCGCCGTGGAGCCCTCGGCGTTCAGCGTGCCCTTGGGGCAGTCGCCACCGGAAGCGGAGGTCGAGCCGGAGCTCGACGGGTTCGAGGAGCCGGACGGCTCCGGGTCACTGCCACAGGCGCTCAGAGCGAGGACGCCGAGGGATGCCACGGCGACGGTGCCGACGCGGAGCAGGCGGTTGACGGACACGAGAGTGTTGCCCTTCTGCGGGAATCAGACTTGGTGAACTTCCACAAAAGGTAGGGAGACCAAGTGACCGGGCGGGCGGTCGCGGATGAACGAGTGGTGAACGGTTCAGCTAACTTTCGCGACGTCCGGCATGCCACCAGGCAGCCATCAGGTGAACTGAGTTAAGAGCGGTGACTCTGAGTGATTTCGAGCGCTCGTTTGTCACGGTCCGAGGCCGGCCCGCGCGCATCGGCGTACGGCGTACCGGCGTACGGGAGCGGGGCGGATCGGCGTACGGCGGTCAGCTGGAGAAGTCTTCCGGGGCGACGCCGTCGAGGAACTGGCGGAAGCGTTCCAGCTCGGCCTGCTCTTCTTCCGGGGTGGCCACGCCGGCTTCGAGCAGGACCTGCTCGGTGCAGCGGATCGGCGTACCGAGTCTGACGGCGAGGGCGACGGAGTCGCTGGGGCGAGCGGAGACGCGGGCACCGTTGCCGAGCACGAGTTCGGCGTAGAAGACGGCGTCGCGCAGTTCGACGATCTCGACGGCCTCGATATGGACGCCGAAGGCCTCGATCAGGTCGCGCATCAGGTCGTGGGTCAACGGCCGGGACGGGCGCAGGCCCTGCTCCTCGTACGCGATCGCGGTCGCCTCGACCGAACCGATCGAGATCGGTAGATAGCGGTAGCCCTCGGTCTCACGCAGCATCATCACAGGCGCCCGGTTGGGCGATTCCATCCGGATCCCGATCAGGGTGAGTTCTCGCATCTTGGTCATGGTGCGCCCGAACCTCTCCGTGAGCCGGCGCCGGTCGGGCGCCCCTAATGCAGCCTCGATAGGAAGATACCCGCTGGTTCTCGGGTAACTCCGGCCACCGCCCCGTGGAGACAGTCTCTTGACGTAAACATGGTGTCACCAGCTGTTGCCGGCGGCAGCCGATCAGGGCGCGCCGAACCGTTCGTGGACGATCCCGCCGCCGGCCAGCCGGTGGGCGACCACGAAAGCGCCCGGCGCGTACTTGCCGACCGGAAGTCCCAACTCCCGGGCCAGCGCGGGCAGCACCGGCCGATGCGAGCAGATCGCCGTGACCTTGCCCTTGCGCCACGCCTTGTCGCCCAGCCCGCGCATCGCCTTCGGATGGGCTTCGTAGCCGCGCTCGGAGATCTCCGGATGCAGGTTGACCTTCTTACCGATCGCCTCGGCGTACGGCGCGACCGTGGCCGCACACCGCTCCGCGTCGCTACTGAGCACCCGGTCGACACCAAGAGCAGCCAGTACTGCGACCAGCCGCTCGGCCGTCGCCTGTCCGTCCCCGGTGAGCGGCCGGTCGGTGTCCTTGCCGTCCCAGTCCTTGCGCTTCACGGCCTCCGCATGGCGGACCACCACCAGCGAGGAGGTGACCTCGGCGGTGCAGTCGAGCAGGTCGAGGATGTCGACGTCACGGGGATAGCTGAGTCGGTCCCGGGCCTCGTCGGCGCCGAGCCAGTCGAGCTCGTCGACCTCGTCGTTCGGGGTGAACTCGCGCGACTTGCCGTCGACCGGGGCGGACCAGTAGTGCACCAGCTTCGGCACGGACGCGCCGTTCTTGCGGACGTCGTACCGCTGGACGCCGAGCGGCGGGCCGAGGATCACCCGCTGACCGGTCTCCTCCTCGATCTCGCGGCGCGCGGCCGCCAGCACGTGCTCGCCGGCGACCAGCTTCCCCTTCGGGAGAGACCAGTCGTCGTACCGGGGGCGATGCACCAGCAGGACCTGGCGTTCGCCGCGGTGCTCCCGCCAGACCACGCCGCCCGCGGCGATCACTGTCGCCGTACTCACAGCCTCAACCCTACGGAGTCGGATCGGTCGGGAGACGGCGGCGCCCCCGAGTCGCGATCAGACGTTCTTGCAGATCGCGCAGCGGCTCGCCGTCCGGACCGGTCAGCCGGGCCTGCCAGGTGTCGTCGGGCTGCAGCCACCACGACCCGGTGCCTTCGTCAAAGCCCATGTCGAACAGGTCGCCCAGTTCGGTCACGTGGTCGGCCTCCTTGAGCTGGACGAGCACCTCGACCCGGCGGTCCAGGTTGCGGTGCATCAGGTCGGCCGAGCCGATCCAGACCTCCGGCTCGCCGCCGTTCTCGAACCAGAACACCCGGCTGTGCTCGAGGAACCGGCCCAGGATGCTGCGGACCCGGATGTTGTCGGACACGCCTGGGATGCCGGGCCGGATCGTGCAGATGCCCCGGAGCCACAGGTCCACCGGTACGCCGGCCTGCGATGCGCGGTACAGCGCATCCGACAAGGCCTCGTCGACCAGGCTGTTCACCTTGATCCGGACCCGTGCCGGGCGACCAGCGAGGTGGTGCTGGACCTCTCGCTCGATCCGCTCGAGCAGACCACGGCGTACGGACTGTGGCGCGACCAGGAGCCGCCGGTAGCCGCTGCTGCGACCGAAGCCGGACAGGTGGTTGAACAGGTTCGCGACGTCTTCGGTGACCACTCTGTCGCTGGTCAGCAGCCCGAGGTCCTCATAGAGCCGTGCGGTCTTCGGGTGGTAGTTGCCGGTGCCGATGTGGACGTAGCGGCGCAGGCCGTCCGGTTCCTCGCGGACCACCATCGACAGCTTGCAGTGCGTCTTGAGCCCGATCACGCCGTACACGACGTGGCAGCCTGCATGCTCCAGCTGACGGGCCCACTTGATGTTCGCCTGCTCGTCGAAGCGCGCCTGGATCTCGACCAGCACCAGCACCTGCTTACCGGCCTCGGCGGCGTCGATCAGCGCGTCCACGATCGGGGAGTCACCACTCGTGCGGTAGAGCGTCTGCTTGATCGCCAGCACGTGCGGGTCGGCCGCGGCCTGCTCGATGAACCGCTGCACGCTCGTGGAGAACGAGTCGTACGGATGGTGCACGAGTACGTCGCGTTGCTTGAGCGCGTGGAACAGGTCGGCCGGGTTGGAGGTCTCCACCTCGGCGAGGTGCGGGTGGGTCGACGGTACGAAGGCCGGATACTTCAGCTCGGCCCGATCCAGCGCCGCGATGGCGAACAACCCGCGGAGATCCAGCGGACCGGGGAGCTTGAACACCTCGGCGTCGGTCACGCCGAGCTCGGACACCAGCAGCGCCAGCACCTGCGGTTCGATCGACTCCTCGACCTCGAGCCGGACCGGCGGACCGAACTTGCGCCGCAGCAGCTCCTTCTCGATCGCGGCGAGCAGGTTCTCGGCGTCGTCCTCCTCGACCTCCAGGTCCTCGTTGCGGGTGACCCGGAAGGTGTGCACCTGGGTCACCTCCATTCCGGGGAACAACTGGCCGAGGTGGACGGCGATGACGTCTTCGAGCGGCACGAACCGGTCGTCCGCCACCCGGACGAACCGGGGCAGCAACGGCGGCACCTTCACCCGGGCGAAGTGCTCGCCACCGGAGTCGGGATTGCGGACCACGACGGCCAGGTTGAGCGACAGGCCGGAGATGTAGGGGAACGGGTGCGACGGGTCGACGGCCAGCGGGGTCAGCACCGGGAAGACCCGGTCCTTGAAGAACGTCGTCATCCCTTCCCGCTCGGCGGTGTCCAGCTCGTCCCAGCGGAGGATCTCGATGCCCTGCTCGGTCAGCGCCGGCTGCACGATCTTCCGCCAGGTCTCCGCCTGCCGATCCATCAGCTCCCGGCTCCGGGTCAGGCTGCGGTCGAGCACCTCACGCGGCAGCAGCCCGCTGGCGGCCCTGACCGCGACGCCGGCCGCGATCCGGCGCTTCAGACCGGCGATCCGGACCATGTAGAACTCGTCTAGGTTGTTCGCGAAGATCGCCAGGAACTTGGCCCGCTCGAGCAGCGGCACGCGCTCGTCCTCGGCCAGTTCGAGCACCCGCTGATTGAACGCGAGCCAGCTCAGCTCCCGGTCCGAGAACCGGTCCGGCGGCAGATCGCCGGCCTCCGCGATGTCGTACGGGGGCTCGACGTCGTACTCCCGGTTGTGCGACGCCAACAAGTCTCCAGCCACGTCGTCCAGCATTGCATCTCCGGGTGAACAGGAGGTTGCGCAGGCGGCGAGCCGGGAGTTGTTGCTAGCGTCGCTCCTTGTGAACCGACGAGTGGACACCCTGCTGCGAACCGCGCTGGGCACGGTGCAGGGCAACGCCCTGAAGCCGGTGACCGTACTGCCCCAGGCACTCCGGCACCGCCTGGCCGGCGCCCCGATCCAGATCGACGGCAACGTCCTCGACCCGGATCTGCAGGTCCTGATGCGCCTGGAAAACCTGCTGCCGTCGGGCCGCAGGTCGGTCGCGAACGCCCGCTCGGGCCTGGTGACGATGTCCAAACTCGTCGCCGGGCACCCCCGCGAACTACAGCGCGTGACCGAACTCACCGTCCGCGGCGCCGACGGCCAACTCGGCGCCCGCCTCTACGTACCTCGTACTGCGGGTCGCGGGCTGCTCGTCTTCTTCCACGGCGGCGGCTGGGTCGTCGGCGACCTGGACAGCCACGACGCCTACTGCCGCGATCTCGCAGCGGAAGCCTCGATCAGAGTGCTGGCGGTGGACTACCGGCTCGCGCCCGAGGCGGAAGCGCCGGTCGCGGCGGAGGACGCCATCGCAGCCTTCAGCTGGGCCGTCGAGCACGCTGAAGATCTCGGCGCGGACCCCGCTCTGGTTGCGGTCGGCGGAGACAGTGCCGGAGGCAACCTTTCCGCCGTCGTCGCCCAGCAGTGCGTACTACGCGGCCTGCCGGCGCCGGCACTCCAGTTGCTGCTCTACCCGTCCCTCGACATGGTCGGCCGCCGCCCGAGCCGGGATCTCTTCGGCGAGGGCTTCTACCTGACCGAAGAAGACATCATCTGGTACCGCGAGCACTACACCCCGGACCCGGCCGTGCGCTCGAACCCGCTCGTCTCACCGATCTTCACCAAGGACCTCTCGGGCCTAGCCCCGGCACACATCGTCACCGCCGGCTTCGACCCCCTCCGCGACGAAGGCAACGAGTACGCCGCCCTCCTGGCGGATGCAGGCGTCCAGGTCACCCACATCTGCGAACCCGGCATGATCCACGGCTTCGCGAACATCCTCGCCCTCGGCGGCGAAACCCGAGCCGCCCAACTCCGCATCGCAACCCGCCTCCGCGAAGCCCTCTTCTGATCCTTCAGCGCTGCGGATCAACCAACACAGGCACCGCTTCACGCACGAGCAGCGCAGTCGCCGGCCCGACGATCGGCACGGTCCCATCGACGTACTGCCACCCTGTACCTGCGACGTTGTACCGCGCCGCGTAATTGGTAGTCAACGTCACCTTCACGTTGCCCCGCTTCATGTACTTGTGCGTGATCTCCTTGGCGGGATACGCCTCCCCCGGCGTAGTCGTCGTCACCGACGCCCCGTCCCCGAAATGCCACGTATAACTCACCGGCGTAGCCTCAACCACCACCGGAAACCCCAGCAACGTCACAGTATTCACGGACACCTTGCTCTCGTCCGTATAAACAATAGTATCCAAGTTGACCAGCGTCCGCCCCACCGGCTGGACCTTCACCCCCAACTTCGGAAACAACACATTTCTGTACTGCGCCAATATCTGCTCCCACGTAACATCCTCCGGCCGAGGCAACCGCCGCACCACCCCACCCGGAGGCGGAGGCACATCCGGCCGATCAGGCGTAAACGGCTGACACCGCGTAGGCCCCGGCACAGTCCCATCAGTCCCCACCCGCCCACAAATCCCCAGATTCAGCCGAAGATCGTCTCGTCTGAGCGGCTTCGTCAGGTTCTTCGCATCGACCACGGTCGGGACATGCTTGGCAGGCGTGTGCTTCGACGTGGACTTCGGGTGGCTCGCGCCGAGTCGACCGTCGACCTTGGCATTTCCCCTCACGGTGACGCCGTCCTTCGTGGGGTCGACGGTGATGTCAGGAGGCCGCGGAGTAGACGCCCACTGCGGGGCGGTCTGATGGTCTACAGAACTCGACGCGACCGCCGGTAGCGACCAGAAGCCAAGTGCCGCTACACCAATCAGGCTCGCTGCCTGTCGTGCCCAGCAGTTCAGCGACCTCATTGCTCTACTTGCTTCATCTCATACATCACCCAACTGCCGCTCTGGGGCGATAGGGCCAGTTCGCGGGTGTAGGTTCTCGGCTTACTCGTGAACGGAGGCGCTGTGGGAGTTTGACGACTGACATATTTGCCAACGGTGACGGTGGCGGATCCACCGAGGCGGCCGCTGGGACCGCGGACGAGTTCGGAGACCTCCTTGAGGTGCTCGTGGAAATCACCGGTCAGCAGGCCATTGGCGGCACTCGATTTCTTCACAAAATCCGCATAAGCCTTGCAGTTCTCGCAGCCAGGCTCGCTTGCGTTGAGCAGAGCGGTGCTATCGCCAGTGTCAGATGCGTAATTCATCAGGTCGCTGTAATAGCGGATGAAGGCTTCGGCGGCGGAGAGGGTTAGTCCTTCGGCTGCCTGAGGGCGATCGGGAGGACCGGATGGCTGAGGCGTGGAGGGCGGCGCGGAGGTTGACGTGCTCGGCGTGGTGGGCGCAGTTGCGTCTGGTTGGCCGGCTTTGGGGGAGTTGGGGGTGCAGGCGGTTAGGGCGAGGGTGGCTAGGCAGGCCAGGGTTAGGCGGGTGGGGGTTGTGGACCTGTTGCGGGTAGTCACGCTTGTCACCTCTCCGTAGTCGACCACGATGGTAACTGGGAGTGGGTGCGGGGGAGATGGCAAAAGGTGCAGGCTGTGGATAACTCGGGGAGGGCCAGGAGCCGCCCGGCTGGGGGGTAAGTGGCTCGGACGGCTCCTGGCTGGTGATGAGACGGGTGGCGCGGGCTGTTATGACGCGATGTGAGGGGACGAATCCGGTGCGAGACCGTTCACAGGCGCGAACTGGACGTCCAGGGACGCAGTCTCGAAGCCGAGTTTCGTGTACAGAGCGTGAGCGGCAGTGTTGGTCCCATCCACGTAGAGCACCACCGAGTCCAGTCCGCGGTCCTCCTGGAGATGGCGGATTCCTTCCAACGTCAGCGCCTTCCCGAGACCCGTCCCCTGGTACGCCGGCGCGACGCCGACGACGTACACCTCGCCGTGCGGCGACTCACCCTCGTCCTCGTGCACCTTCGTCCAGTGGAATCCGACCACCTCGCCCGAAGCGTCGTCCACAGCGAGAAAGAAGCCGGCCGGGTCGAACCACGGCTGTTGTAGCCGGTCGTTCAGATCGGACTGGTCCCAGCTGCCCTGCTCGGGGTGATGCGCGAAGGCGGCCGAGTTCACCGCAAGCCAGGCCGCGTCGTCCTCACCCGGTACGAACGTCCGCACCGAAATCCCGGTCGGCCAAACCGCCGCCGGTACGGGAGCGCTCGGCCGGCGAAGGAAGTACAGCTCCCGCGCGACCTCGAGTCCCAGCCGACCGGCCAATTCGTCAGCACCGGGAAGCCGCCCATGGGCCCACACCCGCAACCGCGAACCTCCGTGATCGAGGAGCATCCGCAACAGCGAAGTACCAAAGCCCTGACGCCTGTACTGCGGGGAAACCACCAGTTCGGCCGATCCATCGGGTCCCAGGGCTGCGTAGCCGGCGAGGTCGCTCGCGCCGGGATCACCGGCGTACGCGAGCACGTGAACGTCATCTGGATGCTCACCGTCCAGGTGCAGCAGCGTGTGCTCGGAGAGCGGGTTGACGCCGTCGCTGTGAGCAGCCGAACGAGCGAGTTCGGTGACGGCTGCGGCGGTGGCCGGGGGCAAGGGGGAAGGTACGGCTTCGAGTGTCACCTCAATACCGTAAAAGGTCCGGTCGAGTTCATCGTCGAGACATTGGCCGGGCACGCCGTCGCGGGGTAATTTTCCCGGAACCGCGCACCAGCGGTGATCGAAACGACGACGGAGAAAACATGGCCTTCACAGGACGAGACAAGAAGTGGCTGAGTGGACCGAGGGCCGTCGGCCTGGTGGCCGCCGGTGCCGCTGTGGTGCTCGGGCTGGCCACGGGGGGAACCGTGACCCAGGCTGCGCCGGCGAGACCCAAGCCGACGCACACCCAGATCCAGCTGCTCGCGATCAACGACTTCCACGGCAACCTGGCACCGAACCCGGCCACCAGTTCGAGTGGCAACGTGAACGGCACGCCCGCCGGCGGCGCGGAGTACCTGGCGACCCAGCTGGACCTGCTGCGCCGGTCCGCCCGCGCGCAAGGGCAGGAGACCGCCACGGTCGCCGCGGGTGACCTGATCGGAGCTTCGCCGCTGCTGTCGGCCGCGTTCCACGACGAGCCGACCATCGAAGCGATGAACGAGATGGGCCTGGACGCGACCTCGGTCGGCAACCACGAGTTCGACGAGGGGTACAAGGAACTTCTGCGGATGCAGAAGGGTGGCTGCCTGAACGACGGCGACGGCCAGAACAACCAGAACTCCTGCCCGGACCACAAGTTCGAGGGCGCGGACTTCAAGTACCTGTCGGCCAACGTGTTCTACGAGAACACCGGCAAGACCCTGTTCGCGCCGTACACGGTGAAGAAGTTCCGCGACGGCCAGAAGGTCGCGTTCATCGGCATGACGCTGGAGAACACCCCGAACATCGTCACCAAGTCCGGCGTTCAGGGGCTGGCCTTCAAGGACGAGGTCGAGACCGCCAACGCGCTGGTGCCGAAGCTGAAGAAGCAGGGCATCGAGGCGATCGTCGTCCTGATCCACGAAGGCGGCCTGCCGTCCGACCCGAAGGCGTTCAACAGTTGCCCCGGCATCTCGGGCCCGATCACCGACATCGCCAAGAACCTCGACCCGGCGATCGACGCGGTCGTCTCCGGTCACACCCATCAGTCGTACAACTGCTCGATCAACGACCCGGCGGGTAAGCCGCGGCTCGTCACCAGCGCGTCCTCGTTCGGCAAGATCGTCACCGAGATCCGGCTGAGCATCGACAACGCCACCCACGACGTGGACCGGCTGAACACGATGGCCAACAACCACATCGTCACCCAGGACGTGCCGAAGGACCCGCGGCTGACCAAGCTGATCACGAAGTACCAGACCCTGGTCGCGCCGATCGAGTCCAAGGTGATCGGCCACATCACCACGCCGTCGGTCGTGAAGACTCCGGACGACTCGCAGGAGTCGCCGCTGGGCAACCTGATCGCCGATGCTCAGCTGGCCGATCCGTCCACCGTCACGAACGGCAAGACACCGGTGGTCGCGTTCATGAACCCGGGCGGTATCCGGGCGGATCTCGCCTCGACCGGAGGCGCGGTCACCTTCGGCGCCGCGTTCACCGTGCAGCCGTTCAACAACTACCTGGTCTCGATGGACATGACCGGTACGCAGATCAGGGCCCTGCTGGAGCAGCAGTTCTCCGGCCTCAACCAGGCGTCGAACAAGGTGCTGCAGGTCGCCGGCATCACCTACACCTACAACCCGGCCGGGACGCCGGGTGCGAAGGTGGTCGCCGACTCGATCAAGATCGCCGGTCAGCCGCTGGTCGACGCCACGACGTACCGGATCGTCACGAACAACTTCCTCTCCGACGGCGGCGACGGCTTCCCGGCCTTCACCACCGCGACGGACAAGTTCTTCGGCGGTCTCGACATCGACGCGTTCGCCAACTACCTCACCGCCCACGACCCGTACACCCCGGGCCCGACCGACCGCATCAGCATCTCCTGAGCTCACCCGCCGGGGTCTGTTGACCGTACGCCGGTACGCCGGCCGCCCGCCGCGCTCCATCCCGAGCGCGACGGGCGGCCGTGTGGCGTCTCGGGCTGATCCGGTGGCTACATCAGGAACCTGACGATGACGAAGGCGAGAGCAAGAGCGGTCGAGAGGGCCGCCTTGCCGGAGCCGAGGCCTCGGCGGAGGGCGGCGCCGAACACGGCGATGGTCAGCGGGACCAGCATGACCAACAGCGTGACCCCGGCCGCGTGAACGCCGACGTGGGCGCGGCCGATGAGTACCAGGCCGAAGATCAGTGCGAACGTGAGTCCGAGCCAGGTCATGGTCTGGATCGGCCCGTCCGCGGTGCGGTCGCCGCGATGTGAAGCGCGGGTCGCGCGGCGGTGCGAAGTCGGAGCAACGTGCGCCATCGGTCACCTTCCGTGAAAAGACCGAATACGCACGGTAGCAGCAAAAACACGCCTTGGTCCAAGGTGGATTTTCAGCCCGCTTCGAGCGCCGGCGACGTACTGGCGAGCGCTGGGTGCACCGACGGACAGGAGGTCCGTCCGTGACGCCTGCTGGGCGCCCCTCCCGTGAGCGTGGCGGCCGGGCGTCAGGCCCAGTACCTCCTGCCCGTCGGTACGCCCGCGCAAGGCGGTCGGAGGGTGGCGGCTCAGACGGTGGTGTCGGCGGTTTCGCGTTGGGTGCTGGGTGGGATGACGAAGCGGTAGCCGACGTTGCGGACGGTGCCGATGAGGGATTCGTGTTCGGGGCCGAGCTTTGCGCGGAGCCGGCGGACGTGGACGTCGACCGTGCG
Organism: Kribbella voronezhensis; assembly: GCF_004365175.1. NCBI lineage: Bacteria > Bacillati > Actinomycetota > Actinomycetes > Propionibacteriales > Kribbellaceae > Kribbella > Kribbella voronezhensis. The sequence continues at coordinate 2,738,264 of NZ_SOCE01000001.1, read as the reverse complement.
GGTGCCGCCGAAGTAGTCGTAGCCCCAGACCTCCTGGAGCAGTTGCTCGCGGGTGAACACCCGGCCGGGGTGCTGCGCGAGGAATTTGAACAGCTCGAACTCCTTGTACGTCAGGTCGAGCGCGCGCCCGTTCAGCTTCGCCGTGTACGAAGCTTCGTCGATCACCACGTCACCACTGCGGATCAGCGAGGTGTCCGGGTCCTCGTTCCGCGCGGCGGCCAGGCGGCCGATGACGAGCCGGAGCCGGGCCTCGATCTCGGCCGGGCCGGCCGTGTCGAGCAGGACGTCGTCGGCGCCCCAGTCGGCGTTCACCGCGGTCAGACCGCCTTCGGTGACGACGAGGAACAGCGGGACGTCGATGCCGGTGGTCCGGATCAGCCGGGAGACGCCGCGGACCGTGACCAGGTCGCGGCGGGCGTCCAGCAGGACCGCGTCCGCGTCCGGCGCGTCCACGAGGGCGGCGACCTCGGACGGCAGGATCCGGATCTGGTGGGGCAGCAGGGCGAGCGAGGGCAGCACCTCGGTGGAGGCCTGCAGCGCGTTCGTCAGCAGAAGCAACGTGCTCACGCTGTCTCCTTGTGCTGGTCGGCGGATCGCTGGTGAGTGATCCGGGCCTTATGCACGTCAGGCCCCAGCGGCGTCATTGCCGGGGGCCCGAGACACACTGGTTTGGAACAGCAAGCTGACATAATACCGGAAGACTTAACCGATTAGTGAGGCTCCTCCCACATGCCGGAAGTGACCATCAGGTACTTCGCCGCCGCGCGCGCTGCAGCGGGGGAGTCCACGGCGACCGCGCAGGCGGGTTCGCTGAAGGAGCTCGTCGACACGGTTTCGGCCGATCGCCCCGAGCTCGCCCGGGTGCTCGGCATCTGCAGTTTCCTGGTCGACGGCGACCGCGCAGACCTCGACACTCCCCTCGACGACGGCGCCCTGGTAGACGCCCTCCCACCCTTCGCGGGCGGCTGAGCGACGTAGACGCCCTCCCACCCTTCGCGGGCGGCTGAGCGACGTAGACGCCCTCCCACCCTTTGCGGGCGGCTGAGCGACGGAGCTGCGCGCTTCCGCTGCGTCCGTCGTCGGTGGCCGAGCTGGCGTGTGCCCGCCCCTGCTCTTCCTTGCTGAGTTTAATCGTTTGGGTGGGTGTGGGGAGTTAGTTATCCACAGGCCGGGTCCGCAGGGTCGAGGTGTGCGCTTGGCGGACCTGGGGGGCGGTAGGTTTTGGGGGTGGCACAGGAGTCGGGGGATTTGCTGACTACGGTCGGGCGGGCCGGGGCGTTGTTCGGCAGGGCCTGGCCTCGGTTGTTCGCTGTGTTCTTGATCGCGCAACTCGTGCATCGCGGAGTGCAGTGGGTCGCGGTGCAGGCCGGTGCGAAGGCGGAGGCCGCGGGCATCGCCGTACTGGCGCTGGTCGTCCTGGTGTCGCTGGCCATGTATGTATCGATGTTCCTCGTACTACGGGGTGAGTTGCCCTTTCATCGCAGGGCTGTAGCCGAGGGTGTGCTGGCTCCCGACGGGATGGAGCCTGGCAAGGAGCACCGGCCGCTTGACGCCATCGCGTCGGCACTCCTGCCGTTCCTGGCCTTCTACGCGGCGTACAAGTTCCTCCAGTCGGAGGCGATGGACTACGAGTACAGCCTCGCCGTTCACCGGGTGAACGAGATCGGCGCCACCGTCATGAACGGCGGCACGGTCGCCGCGCAGCCGACCGGGCTGCATGCGCTGTCCACCTGGTTGTTCATCGGGCTGGGCGTCACCGCGTACCTGCTCAGGCTGGTCTTCAAGAAGCGCAAGGGAACCGACGGCGGTCCGGTCCGGAAGTTGTTCGTCACCTATCTCGAGGCGTTGTGGATCTTCGTCGTCGCCTACCAGGCCACGTCGTTCATCCCCTCGCCGAAGACCTGGTTGAAGGAGCGGCAGGTCTGGTTGTGGGTGCACGACTCCTACATCTGGGTGCTCGATCACGTGCTCGGTGTGGAGAAGGTCCGCGAGGTCTGGGACTCCGTCACCGGATTCCTTGCTGCAGGCATCGGTGATCTGTGGAGCGCGGCCGTGCTGCCGCTGATGTGGATCACGATGACCGCGGTGATCTACGGCCGGGCCGTGCACAAAGCCGAGAAGCCGCAGCAGGTGCGCTGGCGGTTCGACCGGATCACGCACCGCTGGCAGCGCACGCCGCAGATCGTCCGCGCCGCGGGGAATTCGATGGTGTCGGACTGGAAGGACCGCTGGACGCCGGTGATCTCCGCGTTCCGCCTGGTGGCCCGCTCGGGGATCCGGCCGATGCTCGGCTACTTCCTCGCCTGGGCAGTCGTCACGTACCTGGCCGGCGAGGTCGGGATCATCCTGCGCGACTACGTCCTCGGACCGCACTCGCTGGAGTTCTGGAAGGTTATCGACGAACCTCTGAGCCTGGTCACCGACGGTCTCAAGATCGCCTTGCAGATCAGCTTGCTCGCGGCGGCGTACGACCGGATGATCGGCGGTCTCGCGGGCTACCTGCGGCCGCGGACGAGGGCCGTCGTCCCGTCGCCGGACGACAACAGCGTCACCGACCTGACTGCCGCTACCTCGGGAATGCCAGATAGTGAGGCAGTGACGTAGCCCAGGTGATCGTCGGCTGCACAGTAGCCGCGACCTCCTTCGGTACGACGAACACCGCCACCGTCTCGAACGGCTTCCCCGCCTTCGGTTTCACGTAGTACTGCGCGATCGCCGGCGGCCGGAAGCTCTGGACCTTGTCGTCGTACCCACCGGTGCAGCCCGTCGGCCGGTCCTGGAAGGCGTCCTCCAGGATCGACTCGTCCCATGTCCGCCCATCGGGTGCCCGCAGGTGGATCTGGCAACCGCCGAGACCCTTCTCCAGGTTGGACAGGTCGTCCACCCGCAGCCGGAAGTACACCCGCACCCGAACCGTTCCGGCCGGCAGTTCCGCCGGGGTGTCGCGTTGATCCGACTGCTCCGGGTCGACCTCCGTGGTCGCGGCGTACCAGGTGGCACCCATGTACGCCGTACCGCCGGCCGCGACGACGATGGGGTCGCGCGGTTCGGAGTTGCGCCAGGACTCGTAGTCGCTGTGGGCGAAGACCCAACCAGACAAGGGGATCGCGGCCACCAGCGACAGCAGGGCGACCGTGTTCGTGCGCAGCCAGCCGTGCCGGGACCGCCGGGCGGCGCTCACGAGGCGTCCGCGGTGGTGAGAACGGCCACGTCCTGACGCAGACCGTCCAACTGGTCCTTCTTCACTCCCAGCGAGATCGTTGCCTGCGGCTCCAGATCGGTGAAGAACGGCTTCTCCGTCACCAGCAGGACAGCGCCAGGCAGCTTGTCGGCCGGCATCTCCACCACGAACGAGCCACGGGCCGGGATGTCGGGCGCGAACTGGAACCCGGTCAGGTCGACGTCCTGCAACCCACTGCGGTTGGAGCCGAGATAGAGGTAGCCGTCCGAGGTACGGATCTGCACCTTGCCGAGGTGGATCGGCTCCTTGGTCGCCTTGACCGTGGCGTCGATGACGACGAAGTCCGACAGGGTGTCGCGATCCGGGGTCGTCCTGGGGACGCGCAGCTTCTTGCTGATCCGGACCGTGTCGACGGTGAGGTCGAAACGAGGCGTGTGGACGGGCTTGCCGATCACCCCGTTGACGGCGACCGGCTGCTGGAAGTCCTGCTGGGTCGGTGTCCATCGGTACAGCGCGACGATCGCCACCAGTACGAAAACCGTGAGACCGACGTTCACGATCCGCCGGCCGCTCATTTGACCACCTTCACGGGCACGGTGCTCTCGGCGGCGAGCTTGTCGGGATTCCATTTCTCGTGGTGATCCAGGACGGACTCGTCGACGTGCTCGTAGCCCTGGACGGTGAGCTTCACCTCGGCCGGCGTTTTGGTGGCCTTCGGCAACTTCCAGACGTACGCGACCTCTTCGGCGTACCCCGGCGTCAGCACTGGGTCGCGGGTCTGGTCCCGCACATTGGTCGTGCCGAGCGGTGCGTCGGTGTCCTTGATGCCCGGTACGCCGATCAGCCGGATGAGGCCGTTGCCGTCGTCGCCGGGGCGGACACCGGTGTCGTCGGTGAGCTTGAGCTTGGTCACCACCGCGATCAGCGTGCCGCCCGGGTCCGGGGTGAACAGCGGTTTGAGGTCGGGCACGACGACAACCCGGTCGATCGTCACCTCGAACCGCCCGGCGTCGATGGGCGTACCGGCTGCTACCTGCGGCGTCTGGTCGGCGGCCTTCTTCAGCCCGCCGAATGCCGCCGATATCGCCAGCAGGACGATCGTTGCCCCGATCACCCAGGTCCGGAGTGTCCGGCCGCGCACCTTCACATCGCGAAGATCCGGCAGTTCCTCCGGCTCCGCGTTCCCCGTTTCCTGCACGAGCGGAAGCCTAACGACCCCTGGGGACCAACTGACGCCACCAGCCGTCCCTTGTACGAGCGGCACCGGTTGAGGAAAGCGCACCCTCGACGTGTTCGGGAAGGAAGTCGTTGGCGTCAGTCGAACGGCCGGCCGCGGAGGCGTTTGGTTTCGCTGCGGCGGCGTTTGTCCTCGGCGCGGCGGCGGATCGCGTTCTTGCTCGGCCGGGTCGGGCGGCGCGGGCGGGGTGGTGCGGCGATCGCCTCGCGGAGCAGGTTGGCCAGCCGGATCCGCGCGGCCTCGCGGTTGCGCCACTGGGACCGTTGCTCAGAGGCAGCGACGGTCAGTACGCCGTCCACGAGGCGCGACGCGAGTCGCTCGAGCGCGCGCTCACGCAGTACGTCGTTCAGGGCTGTGGTCGCGGCCACGTCGAAGCTGAGCTCGACCCGGCTGTCCGTGGTGTTCACGGACTGGCCACCGGGCCCGCTGGAACGCGAGAACCGCCATTCCAGCTCCGACTCGGGGATCACCACCCCCGCCCGCACGACCAGCCCGTTGTCCATACCGCTATTCAACCGGAGCCGGCGGAAGGTGCCCGGCCAGGGCGGAGTGCAGCATCGCCTGGGCCGTCCAGCTCATCGTCTCGACGGCGTCCTCGCGCGACAGCCGGGCGACGTCGGTCAGCCAGCTGAGGGCCTCGATGCCGACCGCCGAGCGGATCGCGATCGCCAGCCGATGGATCGCGCCGTCCGGAAGCTGATCCGCGAGGGGTGCGAGCGCTTCTTCGAACCACCCGATGGCCCGCCCCTGGCGCAGCGGCAGTGCTGCCCGTTCGACCGGGTCGGCTTCCAGGGACAGCCGGAGCATTGTTCGTTGCTGCGCCTCGGTTTCGACGATCAGCCCGAGGAAGGTCCGGATCGCCAGGTCCAGCCGGTGCGCGAGCTCGGCCGGCGGATCGGCGGGCAGCATCGAGGTCGCGTCCGTCTCCGGGTGGGCAGCGGCCAGTAGCGCGCGCTGATTGGCGAAGTACCGGTACGCCGTGGGGCGGGAGATCCCGGCTTCGGCCGCCGCCTCCTCGATCGTCGGCGTCACGCCGCAGGCGACCAGCGTTTTCGCCGCCTGGACGAGGGCGTCCCGGGTCCGCTGCTTCTGCCGGGTCCGCCCGCCGGCTTCGTACGGTGTTGACACAGCGCTCATGATACCGCAGTCTCGTGGTGAGACTCTAGTCTCACAAACTTGGAAGGCGGGGAGAGCGATGGCTGTGAGCAAACTGCGGGACGCGATCGTCAGGGCGGCCGACGAGGGGGACCGGCGCTGGTTCTTCGGCGGTGGAGCGCATCGCTGGATGGCCACCGCGACCGAGACCGACGGGGCGTATCTGTTGTTCGAGGACAACATGGAGCAGGGCAAGACGACGCCGCTGCATCTGCATCCGGAGGCCGACGAGTCCATGTATGTGCTGGACGGCCGGATCCTGATGTACCTCGACGGCGAGCAGCGCGAGGTCGGCCCGGGCGGCCTCGTTCTGGTCCCGCGCGGGATGCCGCACGCGTTCCTCGTGGTTTCGGAGACCGCCCGGGTGCTCTGCCTGCTCACCCCCGGCATCGGCCAGGAGTTCTACTGGGGAGCGAGCGAGCCGTTCGATCCCGACCAGCCCGGTGTGGTCGATTTCGGCCGGATCCACGCCTCCGCGCAGGCCAACGGCGGCATCGAGATCCTCGGCCCGCCCCCGTTCGGGTCCAAGGGATGAACGTGCGGTTGAGCTGAAAGAGCACCGGCGTACCGTGGATTGTTGTGAGTCCTGGGATCATCGTGCTGGTCTGTGCGGTCGCCGTCGGCGTCGGTCTCAGCGTGTTCAAATCACGGTTCGACGGGCGCTTCCGCGGGACGCACCCGGTCAGGAAGGCAGCGGTGCGAGAGCAGGTCGAGAGCGACGCGGACGACAAGGTTCGGCTGACCGAGGATGACCTCGGGGTCGAGCTCGGCGAGCGGGCGACGTTGCTGCAGTTCTCGTCCGCCTTCTGCGCGCCTTGCCGGGCGACCCGGCGGACGCTCGCCGAGGTCGAGTCGATGGTCGAGGGTGTCCGGCACGTCGAGCTGGACGCGGAATCGCACCTCGACCTGGTTCGCCGGCTGGACATCCTCCGTACGCCGACCGTGCTGGTCCTCGACGCGACCGGCGCCATCGTGACTCGCGCCAGCGGCCAGCCTCGCAAACCCGATGTCATCGCCGCCCTGGGTGTGGCGGTCGACCACCAGCCGCGCTGAGTTCTCACTGCCTGATTACTCAGACGACCTCGGTGTGCGGGATGCTGTGCCGGTGAGCTTTCCGCATGGCTGGTACGACGATCCCAAGGACCTGTCCTCGCAGCGGTACTGGGACGGCACGGCGTGGACCGATCACCGCCGCCCGCGGCCGGGCCCACCGCCGTACGAGGGCGAGTTCGGTCGGCCGCAGCAGCAGCCGGCCCAGGCCCCGCAGTACGGACAACAGCAGCACTACGGCCAGCCGCAGTACGGACAGCCTCACCAGGGGCAGCCGCAGCACGGCGGGCCGCAGTACGGCCAGCAGGGCTTTGGTTATGGGCCCGTGGTGCCGGCGACGCCCGATGGTGTGCCGTTGTCGGGCTGGTGGAAGCGCGTCGGGGCGAGGTTCCTGGACGGCTTGATCGTCATGGTCGTGAGCCTCCCGCTCACCGGCTACTTCTGGTACCACTACCTGCAGGCGGCTCTCGACTACGAGAGCGACATGTTCGACAGTGCGCGTGCCGGTTCGACGCCGCGGTTCAACACGACACTGCCGTGGGACGTCTACAAGTGGATCCTGCCGGCCACCGGGATCGCCCTGCTCGTGTACTTCGTCTACGAGTTCTTCTTCCTCACCAGGAAGGGCGCGACGCCGGGGAAGATGGCTGTCGGCATCAGTGTCCGGCTCCGTGACGTCGCCGGTCCGCCGACCCCGGTCGCCGTCCTCAAGCGCTTCGGCCTGTACGGCGCACTCAGCATCCTCGGCGCGGTCCCGTTTGTCGGCACCCTGTTCGGACTGCTGGGACTGCTCGACTACCTCTGGCCGCTCTGGGACGACAAGAAGCAGGCACTGCACGACAAGGTCGCGGACACCAACGTCGTCGTCGGGAACCAGACCCGCCACCGCTGACGCACAACCGGTCACTCAGCGTGTGTCTTCTCGCATAGTGATCAGTTGTCTCAAGCAGTGGGACAATCGGATCCGGGCCTGCCGGCTTTCCGTACTCTCGGTGCCGTGGAGTACACGACATGGCTGACCAAGCGCAGGGCAGTGGACAACTGCCGCATGCGCTCGTCCCTGTGTCGTCCCTGCTGACCAGGCGGCGTCTCGAACGCTCCGGAACCGGTCGCTGAGCACGGTTCCCAGTACGTCGCCTTCCGCGTCTTCGGGCGGACCCGGCTCGTTCCACCTCCCACCGGAGAGTCGTCATGTCCAGTCGGACGGCAGCACAATCCCAGGTCGACCCCCGCGGACTCCGCTTCGCGGCCGGCGTCACGACGGTTGTCCTCGCGTTGACGCTGGTACTGAACAGCCCGTGGCCGCTGGCTGTTCAGGCCGTCGTGTTCGCGATCTCGGTCGCGTTCGGCGTCCAGGCCTCGCCGTACGGGCAGCTCTTCAAGCGGCTGATCCGGCCTCGCCTCGATCCGCCGAAGGAGACGGAAGACGCCACGCCGCCCCGGTTCGCCCAGCTGGTCGGGCTGGTTTTCGCCGTCATCGGCCTGATCGGCTACCTGGCCGGTGCCGAGGTGCTCGGGGTGGTCGCCACCGGTTTCGCCCTGGTCGCCGCGTTCGTGAACGCGGCGGTCGGGCTCTGCCTCGGCTGCGAGGCCTATCTGCTGATCCAACGCATTCGTACGCCAAGCACCGCTACTACTACCTGAACCGCTACTACCACCTGAGGAGCAGCACACATGAGCAGGGAATCCGCGCTCGTCTCGGCCGACTGGGTCGAGGAGCACAAGTCCGACGAGAACGTCGTGCTGATCGAGGTCGACGAGGACGTCTCGGCGTACGACGCCGGTCACATCGCCGGTGCGATCAAGATCGACTGGCAGGACGATCTCCAGGACCCGGTCCGTCGTGACTTCGTCAACCAGGAGCAGTTCGAGGCACTGCTGTCGTCGCGCGGCGTCGGCAACGACGACACCGTCGTGCTCTACGGCGGCAACAACAACTGGTTCGCCGCGTACGCGTACTGGTACTTCAAGCTCTACGGGCACAGCGACGTCCGCCTGCTCGACGGCGGCCGCAAGCGCTGGGAGCTGGACAGCCGCGAGCTGACCGACGAGGTCGTGAAGCGCGAAGCCACGCAGTACAAGGCGAAGCCGCAGAACCTCGACATCCGCGCGTTCCGCGACGAGGTCAAGGACGCCATCGGCGTGAAGAACCTGGTCGACGTCCGCAGCCCCGACGAGTACGCCGGCCGGCTGCTCGCCCCGGCCCACCTGCCGCAGGAGCAGGCGCAGCGCGCGGGTCACATCCCGACCGCGGCCAGCATCCCCTGGAGCAAGGCGGCCAACGACGACGGCACCTTCCGTTCCGACGACGAACTGAAGACCCTGTACGCCGACGCGGGCGTCGACTTCGGCAAGGACACCATCGCGTACTGCCGGATCGGTGAGCGCTCGGCGCACACCTGGTTCGTGCTGCACGAGATCCTCGGCCAGGAGAACGTGAAGAACTACGACGGTTCGTGGACCGAATGGGGCTCGCTGGTCGGCGTACCGGTTGCCCTCGGCGACGAGCCCGGGAAGGCCTGACCATGTGCGGAGCGAAGCAGGGTGGCCTCGACCTCAAGGGTGTCGACGTCGACAAGGAAGCCGTGATCCAGGGCCAGGTACTGCGCGGCGAGGAGCCGGTCGGCGGCGCCTACGTGCGGTTGCTGGACTCCACTGGTGAGTTCACGGCCGAGGTGCCGACCTCGGCGACCGGGCACTTCCGGTTCTTCGCGGCGCCGGGCTCGTGGACGTTGCGGACGCTGGCCCCGAAGGCGGAGCCGGTGGACCGCCAGGTCGTGGCGCAGTACGGCGAGGTCGCCGAGGTGGCCGTAGCCGTCTGACCCCGTCCCCAGGAAGTAGTAGCAGGCCCCGAAGGGCCCGGACCTTGCGCGTCCGGGCCCTTTCGGCATTTCTCTAACGCACAAACGACTTTCGCCGACAAGACCTCGCAGTTCTCGACCATGGAGGCTATGTAACGGTTTGATCTCGGAGGGCGCTCTTCTCGTTACCTACCGCGACCACCTGAGTTGTGTCTGTGTCCTGGCCCGCTCGTTAGGGTCACGTCATCACTCAGGGAGGAGGGGTCATGAGACCCCGCATCGGATACAAGAAGCTTGCCGCGGTCGGCGTCGCCGCCGCCGTCGGCGTGGTTTCTACGATCGCATTGACTTCGGGCTCGGCGTCCGCCGCCGAGGTCTTCGGTTACAGCGGTTACTCGATCGGCACCGACGCCAAGAGCGGGCTGGTCAACAGCGGCCCGCAGGTGCTCAGCCAGATCAGCTGCACCACGAACCCGCACGCGTCGCAGAGCAACGACCTCGCGACCGCGAACGTGAACAACCAGGCCGTCGCGAAGACGGTCACCACCGACACGCACTCGTTCAACGACGCGCGCGGCAACGGTGTGACCAGTAACGCGACCGCCGCCGACATCCGGCTCGGCAGCCTGCTGCACATCACGGGCGCGAAGACCACGACCACCGCGTGGTACAAGGACGGCAAACTGCAGTACACGGGCAGCACCACCTTCGCCTCCATCCGGATCGGCGCCGTGTCGCTGCCGAACCTGCTGAACCCGAAGCCGAACACCAAGATCGCGATCCCGGGTCTGGGCTACGTCGTGCTGAACCGCGTCGGCGGTGTCAAGACGAGCACCGGCATCTACTCGTACGCGCAGGCCGTCGTCGTGCACGCGAACGTGCGCAACCAGTTCGTGCCCGAGGGTGTCGACGTCGCGATCCTGAAGACGCGCGCCGAGGTCACCACCCCGTCCATCGCGATGGTCACGGGCGAGGCGTACGGCACGAAGGCCAACGTCGACAAGCTGGTCACCTCCGGCCCGACGTCGTACCAGGCCACCTGCCAGGGCACCGAGGGCAAGACCGTCCGGGTCTCCGTCGGTGAGCTGAACATCCCGCGGGTCGCGTTCGTCGGTGCTGTCACCACCACCAAGAACGGCTACATCGGCAAGGACAAGGCCGCCATCACCTTCACCTCGAAGACGGCCAGCGTCAAGGTCGGCAACCTCGCCATCGGCGCGATCGAGTCGTCGGCGTCCGCGTGGAAGACCAAGGACGGCAAGGTCGGTCTGGCCTACAGCTCGGACGTGGTCTCCATCCGCGTCGGCAACAAGGTCTACTCCGTGCCGAACCAGCCGAACGCCACGCTGAACATCCCCGGTATCGCCAAGCTGACCTTCAACCAGGTCGTGCGCAAGGACCGGTTCATCTCTGTCAACGCCCTGGTGATCGACGTCTACAGCCTGAACACCAAGGTGATCGTGGGCCACTCGGCCGCCGGTGTGATCGGCTGATCAAGCCGGCCACCACCCCACCCTGAGTCGAACCTCACCGATTCAGACGGGCACCACCCCGGACCCCCGGTCCCGGATCCCACCGATCCGGCCCGGGGGTCCGTCTTGTCCGTACTACGCGCTGCGCGCCCCGCGCGTCCCCACTTCCCGGGCTCCCCACGCGCTCCCCGCGTTTCGCGTTCCCCGCGCTCCCGCGTTCCCCGCGCTCCCGGGTCCCGCGTTCCCGGGTCCCGCGTTCCCTGCGTTCCGCGCTCCTGCGCCTCCCATGCTCCCCGTGCTCCCCGTGCTCCCGCGCGTTCCGCGCTGCCCGCGTCCCTGCTCCCGCGCGTTCCGCGCGCCCCCGCGTCCCCGTGCTCCCGCGCGTTCCGCGCCCCCGTGCTCCCGCGCCTCCCGTGCTCCCGCGCGTTCCGCGCCCCCGTGCTCCCGCGCCTCCCGTGCTCCCGCGCGTTCCGCGCCCCCGTCCTCCCGCGCCTCCCGTGCTCCCGGGCGTTCCGCGCTCGCCGCGCTCGCCGTGCTCCCGCGCGTTCCGCGCTCGCCGTGCTCCCGTGCTCCCGTGCTCGCCGTGCTCCCGCGCGTTCCTCGCGTGGCAGTCTGCTCTGGTGGGTTTTGCTTGTTGGGGTTCAGTTTTCGAGGGTGAGGGTGACGGGGCCGTCGTTGACGAGGGTGACCTCCATGTGGGCGCCGAAGCGGCCGCGAGCGACCTTGGCGCCGAGATCCTCCAGGGCGGCGCAGAACGCGTCGTACAAGGGTTCCGAGATCGGACCGGGTGCGGCCGCACTCCACGAAGGGCGCCGGCCCTTCCGCGTATCGGCGTACAAGGTGAACTGGCTGATCGCCAGGATCGGCGCGCCCTCGTCGGAGCAGGACCGCTCGTCGCGGAGGATCCGCAGCGTCCAGATCTTGGCGGCGAGTGCGGCCGCCTTCTCGACGGTGTCGTCGTGAGTGACGCCGAGCAGCACCAGCAATCCCGGCTCGTCGATCGAGCCGACCACCTCGCCCTCGACGACCACCGAAGCTCTCGTCACCCGCTGCACAACAGCTCTCATGGGCAGAAGTGTGCCATTCGGGAGAATGTCCGGTATTCGCGCCCACAGACCGGCAAATATCTCGTTTCACCTCCGGATCTGGCACGATTCGTTCATGACGTCGACGTTGCTGACCGTTGCCCCCACCGGTGCCGAGACCGCGAAGGCCGACTGCCCGGCGCTGCCGACCACGCTCGAGGAGCTGGTCGAGACCGCGAAGCGCTGCGAGGCCGCCGGCGCGGCGATGATCCACATTCACATCCGCGACGGTGAGCACCGGCCGACGCTCGACCTCGGCCGGCTGCGCGAGACCGTGACCGCCGTCCGCGAGAACACCGCGTTGATCGTGCAGTTGTCGACCGGCGGCGCGGTCACCGACCCGTTCGAGCATCGGCTGCGGGTCCTGGACGCGGCACCGGACTCCTGCTCGCTCACGATGGGTACGGTCAACTTCGGCGACGACGTGTTCATGAACCCCTGGCCGTTCGTGACCGAGCTCTACCGGCTCACCCAGGAACGCGAGATCGTGCCCGAGTTCGAGCTGTTCGACCTCGGTCATGTCGCTGCGCTGCACCGATTGCTGGACAAGTTCGGCCTGCCGTACGGCGGCAAGGTGCACTGCGATCTCGTCATGGGCGTCCCCGGCGGCATGCCTGGTACCACGGACGCGTTGGTTGCCGCAGTCAACGGTCTTCCGTCGGCCGTGACCTCGTGGTCCGCCACCGGAGTCGGACGCAGCACGCTGCCGGTCGCCCTGGCGGCGCTCTCCAAGGGCGGCCACCTGCGGGTCGGCATGGAGGACACGTTGACTCTGGCGAAGGGCAAGCCCGTTTCGCACAACGCGGAACTCGTCGAGCGGGCTGCCGCGCTGGCGACGCTGGCTCAGCGTCCGCCGATGAGCCCGGACGAGGCCCGTGACCTCCTGAACGTCAAGCGTCTGCGCTGAATCACCGCCACTACGGTTCCCGTCAGCAGGATTGTGGCCTCCAGCAACAACCAGTCGAGAAGGTAATTGCGGGGCAGCACCGTCGGGTTGACGCCCTTGCCCTGGCGGATCAGGAGCGGGATCGCGACGAGGGTCGTGATGCCGGCGTACAGGATGGTCGTGCGCACCGTGGTCACCAAGCGGTGCCGATCGGGGCCGGTCGACCAGCGGGTGACCAGCCACCCGACGGCCAGGGTGAACGGCATCAGGAGCAGATCGTCGACCACCACCGCGCCGCCCAGCCAGAGAGGCAGTCTCAAGAGCGCCCCGCCGGTGACGGCTTGCAGTAATAGCCGCAGTCCCCAAAGCCCGACTCCGACTCCCAGCACGGCGAGCGCCCCACGAACAAGCAGGGCGCTGTTGGCCCGATCACCTTCGCCTCCAGCGCGGGGGGAAGTGGCGCCACTGGCGGTCGTGCCGTCGGCGCTGCGCTCGCTTGGCGGGACGGCTGCGCCCGCGGCGGCGCTCTCCGCCGCAGTGGCACGGTCGGCTGGGCGGCTCGTCATGCGAGCACCTCCAAGCGGTGGACCCACTTCGTCTGCAGGACTCCGGGGCGGTTCGGGGCGATGATGCGGGCAGGGAAACCGTGGTCGAGGTCCAGATCGTCGCCGTTGAGCTTGAGGGCGAGCAGGGTGAGGGGATCGGACGCGAACTGCGGTGGCAGTTCACTGGTCGCGTAGAAGCCGCCCTTCTCCATCGAGACGACTCGCAGCCGCGCGTCCTCGGGGGCTCCGCAGAGCTTGAGGAGGTCGCGGATCCGGATCCCTTCCCAGTGGGCGCCTTGGCTCCATCCCTCGACACAGGCGATCGGCAGGTTCGACCGGCTCTGCGGCAGGGCACGTAGCTCGTCGAGAGAGTAGGAAAGCTGCTGCGGTCCCTGCACCGTGAAACGCCAGTCGGCGTCGACCGCGGTCACGCCGGCGTCCTTGGCGGTGCGGTTGATGGGCAGGCCTTGCGGACCGACGTTTGGCCTGCGGGGAGCCAGTACTGCGATGGGCCCGAACGCCGGGACCGATTGACCGATCGAGGCGATGCCGACGAGGGTTCCAGCGCCCACCACGGTTCGGAACAGGCCTCGCCTGGTCAGCCCGGTGATTGCTGGCGGCAACGATTCGGAGTGCGCGGCGATCGGCGTACGGTCTGCTGGGGTGGCTCGCCAATGGGCCGTGATGAGCGGGAGTTTGACGGCGAGATGGACGAGCAGGGCGCCGATGATGATCCAGGCGAGCGCGTAGTGGGTTTCCTTGAAGGGGAACGGCCAGGGATACCACTGGAGGGTGTTCAGGAAGCCGATGAACAGTTCGAGAGCCATCGCCGCGACGAGGACGAGGATGGACAGACGCTCGATCACTGTGCCGAGCGCTTTGCGGCTCGGCGGCCACGGAAGCTTGGCGAAGAGCTTGGGATAGACGGTCCACAGCTTCGCGAGGAGGAGTGGGACCGACACGGTGCCGGTCAGCACATGGAGGCCCTGCGTCACGCGGTACAAGGAGGCAGGCCGCGTCGGGATGTCCAGCCAGCTGGGCGTCTGTTGCTGGAGATGGCTGAAGAGCCCGGTGAGGAAGCAGATCGCCACGGCGATCCCCAGCCAGCGGCCGATCATGGTGGCCGTGCGCGGGTGATGCAGCGGCGACGGGAACGACTTCTCCGTCGGCGGATCGGGCAGCTTCATGCTTCCCATCACAGCGCAGGAATCCGTACGCCGGTGCGCGCCACCGATTACTGCTCACGAACGCCCGCCGCCCCACCCCACCGCCCCACCCAGCACAACCCCCACCCGCTTACCTTCCACAAACACCTTCACCCCGAGAAGTCACCCTCGAACCATCTCGCCGTAGGTCTGTCGCCCCATCCCTCTCCTCCCGCGCTGCCCGGCGGGTGTCGACCTGCCCAGTGGGTGTCGCGCCGCCTGTCGCGCTGCCCGGCGCCCTCCTCTCCCGGTCGCCTTGTGCGGCTGGTGGGCGTTTCCGTGGCTGGGTCGGTGGCAGGAGGGGGATCCGGGGTGGTGGGGTGGTGCGTCTTCTGCGCGGTGGCACCGGGCGGCTCTAGGCTGGGGAGGTTCGGATCGAGAGGAGCGGGACAGGTGAGGACGCAGCAGCGGTCGTCGGACGACGACGAGCGCGCTATGGCCGACCTCGCGGAGGTGTACGACTGGAACCGGGTGTGGGGACCGCCCGAGACCGGTCTGGACGCCATCCGCGCGCTGGTGTCGCGGGTGACTGCCGCCACCGGCTGGCGTCCCTGGGCTCCCGGCAACATCGACCCCGACCGGTACACCTGGGGCCTGGTCACCCGGCGCGAGACCGTGATGCTGGTGCTGCCCGACGCGGTGCTGCCCGACAGCCCAAGGAGCGGCTGGTCGGCGTACGACATCGAGGCCGACGAGGTCGAGCTGGCCGAAGAGGGCCTGGACGATCGCTGGCCGGGGCAACTGGCGCTGGCGCGCAAGCACTGGGGCGACCCTGTTTTCGTTGGCCCAGGCAACGATCCGCGGATCCCTGATGAGTGGCGTGATCGCCGCCGTCACCTGGCGGTCTGGCTGCGGCCGGGCGCCGAGCTGCACCTGTACGCGACCCAGCCCGAGGCCGGAAAGGCGAACGTTTCGGTCGGTTTCGGGTATTCCGTTTATGCGAGCGAGGTGGCCTGATGGCGTCGATCGAAGAGGACCTGCTGAGGGACCTGTACAAGATCTTCCGGAAGCTGACGGCCAGGCTGCTGCGCAACCGCCAGAGCCGGCCGAACTCGAACCGGGACCGCGAACTCCGCGTCCTGATCGAGGAGTTCCGCAACATGCTGCAGGAGCACCAGGAGGCGAATCGCATCTACCAGGCGCTGTCGCCCGAGGAGCGGCAGCAGGTTCGCGAGCGGCTGGCCCGGCAGATGCAGGAGGATCTGGATCGCGGGCGGACGGACGACCTCGATCCCGAGGTACGGCGTGAGGTCGACGACCTGAACGCCGATCGGGACGGGGATCGGGGCGACCCGGACGACACCGCGCGTCGTGATGCCGAAGCCGAGGCGGAGGCGAACCGGACGGACCTGAACCGCGACGGTGTCGACGATGTCGAGAACCAGCGCGACACCACCGAGGATCAGCAGAACGAGCGCGACGACCAGGCGGTCGACGAGGAGCGCGAAGAGGTCGACGAGCAACAGCGCGACGAGGCCGAGAACGAGCGCGAGGGTGAGGGCGAGAACGAGCGCGAGGAAGAAGAGCGCTCTGAGCAGGACCCGGAACGCGACGGGCCGAGCGTGGTGCCGGCGGCGGCTGCGGGTGCGGCCGCTGGGGTGGCGGCCGAGGAGTTGGCCGAAGAAGCCCGCGAGGCGCAGGCCGAAGCCGACCAGAGCCAGCCCGGCCAGCAGACCGACCAGCCCGACCAGGAAGCGGACCAGCAGGGCCGGCAAGCCGAGCAGCCCGAGCAGGAGCAGGACGGCCAAGGGCCGATTGTTGCCGAGGACGGTGCTGTTGAGCCGGTGATCGGGGCTGACAACGAGCCGGAGCGGCAGCAGGCTGAGCAGGAGGCTCAGGAGCAGGACGGTCAGGGGCCGATTGTTGCCGAGGACGGTGCTGTTGAGCCGGTGATCGGGGCTGACAACGAGCCGGAGCGGCAGCAGGCTGAGCAGGAGGCGCCGGAGCAGGACGGTCAGGGGCCGATTGTTGCTGAGGATGGTTCGGTGCAGCCGGTGATCGGGGCTGACAACGAGCCGGAGCGGCAAGCTGAGCAGGAGGCGCTGGAGCAGGACGGTCAGGGGCCGATTGTTGCTGAGGATGGTTCGGTGCAGCCGGTGATTGGGGCTGACAACGAGCCGGAGCGGCAGCAGGCTGAGCAGGAGGCCGGGGAGCAGGACGGGCAAGGGCAGATCGTCGCGGAGGACGGGGCTGTTCAGCCGGTGATTGGGGAGGACAACCAGCCCGGTCAGGAGCAGGACCAGCGGCAGGAGCAGGAGCAGCCTGGGCAGGACGGGCAGGGGCAGGAGGAGCGGGGGGATGCTGGGCCGCAGCCTGGTTTCCCGACGGGTGGGGATCAGCGTGCTGCCGCCGAAGCTGAGCAGCAGAACGCGCGGCCGGAAACCCAGGCCGAGCAGGACCGGCAGGAGAACGCGCAGCAGCCGGCGGATCCGCTGGAGGCGCGGCTGGCGGAGGATCGTCAGACGTACCAGCAGAACGGCCAGACCCAGAACGGCCAGAGCCAGAACGGTCAGAACGGTCAGGGACAACGCGGGCAGATGTCACCGCAGGAGCAGGCGAACGCTGATCGCCTGTACCGCGGCGGCCAGGTCTCACCTGCTCAAGCCACCCGGCAGCAGGGCGAGCCCGCAGTCGCGGGCCGCGGTGGTCAAACAGCCGGCCAGCAGCACCAGCGCTCGATGGACCGCAGCGGCCGCGGCAACGACACCGGCGGCCGCACTCCCAACGGCGACTGACCCAACGCGACGGAGGCGCCGCAGTGGGCGGTGTACGGGTTAGTAGACGATTGCCTGAGCGTTGTCTGTGAGGATTTCTTCGGTGAAGGCGGGTGCGCCGGCGATGCGGGTGCCTTCCAGGAGATCGTCCTGGGTGAGGTCGCGGCGTTTGGCGCATTGGGTGCAGACCGTGAGGTGACCACCGGCCAGTACGCCGGCCAGCAGGTCAGCGAGTGGCGCTGCGTGCGGCAGTTCGAAGGCCTCAGCGCGGCCCGGTACTGCGAACCACACCGCCTCTCCGGTCAGCCACAGCGACACCTCGGCGCCGGCGGCCACTGCCGTCGCGGCCACGGTGAAGGCCTGGTTCGCGCGCTCGGGTTCTTCGGCACCTGCGGTCAGCTTGATCACCAGCGTGCGGGACATCACGCCACGGTAGCCGAGGACGCCCGGGCGATCGCCTAGACTGTCGGACGTGCTGCATGTCGTCTTCACCACCCTGCTGGTGCTCGTCACCCTGTTCATGGGCTGGTTCTCCGTGTTCGTCGTCTACCGGCTGCTCCGCGGTCGCAGCGCGAGCTGACGGCAATGGCCTTCGAGATCCCGCAGGACCTGCATCCCGATCTGATGCCGCTGGCCTGGTTGCTCGGCCGGTGGGAGGGGCGCGGGCACGGCGACTACCCGACGATCGAGAAGTTCGAGTTCGGGCAGCAGATCGACTTCAGCCACAACGGCAAGCCGTACCTGCACTACGTGAGCCAGACCTACGTGGTCGGCGAGGACGGCACCAAGGAGCGTCCGCTCGCGGTCGAGACCGGGTTTTGGCGTCCGAAGCCGGACAACAAGCTCGAGGTCGTGCTGGCGCACCCGACCGGCTTCGCGGAGATCTGGTACGGCGAGATCGACGGCGCCAAGATCGAGATGCGGACCGACGTCGTCGCCCGCACCGCCACCGCCAAAGAGGTCGCCGCCGGCCACCGCCTGTACGGCCTGGTCAAGGGCGAACTCATGTGGGCCTACGACATGGCCGCCGAAGGCCAGCCCCTGCAGCCCCACCTCTGGGCCACCCTCATCCGCGCCTGACCTGCTGCCGGTCTTGGCTCCGGCAAGGTTCAAGCGGTCAGCTCTCCGAGACCCAGGAGTATTCGACCTTGGGGCGGCCGCTGCGGCCGTCGTAGCGTTGGGTGCGGAGGGCTTGGCCCTGGTCGGCCAGGTGTTCGAGGTAGCGGCGGGCGGTGATGCGGGAGGTGCCGAGCGAGGCGGCGACCTCCTCGGCGGTCCAGCCTTCGCGGTTGCCCAACAAGGTCACCACTCGATCGAGAACCGATCCTGCCAGGCCTTTCGGTACTGAGGAAACAGTTGCTGGGTGCAACAAGCGGTCGACCTCGTCCTGGTCGGCGACGACCTGGCCGGATTCGGCGGAGCGTCGCTGCCGGGCATAAGCACTGAGCCGATCCCTCAACGTTTCAAAGGCAAACGGCTTCAGGACATATTGCACGACGCCGATTCGCGCGGCGGCCTGGACGGCGGCGACTTCTCGGGCAGCGGTCACCATCACGACGTCGGTTTGGTTGCCTACAGCACGCATCCGGCGTACTACGTCCAGCCCGTGGCCGTCCGGCAGGTTCATGTCGAGGAGGACCAGATCGACCTGCTGCTGGCTGAGGACCTGGAGCGCGCGGGCCGCAGTACCGGCGATTCCCAGGCAGCTGAAGCCGGGGAGGCGGTCCACGTAAGTGCGATGGGCCTCGGCGGCGACCGGGTCGTCCTCGACGACGAGGACGCGGAGTACGTCAGGCACTGGCGCTCACCGCTCGCGGCAGCCGGACCCGGACGGTGAGGGCCGGTACTTCGTCGAGCTCGGAATCAGGGTCCACCATCAACGTTCCCTGCCAGCGTTCGACCGTACTGCGAACCAGGACCAGCCCGAGTCCGTGGCCCGGCTCCGCCTTCGTGGTCCAGCCGCGCTCGAACATGCGGGCCAGTTCGGTCGCGCCCAGTTCCGCGCCGGTGTTGGTCACGGCGAGATCGATCGCGTCCGGCGTCGTACCGGCCTTCAATTCGACGTGTCGCGGGGCCGGTCCACCACGGGCCGCCTCGATCGCGTTGTCGAGGAGATTGCCGACGACGGTGACCACGTCCTGGGCGGGGAGGCGGGTGTTGAGCGCCTCGGTGCCGAGCTCGAGGGTGAGCAGTACGCCGCGTTCCTGCGCCTGGGCGAGTTTGGCGAGCAGGAGCGACGCGAGCACGGGGTCCCCGACGGTGCCGACGACGCGGTCGGTCATCGCCTGGGCGAGCTGCAACTCCGAGACCGCGAACTCACGCGCTCGCTCGGGGCGGCCGATCTCGATCAGGCTGACAACGGTGTGCAGACGGTTCGAGGCCTCGTGGTTCTGGGCCTGCAGGGATTCGGCGAGGCTGCGTACGGCGTCCAGTTCGCCGAGCAGCGCCTGCAACTGGGTGTGGTCTCGCAGCGTGACGATCCGGCCGGACCGCGCCGGCTGCTGGTTGACCACGACGACCCCGTTCGCGCCGAGGTGCAATTCGTCGTACGCCGTCCGGCCGGCGGTCAGGAGCTCTGCCAAGGCGACCGGTAGGTGCAGCTCCTCGATCGTGCTGCCGGTCGGCACGTCGCGCAGGCCGAGCAGGCGGCGGGCCTCCTCGTTGACGAGCTGGACGCGGTGCTCGGCGTCGAGCAGGAGCAGGCCTTCGCGAGCCGCTCGGAGTACGCCTTCGTAGAAGTCGAGCATCCAGGCCAGGGACTGGGTGCCCATGCCGCGGGTGGCGCGGCGGACCCGCCAGGTGACGAGCGCGTTGCCGGCGATCGCGACGCCGAGCATCAGGCAGGCGATACCGAGCATCGAACGCAGCTCGAGCTGGATCAGGTCCCACCAGCCGGGTGGGGTCGTGCCATTCGCGGCGGCGTCGCGGTCGGCCTGGGAGCGGGCCCGGCTGACCAGGGTGATCCAGACCATCACGATCAGGACCGCGACCGTGGCGGACTGCAACCAGAGCACCTGGCGACGCAGTTCGGACGGACGGCGGTTCACCCCGACATTGTGCATTCCAGTGCTCCAACTGGTCGCATCACAGTTCGGTGACCGCTGTGTGGGTGCGAAGGGAAGGAAGGCGAGGAGGGCTGCTCGAACTGGTCGCATCACGGTTCGGCGGAGGGTGGGTGGGAAGGGAAGGGAAGGAAGGCGAGGAGGGCTGCTCGAACTGGTCGCGTCACAGTTCGGCGACGGACGGGTGCGCCTGCGGGGGCGCACCGCGCGGCGGGGATGCGGCCGGGAGCTGCGAACGATATGAACGAAATGCGCAGTTCGCCTGTGCGTCACGTCACAGTTACTGAGGACCGGCCGTCCGCCCGCTTCGTTCTACGCAAGATCAGGAGTC
This sequence comes from Kribbella voronezhensis, assembly GCF_004365175.1. Lineage (NCBI taxonomy): Bacteria > Bacillati > Actinomycetota > Actinomycetes > Propionibacteriales > Kribbellaceae > Kribbella > Kribbella voronezhensis. The sequence goes on along the minus strand of NZ_SOCE01000001.1, from coordinate 2,717,540 downwards.
GCCATGTCGAGCCCGACCCCCACCCGACCGACACCGGTCCGTAACGACCGGACCCACTTCCTCTACATCGCCGTCATCGTCGCCGTCGCCCTGGGGATCGGCGTCGGCCTGTTGTTCCCGGACTTCGCGGTCGAGCTGAAACCGCTCGGCACCGGGTTCGTGAACCTGATCAAGATGATGATCAGCCCGATCATCTTCTGCACGCTGGTGCTCGGCATCGGCTCGGTCCGCAAGGCGGCCAGCGTCGGCAAGGTCGGCGGTCTCGCGCTCGGCTACTTCCTGGTGATGTCGACGGTCGCGCTCGCCATCGGCCTGGTCGTCGGCAACCTGGTCAAGCCCGGGGCCGGCCTGAACCTCACCGACGCGCTCCGCAAGACCGGCCAGCAGCAGGCCAAGGGCGCCCACGAGGGCACCACCGACTTCCTACTCGGCATCATCCCGAAGACCATCCTGTCCTCGCTGACAGAAGGCCAGGTCCTGCAGGCCGTGTTCGTCGCGCTGCTGGTCGGCTTCGCGCTGCAGACGATGGGCAACGTCGGTACGCCGATCCTGACCGGCATCGGGCACCTCCAGCGGCTGCTGTTCAAGGTGCTGTCGATGATCATGTGGGCCGCTCCGGTCGGCGCCTTCGGGGCCATCGCGACGGTCGTCGGCGCGGCCGGCGGGCAGGCGCTGCGCAGCCTGGCGATGATCATGATCGCCTTCTACATAACGTGTCTGCTCTTCGTGGTCGTCATCCTCGGCACCATCCTGCGCGTCGTCACCGGGGTCTCGATCTTCCAGTTGCTGAGGTACCTCGGCCGCGAGTTCCTGCTGATCGTGTCGACCTCGTCGTCGGAGACGGCGCTGCCGCGACTGATCGGGAAGATGGAACACGTCGGGGTCAGCAAGGAGGTCGTCGGCATCACGGTCCCGACCGGCTACTCCTTCAACCTGGACGGGACCGCGATCTACCTGACGATGGCGTCGCTGTTCATCGCCGAGGCGATGGACCAGCCGTTCTCGATCGGGCAGCAGATTTCCCTGCTGGTGTTCATGATCGTGGCCTCGAAGGGCGCGGCCGGTGTCACCGGCGCGGGCCTGGCGACGCTGGCCGGCGGTCTGCAGTCGCACCGGCCGGAACTGCTCGACGGCGTCGGTCTGATCGTCGGCATCGACAGGTTCATGTCTGAGGCTCGCGCGCTGACGAACTTCGCCGGCAACGCGGTCGCGACGATCCTGGTCGGCCACTGGGTCGGAGCCTTCGACAAGGAGCAGGCGCGCCAGGTGTTCGCCGGCGAGGACCCCTTCGACGAGGAGGCCTTCGCCGCCGGTGACACCCACGGCGGTGACGTCCAGGAAACCGCCGGGGTCCCCGTGACCGCATCCGCTGCGGTGGACGGACGTCCCGGCGACCACTAGACCATCTGTCCCACCCCTCAGCGCTGCCCGCCGGCTCTCTCCTTCCGCCGAGAGCCGACGGGCAGCGCGCTGCCCACCTGTACTACGCACCACCTGGCGGACGCAGTACGGACGTCTTCTGTGCTGCGTGCTGCCGGATCATCTGATGGGCGGGACGTCCCAAGCGTCGTCCGGAGTGCGCAGAGTGGCGACTGCGCAGTAGGCGAAGCTGATGGTCATCAGGAGCCAAGCGGCCATGTCCACGACCGGCTGCTGCAGTACGACGAACGCGACCACATGCGCGGGAGTGGTGAGCAGCATCGCGACCCACCCGAACGTCGGAATACTGCCGCGCAACGCGAACGCCATCAGGATCGCCCCGAGCACGTGACCCAGTACGAACAGGCCCGTGCTCACGCCGGCCAGCCCGGATGACCACATCTTGTCGATCACCGCCGCCGCGGTGTCGCGCTGGTCGGCCGGCAGTTGAGCGCCGATCAGGAACAAGTTGTCGACCGCACCCATCGCCCATGCACCGAGGTACGCGATCAGGTTCACGCCCAGCGCGATCGTGGTCAGCACCGGCCGACGACGCCGGGAGAGCCGAGCGGCCGCGAGGAACGCCGGTACGACGGTCACGATGCCGATGTAGCCCAGCAGAGCGAAGACGAACTGGCGCTCCGGGTTCGTTGCGATCTGGTCCAGCGCTCGGCGCGTGTTGTCGTCGTTGGTCTGGAACAGCCGCCCGATGCCGACACTGGTCGCGGGCACCACCAGGACGAGCGCGGCGACGCGCCGGCGGAACCGTCGTACGTCGTGGACCCGGACCGCCGGTGCGGCGGCCGCGGTTGGTTTGAGAGTGGTCATCGTCCCCTCCGGAAATGTTGAAGTCTTCCGATCGTGGAAGGACGGCACGACGGCCGGCAGTGCAACACCTCCCAGGCGTGCCGGGTGGTTGCCCGGCCGGGCCGGGAGTCGACTCCCTGTCGGAGTGGGGCGAACGGGGTGATCATGGCCGTATGCGGAGGGGAAACCTCGCGGCAGCCGTCGCGGCCATCGCTCTTCTGCTCGCCACTGTCGCGGTCGGCGGGGCGCTGGTGGTCGGTCTCGACGCGAGTACGGCGGTATCGAGCTATCTGGTCACCAACGTCGCCATCGGACTGTCCGCCACTCCGGGCGGCTACCTGATCGCTCGCTACCGACCCTCGAGCCCGATCGGCTGGCTGCTGCTCGGTCTCGGAATCGCGCCGCTGCTCACGGCCGCGATGGTGCCGCTGATCGCCGCGGGCAACGAAGCCGGCTGGCCTCAGCCGGCGCTGCGGCTGGTTGTCACGATCATGAGTTTCAGCTGGGCCTGGGGTGTCTTCTGCTGCCTGCCCCTCGCCTTGCAGCTGTTCCCGACCGGCAGGCCGGTCAGTCCCCGGTGGCGCGGGCTGATCTGGTTGACGGTGATCATGTCGGTCATCGGTGGCTTCTCGACCGGGCCGACCCCGGAGTACGGCGCCTCGTCGTACCTGGTCTCGCCGTGGTGGAAGACTGGCGAGCAGGTCGCGGGGGTTCTCGCGCCGCTCGTCGTACTGCTGACCGTCGCCGGTCTGATCGTGCGGTTCGTCAAGGCCGATGAAGTGGTGCGGCAACAGTTGCTCTGGCTCGTCGTCGCCGTCCTGCTGGTGATCATCGTCAACGTCCCGTCGTGGTTCTCCCTGCCGACAGGAGGGGAGATCTTCCTGCTGCTGAGCTTCCCGCTGATCCCGGCGGCGATGACGGTCGCGGTGCTCCGGCACGGGCTGTTCGACGTACGGCTCGTGCTCTCACGACTCCTCCTGTACGGCGTACTGACGGCCGGCGTGGTTGGCAGCTATCTGGCGTTGGTCGCTGTGCTCAACCAGGTCCTCAACTCGGCCGGTGCGCCGGTATTGGCCACTTTGGTGGTCGCGCTCGTGTTCAACCCGGTCCGCCTGCGGCTCCAGCGGCTGGTCGATCAAGCCTTGTACGGCGTTCGCCGCGACCCGGTCCAAGCGGTCTCCGTCGTTGGCCGTCAACTCGCCGGCGACGATCTCACTGGTGTCCTGGAATCGCTGCGAGAGGCGCTCCGGCTTCCGTACGCCGCGATCGAACGCGGCGAGGAGAGCGTGGCCACCAGCGGGAACCGGCCGGTCGAGGTAGCGGTCTTTCCGTTGCGACACAAGGCTGATGTCGTCGGATGTCTCGTCATCGGCGCCCGCCGGGGGGAGCGGCACCTGTCGAAGGCGGACCAGGCCGTGCTCGACCTGCTGGCTACACCATTGGCCGTTGCATTGCACTCGACCGCCCTCCGCGACCAGCTCCGGGAATCGCGCGATCGGTTGCTTACGGCAACTATCGATGAGCGGGCCCGACTGCACCGCGATCTGCACGACAGCCTGGGCCCCGTGCTGACCGGAGCCGCGTTCACCGCGGACGGTGCCGCCCTGGCCGCCCGCACGAATCCCGAGCGGGCCGGGCAACTCGCGACGCAGCTCGGGATGCAGTTGCGCGAGGCAATTACCGACGTACGACGCATCGTGTATGCGCTGCGGCCTCCGGTTCTGGATCAGCTCGGACTGGTCGCGGCCCTGCGGCAGCAGGAGCATGGTCTCGGCGATGTCGCCCTCACTGTCGATGCGCCGCAGGCCCTGCCGGAGCTGCCGACCGCTGTCGAGGTGGCCGCCTACCGGATCGCGAGCGAGGCGCTGACGAACATCGTCCGGCACTCGACCGCACGACAGGCCGTGGTGTCGCTGACTGCTGACGCGGGCGCGCTGAAGCTCACCATCACCGATGACGGCGAGTCCGTGCGTGCTTGGCCGACGGGCGTCGGTCTGGAGTCGATCCGCGCCCGTGCCACCGAACTCGGTGGCGCGTGTGAGGCAGGTCCGACGGCCCAGGGCGGTCGGGTGGCCGCAGTACTGCCGTACCGGGGAGCCTCATGATCAGAGTTCTCGTCGCCGATGACCATCCCGTCGTCCGGGACGGATTGCGGGCGCTGTTCGACGAACTGCCGGACGTCGCGCTGGTCGGTGAGGCGGCGACCGGGCGGGAGGCGATCAGGGCCGCGGTCACCGAGCGCCCCGACGTGGTGATCATGGACCTGGCCATGCCCGACGTCGACGGCTTCGCGGCGACCGCGGAGATCGGCCGGGTCGCGCCGGAGGTCGCGGTCCTCGTGCTCACCATGACCGACGACGACCGGACGCTCAGCCGCGCGGTCCATGCCGGGGCCAAGGGATATCTGCTGAAGGGCGCCACGAAGGACGAGATCCTCCGTGCCGTGACCGCTGTCGCCGCCGGCGAGGCGATCTTCGGCCCGGCGGTGGCGCGCCGGCTGCTCGGGCAGCTGACCGCGCCGCGTGACCCGTTCCCACAGCTGACCCCGCGCGAGCGGGAGGTGCTCGACCTGCTGGCGACCGGTTGCTCGAACTCGGTGATCGCCGGACACCTGGGGCTGTCGCTGAAGACCGTGAACAACCTGACGTCCTCGATCTTCACGAAGTTGCACGTCGCGGGCCGGACGGAAGCCGCGTTGCTCGCCCGCGACCAAGGCCTCGGCCAGAGCCGCTGAGCCCGGTCGCGCAGAGCCGTTGAGCCCGGGCCTGCGCCGGTGACTGGCGGTAGGCCCGGGCCGGGTGGTTGTCAGCGGCCGGCGAGGAGTTCGACGACCGGGGCCAGTTCTTCCAGGTAGGTCGCGTTGACGCTGATGTAGGAGGCGCCGAAGTCGTCGCGGCGGCGCTGGAGCTCGTCGGCCATCTGCTGCGGCGTGCCAGGCAGCAGCATCAGCGAATCGCTCTTGGCCAGCGTCTCGGCGTCCACCCCAGCGGCCTGCTTCGTCCAGGGCGGCAGGTCGCCGTCGCCGACCGCGAACAGATTTATCGCCAGTTCGATGTCGTCGGCTCGCGAACCTGCCAGCTCCCGAAGGTCTCGCGCCAGCGCGGCGACCTCCGAGCGCGGCGTCATCGCCGGCTTGGCGAGCGAGACGATGTCGGCCCGCTCCGCCGCCATCGCCAGCGATTTGGGCCCACCCGCGGCCAGCATGATCGGCGTACGCCGCTCGCCGTCCAGCTTGATCAGGTGATCCAGCGTTTCGAGCACCTGCGCACGCCGCTCCTGCGCGGTCCCGAACGGCAACCCGAGCTCGGCCGCGAACTCCGCCGCGGTCGGACGCCCGGTACCGATCCCGAAGTCGAACCGTCCATCGGTCAGGACCGTCAGCGTGTGCGCGTCCCACGCCGCTGCTCGCGGCGGCCGCAGCGGAGCCGCCGCGACGAAGGTCCCCACCCGGATGTCGGCACTCGCCGCCGCGATCGCCAGCGAGGGGAACGGCGACAGCAGTTGCAGCCCGTCGGGCATCAGGATCGTGCTGTACCCGAGGTCGGCGGCCCGTCGTACGGTCGACTGCCAGGCCTCGGCGCCTCGGTCCGGACTGGCGACCACACCGAACCGGAATCGCTTGCCTGTCATCGTTGTCTCCTCTCACCGGGTTTGTGCTTCCAGCGTCGCCGTGATCGGGGTTGTCCACATCCCACGACGGGAGGCGTTCGGCGTACGCCGGGAGACGTACTCTGGTGATATGTCAACGAAGCCCTTGAGAGCACGCAGCCCTTTGCTGGACCTGCCCGGCGCGGTCGAGGCCGACGGGCTCGACGCCGGGGTGGCGGCTCACTACGGGTCGGATCTCCGCGAGCAACGGGCGCTGGCGGCCGGTCAGGGGTATGTCGATCTGTCCCATCGCGACGTGGTCACGATCACCGGCCCGGACCGGCTCACCTGGCTGCACGCGCTGACGACCCAGTATTTCGAGGGCATGCGACCCGGTACTTCGACGACCGCGCTGCTGCTGTCGCCGACCGGGCACATCGAGCACGCTATGTACGGCTTCGACGACGGCGAGACGTTCTGGCTGCACACCGAGCCGGGTGCCGCGGCGGCGCTCGTCGAGTGGCTGCAGAAGATGGTGTTCATGTCGCGCGTCGAGATCAAGGACGTGACCGACGACTACGCGATCGTCTGGCGGCCGGGAGCGCCTTCGGGTGAGTCGGGCTACGTGGTCCGGTCCGGTGCGGATTCGCTTGGTGGGCATGAGGTTTTCGTGCCGCGGGGTGAGTTGGCGTCGTACGTCGCGTCGGCCGGGCAGCCTGCGGGGGTGTGGGCGTACGAGGCGCTTCGGATCGAGGCGGGTGCGCCGCGGCTCGGGCTGGACACGGACGAGCGCGCGATTCCGAACGAGGTGGGCTGGCTCGGCGTCGGCGTACATCTCGAGAAGGGCTGCTATCGCGGGCAGGAGACGGTCGCGCGGGTGCACAATCTCGGGCGGCCGCCGCGTCGGCTGGTGCGGTTGCATCTCGACGGGTCGGTCGATCACCTGCCGGGCCATGGGTACGCAGTACGGGTTGGGGACAAGCAGGTCGGGTTCGTCGGGTCGGCTGCGCGGCATCACGAGTACGGGCCGATCGCGCTCGCGTTGATCAAGCGCTCGGTGGACCCCGAGGCGGTTCTGGAGGTTGTCGCCGACGATCAGCCGACCGTCACGGCGACGCAGGAAATCCTGGTCGATCCCGAGGTCGGTCTGCACGTCCGCGCCCGGCTCTGAAACCCTGTGAGACGGATCATGGTCAACCTGGGTTTTTGCACCTGTCGTCTGAGCCGTACAGTGCAGCCGTGACCGAACCTGTGATCCTCGCCGACGTCGTCCGCAGCGGTTTCGTGGAGGGCCATCACCGTGGCTCCGTCGTGGTGACCGCCCCGGACGGATCCGTGGAGTGGTCCGTCGGCGTCGTCGACCGGCCGATGTTCCCGCGCTCGTCGAACAAGCCGATGCAGGCACTCGGCATGCTTCGCAGCGGGCTCGACCTCGACGGCGAACTCCTCGCGCTCGCCGGGGCGTCGCACTCGGGCGAGGAGTTCCACCTGGACGGCGTACGGCGAATCCTGGCGGGCGCCGGCCTGGACGAGACCGCGCTGCGTACGCCGCCGGCGTACCCGATCGACGAGCAGGCACGCGACGAGTGGGTCCGCACCGGTCACGCCATCGAGCCGATCACGATGAACTGCTCCGGCAAGCACGCCGCGATGATCGCCACCTGCGCGGTGAACGGCTGGCCGATCCACGACGACGCGCGTGCCAAGAGCCCGGACGGCGTCTGGGGTCGCGACGACTACCGCTCGCCCGAACACCCGGTCCAGCAGGCGATCCGCACCGCGATCGAGGACTCGGCCGGCGAGAAGGTCTCGTACGTCGCGGTCGACGGCTGTGGCGCACCCTTGCTGGCCATCAGCCTGGCCGGCCTGGCGCGCTCCTTCGGCCTCTTCGCCAGTGCGGCGCCGGAGACCTTCGAGGGTCGCATCGCGAACGCCTTCCGCGGCTACCCCGAGTACGCGAGCGGGAGTAGGCGCGACGAAGCCGCCCTGATGAAATCGGTCCCGGGCCTCCTCTGCAAGGCAGGCGCCGAAAGCGTGTACGCCGTGGGTCTCGCCGACGGCCGCGGCCTCGCCGTCAAGGTAGAAGACGGCCAGCCCCGAGCCCGCGCGGTTGTCATGGCCGCCGTACTCCAACACCTCGACATCACCAACGAGGTCATCGACGCCCAGACCCGCTATCCCCTGTACGGCGGCGGCGTCGAGGTCGGCTCGGTCCACCCGAGCCCGACCCTCTTCAACTAGTCCGGGATGCTGCCGACCGCCGTACCGGTGCGTCCATAAGCGGAGCGTGTCGGCTCATTCGACATCTGGCTTGGACACCGCGCCGGCGCGGCAAAAGAGTGGGCCTATGACGTATCGCGACTCGGCCCGACCCGGTCAGAGGGTTCTCATCGCGGGCCTCGGCGGATCCGGCAAGACCACACTCGCGCGAGCCCTCGGACCTGTCCTAGGGCTGCCGGTGTACGAGCTCGACACCATGTACTACGGGCCCGACTTACGCATGTCCCCGACGTTTGAAGAAGACATCGAACACCTCCTCGGTTCCGGCTCTTGGCTGCTCGACTCCCAGGGGCCGCCTGTGGATTCCGCGGCGCCGCCCCGGGTGCGGGCGAGGCTGTGGGAGTGCGCCGACACACTGGTGTGGCTCGACTATCCACGGCGAGTGGTGCTGGCCAGAGCCATTCGGCGCTCCTTGCGAAGAATCCTTACCAGGCAACGACTTTGGCACGGGCACCGCGAATCGCCACTCTGGTGGCTGCGTACCGATCATCCGATCCGCAAGGCGTGGCGACTGACGGCTGTCAGGCAGCAGGAGCTGACAGCACGAACAACTGATCCCCAGTGGGCGCACGTGACGGTAGTTCGCCTTCGCTCTCCACGAGAGACCGCTGACTGGCTCGCGGCAGTCGCGTGTAGTGCAGGGTGATTGGGCTCACGGTGGGGAGTGCTTGCAATTGCAAGCGGGTGCTAGCACACTGGGGATATGGCCAGATTGGGTGATCGTGTTGCCGGTGGGATGGGTTCGGTGGGGGAGTACCTCGCCGAGCAGCGCCGGCACGCGCAGCTTTCGCTGCGGCAGTTGTCCGATCTCGCCGGTGTGTCGAACCCGTACCTCAGCCAGATCGAGCGCGGCCTGCGGAAACCGTCGGCCGATGTGCTGCAGCAGCTCGCGAAGGCGTTGCGGATCTCCGCAGAGACCCTGTACGTGCGGGCCGGCATCCTCGATCCGGACGACGGTTCCGACGGCGCTCGCCGGGCGACCGGCGTGGTTGACGCCGTACTGCTCGATCCCGCGCTGAACGAGCGGCAGAAGCGCGTCCTGCTAGACGTGTACGGCTCCTTCGTCCGTGAGAACACACCCGACACCGCGGTCGCGACCCCGGCCCAGGCAGCGGCGACCGACGCCGCCGCCGAGCAGGTCGCCCAGGCAACGAAGCCGACCGCCCGGAAGGCCGCCCCGGCGAAGAAGCCGGCGCAGACCGCGGCCGCCCAGAAGGCAGCCGCGGCGAAGAAGCCGGCCGCCAAGAAGACCCCTGCAAGAAAACGCACTACCGGCTAGCCGGCCCCTCACGGACCGGCCGCGCCCGAACCACCGCAGTACAGACCCCGCTGAAACCAATGCTCCGAGGAGATGCCTGATGGCAACCCGTACCTCCGTCACGCCCCTTTACGTCATCGCCGGCGCCGGCGACCTGGCCGTCGAGAAGTTCCGCGCGGTCAGCGGCGACGTGTCCAGCCGCTTCGCCAAGCTGGACCAGAAGACCGTGCAGACCACCCTGCAGACCGAGCTGACCAAGCGTCAGGCCGAGCTCCAGGCCGAACTCGCCAAGCGGCAGGCCGAGCTGGCCAAGCGCTTCGAGGCGCTCGCTGCCGACGCCAAGACCGTACCGGCCAAGCTCGCCGGCCTGCCCGCCGTCGCCCAGGCCGGTCTCACCACCGTCCTCGGCCAGGCCGAGGAGACCTACGAGGAACTGGCCGCCCGCGGTCAGGAGATCGTCGGCCGGATCCGCCACCAGAAGGCCACCGAGGACCTGGTCGCGCAGGCCAAGACCACGGTGAGCAAGGCCAAGGCCACCCGCACCACCGCGCGCAAGACGGCCCAGACCGCCGAGCGCAACGTCAAGGCGACCACGACCAGCGCCCGCAAGACCGCGAAGAGCGCCACCAAGGCCGCCTCGGCCGCGGCGTCCAAGGTCGGCGACTGAGCGTAGTTCCGCGACCGCCAGGCCGTGACACCACCAGCATGGGTGGTCCACTTTCTGCCGCTGAGCAGAGGTGGGCCACCCATCGCTGCGTTAGGCTCGTACGCATGCTCGCACTCGCCACGTTCCCTACCCTGTTCCCGGGGTTCGCGAATCCGATCGACGTCATCTGGTGGGTGCTGCTCGGCCTCAAGCTGGTCGCGTTGCTCGACGCCGCCTTCCGCCCGCGCGCGGTCTTCGTCGCGGCGGACAAGCTCACCAAGCCCGGCTGGGTCCTGATCCTGGCCACCTTCACCCTCAGCCAGATCTTCCAGAGCTGGCTCAGCTTCTTCGGCCTGATCGGAATCGTCGCCGCCGGCGTCTACCTCGTCGACGCCCGCCCCGCCCTCCGCGCCGCCGCCGGCCGAGGCCGAGGCGGCTGGGGCATCCGCCGCCGCCGAGGCCCCCGCCCGCTGTAGTTCATCTGCCCGCTCGCTGCCGGAGAGGTCGCCGGGCTGAGGTGGGTGCCGGGGGGATGCTGGAGCTATGAACGAGATCGAGATAGCAGAGGCGCGGGCCGGTGAGGTCGAGTTCAAGCTGGCGTGGCAGGACACGTCTGGTGGACTGGAAGGCACGCTCGAAGCGGTCAACATCTGTGAACATCCCGTCAGGCTGACTGGCAAGCCGGGACTCATGCCGCTCGGCGCCGACGGGGAACCGCTGGACGCCATAGGGGCGGTGTCGCTGGAGGCTCGCTTACCCGGGTACGTCGTACTGAGTCCGGGCGAAAGGGCGATTGCGCCAGTCGGCTGGGCGGGCTGGGACGGCCCGCCCGCGAGCGGTGCGTTCATCGTCTCCTGGGACGGAGGCCAGACCGAGGTTCGCCCCGCCGGCCCGGTACAACCGCAACGCACCGGTCCGGCGACCAATCTTTGGAGCTCCTGGTTCGCAACCGCTGAGTGATCCTTGCGGTCGCATGCAGACTGCGCTGCCGACGACCTAGCGGCGACGGACGAGCGGCGTCGTGGGGTGGGTGGTCGACGCGGAGGCGCGCTGCGGGCGTTTGTTGTACGACCTTGGTTCCGGCGATCGCGCCAGGCGACTTGGCCCGCCTTGGCGATTAGCCGCGACGGAGGAGCGGCGTGCTGGGGTGGGTGGGTCGAGCGGCCGACGGAGGAGGCGCGATGCGGGGGATTTTCCCCGTAGTACGAGCTGAATCTACGAGCGGTAGACGATGACCTTGTCGCCTACGTGGACCTGGGCGAAGAGGGACTTGATTTTGGTGAGGTCTCGGACGTTGACACAGCCGTGGGAGGCGCCGGCGTAGCCTCGGGCGGCGAAGTCGGAGGAGTAGTGGACGGCTTGGCCGCCGCTGAAGAACATCGCGTACGGCATCTTCGAGTCGTACAGCTTGGAGACGTGGTCGATGCTCTTCCAGCCGACCGTGAAGCCGCCTTCGCGGGTTGCGGTCTTCTGGGCGCCGAAGCGGACGTCCATCGTCATCTTGACGACGCCGTCGACGACGTAGCGTAGTTTGCGGCTGGTCTTGTCGATGCAGAGAGCGACGCCGGTCGCGCACCGCTGGTCGAGTTTCTTGCCGTCGACGACAGGGGCGGGCGGGAAGAGTTCGGTCTGGGTCGGCTCGTGCGTTGCGGCGGTCAGCTTCGTCCAGGTGTTCTGGTCGACATAGCCGAGCGGTGGGATCCCGTGCGCGGTCTGGAACTTCTTCACCGCGGCCCGCGTCATCGTCCCGAACGAATCGTCCTGGTACTGCTTGGTGAGCAGCTTGAGCTGGACGAGGCGCGCTTCCACCTTGCGTACGTCGGCTCCGCTGGAACCGTTGCGCCACAGCGCCTTGGGGTAGATCGGCAGCTCACCGGACACCTCGAACGGCACCGTCTTCAGCTCAGCCGTCGAGGCCGTCGAAGCGGTCGAAGCCGTCGAAGCGGTCGAGCCCGTCGAGCCGGTCGACGAGGGTGCCGCGGTCGCCGTCGTTCCGGCACCGGCCACGGCGGCGATCGCGGCCGTGACGACGGCTGCGGCCAGTACGTGGCGGAAGGCCGGCGCCTTACGGAAGAAACGCATCGGGACCCCTCGTGGTCGATCTGCCCCCGCATAAGCTGGGACGTCCTCACGGACCGCTTGGTTGGCGCCGGGCGGGCGCCGGTACCGGAGTGTCACCCCGGTGCGCGCCCAGCGTAGGTTGCAGAACACAACCGGGTCACCTCTCGTGAGCAGTTCGTGACCTGTCACACAAGGAGGAGCCCGATGGAGATCGTGCTCAGTACTGATGACATCACCACGGTCGCCACCGACGCGATCGTCAACGCGGCCCACCATGCCCTTCGCGGCGGGGGCGGCGTGGACGGCGCCATCCACCGAGCCGGTGGGCCCTCGATCCTGGCCGAGTGCATCGAGCGGTACCCGAACGGGGTGCCGACGGGCCAGGCCGGCTGGACCACAGCGGGCAACCTCCCCGCGCAGTACGTGATCCATGTCGTCGGGCCCAACTACGTCGCAGGGCAACGCGATCCGGCCTTGCTGGAGTCCGCCTACCGCAACGCGCTGCGGATCGCCGACGAGTTGTCCGTACGCCGGATGACGCTGCCGGCCGTGTCGGCAGGGATCTACGGCTGGCCTGCGCAGGAAGCAGCCGACATCGCAGTACGGACATTGCTTCGTACGCCGACCGAGGTGACCCAGGCGACCTTCTGCCTCATCAATCCCGGGCTCTACAAGGCGTTCGCGAAGGCGCTGGAGAACGAAGAACGCGGCGACCCGGAATCCGGGCCGCCGCGCAAAACGTAGTACCGATCAGGCGCTGTAGATGAGCACCTTGGTGCCGACCGGGACGCGCGCGAAGATCCAAGCGAGCTTGGCCTTGTCGCGGACGTTCAGGCAGCCGTGCGACGCGCCGTTGTAGCCGCGGGCGCGGAAGTCGGCCGAGTAGTGGATCGCTTCGCCGCCGCTGAAGAACATCGCGTACGGCATCGGCGACTTGTACAGCGAGGACACGTGGTTCTTCGACTTGCGGTAGACCTTGAAGCTGCCGTTCCGGGTCGGCGTCCGCGGCGCGCCGTAGCGGGCGTCGACGACGGCCTGGAGCTTGCCGTTGACCATGAAGACGAGCTTGCGGGTCTTCTTGTTCGAGCAGAGGATCCGGCCGGTCATGCAGCGCTTGTCCAGCCGCAGCTTGCCCGGGACCAGTGTGCTGGCCGCCGTCGACTTCGTGGCGACCTTCGGCGCGACGACAGCCTTGGGCGCAACCTTCGGCGCTGCCGCCAGGACCGGTGCGGCCTGGGCGACAGGTGCGGCAGCGTCCGCCGTGGCGGCCGTCAGAACGCCTACACCCAACATCGCGACTGCCGTCGTGGTGGCGCCGAGCTTACGCAGAATGCTCATGTCTCTTTTTCCTTCCCCCAACTGAGTGACTTACAACTAGACAGACGCAGCGGCGGCCCGCCTGGTTGATAACGATCCGAAACTTTCTCCCCGCCGGATCCCACAACCAGGTCAGCGACCACCGCGTTGGGCTCAGCCTATCGAGCCCCACCGACAGATTGCTCAGGCCCTACAGACAGAAAACTCAGGCCTTGCTCTTGCGGCCGAGCTTCGCGCGCTCGATCTGGGTCAGCGCGACCTTACGGATGCGAACGGCATCCGGAGTCACCTCGACACACTCGTCCTCGCGGCAGAACTCCAGCGACTGCTCGAGCGACAGCTTGCGGGCCGGGACGAGCTTCTCGAACTCGTCGGCGTTCGACCGGACGTTGGTCATCTTCTTCTCACGGGTGATGTTCACGTCCATGTCGTCGGCGCGCGAGTTCTCGCCGACCACCATGCCCTCGTAGACATCGGTGCCCGGCTCGCAGAACATCGTGCCGCGCTCCTGCAGGTTCACCATCGCGTACGACGTGGTGACGCCGGTGCGGTCGGAGACCAGCGAGCCCGACGGGCGGGTGCGTAGCTCGCCGAACCAGGGCTCGTAACCCTCGAAGACGTGGTGCGCGATACCCGTACCGCGGGTGTCGGTGAGGAACTCGGTGCGGAAGCCGATCAGGCCGCGGGCCGGCACCAGGAACTCCATCCGGACCCAGCCGGTGCCGTGGTTGGTCATCTGCTCCATCCGGCCCTTGCGGACCGCGAGCAGCTGGGTGACGGTGCCGAGGTACTCCTCCGGGCAGTCGATCGTCAGCCGCTCGACCGGCTCGTGCCGCTTGCCGTTGATCTCCTTGGCGACCACCTGCGGCTTGCCGACGGTCAGCTCGTACCCCTCGCGGCGCATCTGCTCGACCAGGATGGCCAGCGCCAGCTCGCCACGGCCCTGCACCTCCCAGGTGTCCGGACGCTCGGTCGGCAGCACCTTCAGCGACACGTTGCCGACCAGTTCGCGGTCGAGGCGGTCCTTGACCAGCCGGGCGGTGACCTTGGTGCCCTTGATCCGGCCGGCCAGCGGCGAGGTGTTGGTGCCGATCGTCATCGAGATGGCCGGCTCGTCCACGGTGATCAGCGGCAGCGGCTTCGGGTCGTCGGCGTCGGCCAGCGTGTCGCCGATCATGATCTCCGGGATGCCGGCGATCGCGACGATGTCACCCGGCCCGGCCGAGTCGCCGGGCACCCGCTCGAGCGCCTCGGTGATCAGCAGTTCGGTGATCTTGACCTTCTGGATCGAGCCGTCGTGCTTGCACCAGGCGACCTGGGCGCCCTTCTTCAGGGTGCCCTCGTGCACGCGGACCAGCGCGAGCCGGCCGAGGAACGGGGAGGCGTCCAGGTTGGTGACGTGCGCCTGCAGCGGAGCGCCTTCCGTGTACGACGGAGCCGGCACGTTCGCCAGGATCGTCTCGAACAGCGGCTCGAGGTCCTCGGAGTCCGGCAGGCCGCCGTCGGCCGGCTGGTTCAGCGAGGCGCGGCCGGCCCGGGCCGAGGCATACACGACCGGGAAGTCGAGCGCGCTCTGGTCGGCGTCGTGGTCCAGCAGGTCCAGGAACAACTCGTAGGTCTCGTCGACGACCTCGGCGATGCGGGCGTCCGGCCGGTCCACCTTGTTCACGACCAGGATGACCGGCATGTTGCGGGCGAGCGCCTTACGCAGTACGAACCGCGTCTGCGGCAGCGGGCCCTCGGAAGCGTCGACCAGCAGGACGATCGCGTCCACCATCGACAGGCCGCGCTCGACCTCACCACCGAAGTCGGCGTGGCCGGGGGTGTCGATGATGTTCAGCGTCATCTGCTCGCCGTTGGCCATCTTGTGCCGCACGGCGGTGTTCTTGGCGAGGATCGTGATGCCCTTCTCACGCTCCAGGTCGCCGGAGTCCATCGCCCGTTCGTCGACGTGCTGGTGGGCTCCGAACGCGCCGGACTGCCACAGCATCGCGTCGACCAGGGTGGTCTTCCCGTGGTCGACGTGGGCCACGATGGCCACGTTGCGCAGATCATTACGGAGGGGCATGCGGAAGCGCTCCAAGCATAATTCGTCGGCGTCGGCCTGCGAGGCGTTCGGCCAGATGGGTTCAGGCGGTGGCTACGGGGGATCTACGTGCCACTCGACAGGCAGGGCGCAGCCGGTCCATGGTACCGGTGACACACGGTGTCCACGAAACCGGTTGTGACATTCGTTCGCTGTCCGTACAGTCTATGAGTGTCGCGATCCGCGGCCGCAGGCTCCGGGGGCGGTCCCGGGCGTGCCGAGTGTCCGTGGGGGGTTGCTCGGCCCGGCCCGGGTCCGAACGCCCCGATCCGTTCCTCCCGGGTTGGAAGAAAGGGCAGCGATCCGCTTGCCGCGCTCCGCCAGTACCAATGCCGAACTGCGGGAGAAGTCCCGCGAACGCATCCTCGCGGCCGCGCTCGAGGTCTTTGCCGAGAAGGGCTACGAGGCCGCGTCGATCTCCGACGTCACGGAGCGTGCCGGGGTGTCCCGCGGGCTGGTCACCTACTACTTCCCCGGCAAGACCCGGCTGGCGGCCGAACTGCTCGACCGCTGGCTCGACGGCATCGCCGGCATCATCGAACTCCCAGGTACGGCGGACGAACGGCTCGCCGGCATCATCGACGGGGCCCTGATGGCAGCCGCCTCGACCCTGCCGATCCAGCGCCTCGCGATCTCCCTGATGATGCAGCCCGGCACCCACCCCGTCTTCGCCGAGGTGGAAGCCGCCAAGTCGGCCCGCCTGTCCCAGGTCGAAGACGCCATCCGCTCGATCTTCGCCGCCCGCGGCGCCCCCGACCCGACCGTCGAAGAAATGTTGCTCAGAGCAACCCTCGAAGGCATCACCGTCAAAATGGCGATCTACCCGAGCACCTTCCCGCTGGAAGCCATCCGCCACCGCCTGTACGCCGGCTACGCCCTCCCCACCCCCACCACACCCCTCCCCATCCACTCCCCACCCCCCGACCGCCTCCGCGCCCACTGATCCAGTGAATCGGCTTCGCGGATTTGCGATGGAGCGATTACTCAGGGTTAGATGTAACGGCACGGTCACGGCCTGGGGGATGGACAGATATGTCGCACGCACTGCAATGCCATGTAACACTTTTATCCATGAGGGAGCTGGAAAGCCGTCTGCCGAGGACCTTCGCCACGAGGTCGGCTCGTGCCCTCGGAGTGCACCCGCGCGACTTGTACAGGTGGCGTGACAGCGGGCAGATCGTCGAGTTGTCCCGAGGGGTCTTTCGCCGTACCGATGCCCCGGCGGCGACCTTTCCAGATCTCCTCGCCGTTGCCCATCGGGTGCCCGGCGGGATCGTCTGCTGTCTGTCTGCCGCGGCGACCCAGGACCTGACCGACGAGTTGCCGGCCTCGGTGCAGATCGCGGTGCCCAGAAGCTCGCGCGCACCGCAGATCGACTATCCGCCGACGTCAGCATTCCGTTTCGATCCCGGCACCTTCGAGCTGGGACTTTCCCGGCTCGAAGCCGCCCCGGACGAATGGGTGCGGGTGTATGAACCGGCCAGGACTGTCGTGGATCTGATGCGGCTGCGGAACCGCTGGGGTGATGCAGTGGCCTACTCGGCATTGCAGCGATACCTCCGACTGCCGACCGCGCGCCCCGCAGTGCTGCTGGATTATGCGGAGAAATTGGGCGTCTACGGCCCGTTGCGAGCAGCTCTCGACGTGGCTTCTGCCGGATGACTCCCACCAATCGCTCGACGCCGGCCGGGCGTGCTTACCTCGATTTGCAGAACAGAGCACGCCGGGATCGTCGCGGAACCCAGGAGTTGCTGACGCTGTACGTCGTTGAGCGGTGGCTCGCCAGACTGAGCCGGTCGAAACACGTCGATGATTTCGTCCTCAAAGGCGGGATGCTGCTTGCCGCTTTCGGGCGGCGCCGCCCGACGGTGGATCTCGATGCGCTGGCGCGCAACTTCCGGAGCGACCAGGAAGTGGTCGCTGCTCGGGTGGCGGAAATCGCGGCCGCGGACGACCCGGAGGACGGAGTCGAGTTCCTGACCGACAGTCTGACGACGCGGCTCATTCGTGACGGTGCTCTCTACGCCGGGGTGCGGGTCACGATGGATGCCCGGATCGCGACCGCGGCGGTGAAGCTCCGACTCGACGTCAATTTTGGCGATCCGGTGACGCCCGGTCCCCGATTGGTGGAGTTGCCGGCGCTGAGGCCGGGGGTGGAGCCGATCAAAATACTCGGCTACCCGATGGAGACGGTGCTGGCCGAGAAGCTGGCGACTGCGATCGCGCTGGGCCCGGCCAACACCAGAGTGCGGGATTTCGCCGACCTCTATGTGCTGACTGGTCTGCGGGCCTTCACCCAGTCCTGTGTACGGGCAGCGTTGATGGCGACGGTTCTCTTCCGCGGTACGCCGATGGTGCCCTTGTCGGAGGTGGTGACCGGCATCGTCGCGCTGCGGTCACCGGCGTACGCGGCCTATCGGCGGAACCTCGGTCAGGAGGGCGATCATCTTCCTCAGCACTTCGAGGAATTGATGCATGCCGTTGTGACCTTCGGCGACGGCCTGCTTCGTGAAGCTCCGGCGGAAACGCGATGGGATCCGGTCGAGCGGCGTTGGGTCGGCTGAGCCGAGCTACTGGACGCGGTGGACTTTGTGTTGGGCGGCTTGGGCTCGGGGGCGGACTGTTAGGCGGTCGATGTTGACGTGGGCGGGGCGGGTGGCGATCCAGGCGACGATGTCGGCGATGTCGTCCGAGGTGAGGGGCTCGGCGACGCCGGCGTACACGGCGTCGGCCTTGGCCTGGTCGCCTTCGAAGCGGGTCAGGGCGAAGCCTTCGCTCTTGACCATGCCGGGGGCGATCTCGCAGACGCGGACCGGCTGGTCGTACAGCTCGAGCCGGAGGGTGTCGACGACGGCCTTGGCGGCGTGCTTCGCGGCGACGTAGCCGCCACCGCCTTCGTAGGCGACCTGGCCGGCCGTCGAGCCCATCACGATGATCTGGCCCTCGGCGGCGATGAGTGCCGGAAGCAACGACTTGGTGACGGCGGCGACGCCGATCACGTTGACCTCGAACATCCGGCGCCACGCGTCGAGGTCCGCCTCGGAGACTGGTTCGAAGCCGAAGGCGCCGCCTGCGTTGTTCAGCAGCAGGTCGACCCGATCGCCGACAGCTTCGGCCAGCGCCGCGACGTCTGCTGCGGAGGTGACGTCGCACTGGATCGCGCGGCCGTCGATCTCCTTGGCCAGCGCCTCGATCCGGTCCAGCCGACGGGCCGCGCACACCACCTCGAACCCTTCCCGGGCGAGACGACGGGCCGACGCGGCCCCGATCCCACTACTGGCTCCGGTGACAACAGCGACTGGACGCGGCGAAGAAGTCATACCCCGAGTCTGACAAACCCCCGCCCGACCCTGCCCACCCGTCTCACCCCCGTACGCCGGTACGCCGCACCCGGCTCTCGCGGGTACGCCGGCACACGCGGCTCTCGGCGGACGGTGAGGCGGTGCGCTGTGCGCAGCTCTCGCCAAGCCTCGTATGCCGGGGATCAGGCCTGGCGGGTTGGTAGGGCGATGAGGTGGCGGAGGTTGAGTTCGCGGCGGCGGGAGACGGCGAAGGCGACCACGTCGGCGATGTCGGCGGAGGTGAGTGGGCCGATCGCCTCGAACATGCCGGCCAGCATCGCCTGCTGCTCGTCCGACATGTGGGTGCCCAGTTCGGATTCGGTCAGGCCGGGCTCGACGTTGGTGACCCGGACGTCGAGCGGCGACAGATCGGCGCGGATCGCGTTCGACAACTGGGTGAGCGCGGCCTTCGTCGCGCCGTACACGCTGTAGCCGGGGAAGACCAGGTGGGAGCCGATCGAGGAGATGTTCACCAGGTCGGCCGTTCCGCCGTCGGCCGCGGCGGCGATGAGATCGGGGGTGAAGGCACCGATCAGCCGCAGTACGCCGGTCAGGTTGGTGTCGATCATCCGGGACCAGTCGTCGGCGCGGACCTCCTGGATCGGTGCCGCGAGCATCACACCGGCCGCGTTCACGACCAGGTCGACGCGGCCGAGCCGTTCGGCGATCACCTCGACGCCACGGTCGACGGACTCCTGTGAAGTGACGTCCACGCCGACGCTGTACGCCGTACCGCCGGCCGCTGTGATCCGAGCACCCAGGTCGTCGAGCCGGTCGGTCCGGCGCGACAGCAGGGCGACCGAGGCGCCGTCGGCTGCGAGCCGTTCGGCGATCGCGGCGCCGATACCGCTGGCGGCGCCGGTCACGACCGCGTGCCGGCCGGTCAGGGGAAGTGTGCTGGTCTGCTGCTGAAGGACGGTCATCTCTTGCTCCTACGAGTGAAGGTTGATGACCTCAGCCTCGTTCGGCGGCGAGGAGCTACCCAGCTCTCTCTTCACCCTGGGGTTTGCCGAACCTGGTTCTGACAGGACCACCCTTGCAGAACAGCCGCCGGGGATACTTGACGTCATGGATCGCCGTGCGGAACTGACCGAATTCCTGAAGACCAGAAGGGCCCGGATCCGTCCTGAGGATCTCGGGCTGAAGGTGTTCGGCAACGGTCGCCGGCGCGTACCCGGGCTGCGGCGCGAGGAGCTCGCCCAGGCTGCCGGGGTCAGCGCCGACTACTACGTCCGTCTCGAACAAGGCCGGACGGACAACGTCTCGCAGGAGATCCTGGACGCCGTCGCCGAGGTGCTCGGCCTGACCGAGGACGAGCGGGATCACCTGGCCCGGTTGGCGAAACCGGTTCGTCGCCCGAAGCAACGTCGTACGGCGCAGCGGGTTCGGCCCGCGATGCAACAGTTGCTGAACGCACTCGACGGCGTACCGGCGTTCCTGCTCGGTCGCCGGATGGACGTGCTGGCCTGGAACCCGTTGGCCGCCGCGCTGATCGTCGACTTCGGGGCACTGTCCGCGAAGGAACGGAACATGCCCAGACTGGTCTTCCTCGACGAGTCCTGCCGCGACAGAGTTATCAATGGAGACCGCGTTGCGGGATTCTATCCGCAGTGGGAGGCGATCGCCGCGGAGACGGTCGACTACCTGCGCATGTACGCCGGCCGCAACCCCGACGATCCCGAGCTGGCCGAGTTGATCGGTGAGCTGTCGATTCACAGCGAGGAGTTCCGCACGCAGTGGGCGCGGCACGACGTACGGGACAAGAGCTTCGGCGTGAAGCGGATGGTTCATCCGATGGTCGGCGAGCTGACTTTGCAGTACGAGACGCTCGTCATGCCGGGCGATCCGGACCAGTTGCTCGTCACCTACTCCGCCGAGCCCGGCACCCAGTCCGAGTCGGCTCTCGGCCTGCTCGCCAGCTGGACCGCCCCCACCGTCGAGCCGCCACTCCACACCCGGACTGCGGAAGGTGCCCCGGAGTTACCCTGACCAGGTGACCTTCCCCTCCGCCGACCGCCCTCCGAGGCGGGTCGCGATGATCAGTCTGCACACCTCTCCGCTGGACCAGCCCGGGATCGGGGACGCCGGGGGGATGAACGTGTACGTGGTGGAGTTGTCGAAACGCCTGGCGGATCTGGGGATCGAGGTCGACGTGTTCACCCGGGCGACCGCGTCGGCGCTGCCGGCGAAGGTCGAACTGATGCCGGGGGTGACTGTTCGCAACGTCGCCGCCGGGCCGTACGAAGGCCTGTCCAAGAACGAGCTCCCGGCCCAGCTGTGCACGTTCGCCCGCGCCGTACTACGCGCTGAAGCGATCCGCGAGCCCGGGTACTACGACGTGATCCACTCGCACTACTGGCTGTCCGGCCAGGTCGGTCTGCTCGCTCGCGACCGGTGGGCCGTGCCGCTGGTGCACACCATGCACACGATGGCGAAGGTGAAGAACGCCAGCCTCGCCGACGACGACGTACCCGAGCCGCCGGCCCGGCTGATCGGTGAGGAGCAGGTCGTCGAGGCGGCGGACCGGTTGCTCGCGAACACCGAGGACGAGGCCCGCGAGCTGATCGACCTGTACGGCGCGCAGCCGGCCAAGGTCGGTGTGGTCAGCCCAGGTGTCGATCTGGAGATCTTCAAGCCAGGTGATCAGGCGGCGGCGCGGCGGGCGGTCGGCGTACCGGAGGATGCGCTGCTGCTCGCGTTCGTGGGGCGGATCCAGCCGCTGAAGGCGCCGGACATCCTGATCAAGGCGGCTGCCCGGATGCTCGAGCAGGATCCGGCGCTCCGGGACAGGCTGATCGTGGCGATCATCGGTGGACCGTCGGGCAACGGGATGGAGCATCCCGAGGCGCACGCCGAACTCGCCCGCGCGCTGAAGGTCGACGACGTCACCCGGTTCGTGAAGCCGATCGCGGGGGCCGGGCTCGCGGAGTGGTACCGAGCGGCCTCGGTGGTCTGCGTACCGTCGTACTCCGAATCCTTCGGCCTGGTGGCCCTGGAAGCACAGGCCTGCGGGACGCCGGTGGTCGCGGCGGCCGTGGGTGGGCTGACGACGGCGGTCAGCGATGGAACCACGGGGCTGTTGGTGCGTGGGCACGACGTGGCCGACTTCGCCGACGCGCTGCGGCGGATCGCGACGGATCCGGCCACCCGCGAGAGCATGAGCCAGGCGGCGGTCAAGCATGCCCGGGGATTCGGCTGGGAACTGACCGCCGAGAAGACCCTGGCGGCGTACCGGACGGCCCAGGAGACGATGGCGGCGGAGCTCGCCGCGGAGGTGACTGGATGAGGGTGTCGGCCGCGGACGTGATCCGCCAGGTGCTGACCGAGAACGACCTGGACTTCACCGAGACGACCCCGGGCGCGTTCGCCGTGGACCTGCCGGGCGAGCGGAAGTTGAAGACCACGGTGATGCTCACCGTCGGTAGTCAGGCGGTGCATGTGCACGCCTTCGTCGCCCGGCGGCCGGACGAGAACCACGAGGCCGTCTATCGCTGGCTGCTGGAGCGGAACCTGAAGATGTACGGCGTCGCCTTCGCGGTGGACCACCTCGGCGACATCCACCTGGACGGGCGGGTCCCGCTGCACGCGATCACGCCGGTCGAGGTGGACCGCCTGCTCGGCGCAGTACTGGAATATGCCGACTCGTCGTTCAACACCATCCTGGAGCTCGGGTTCGCGTCGTCGATCCGCAAGGAGTACGAGTGGCGGCTGTCCCGGGGCGAGTCGACCCGGAATCTGGACGCTTTCATGGGCTGGCTGGAGCCTCGCTAGGCTGTGGCCATGACCTATCGCCTGATCCTGCTCCGCCACGGCACCAGCGACTGGAACGCCAAGAACCTGTTCACCGGCTGGGTCGACGTCGACCTGAACGCCGGCGGCATCGAGGAAGCCCAGCGCGGCGGTGAGCTGCTCCGCGATCGCGACCTGCTGCCCGACGTCGTGCACACCTCGGTGTTGCGCCGCGCGATCCGTACCGCGAACATCGCCCTCGAGGTCGCCGGTCGCCAGTGGATCGACGTTCGCCGGTCCTGGCGGCTGAACGAGCGGCACTACGGCGGCCTGCAGGGCAAGGACAAGAAGCAGACCCTCGAGGAGCTCGGCGAGGAGCAGTTCATGCTCTTCCGCCGCTCCTACGACACCCCGCCGCCGCCGATCGAGCGCGGCTCGGAGTTCGACCAGGCCGGCGACCCCCGGTACGCCGGCCTCCCGCCCGAGTTGCTCCCGGCAACCGAATGCCTGGCTGACGTCGTCGAGCGGATGCTGCCCTACTGGTACGACGCGATCGTCCCCGACCTCCGCGCCGGCAAGACCGTCCTCGTCACCGCCCACGGCAACTCCCTGCGCGCCCTCGTCAAGCACCTCGACAACCTCGACGAGAAGACCATCGTCGGCCTCAACATCCCGACCGGCGTGCCGTTGTACTACGAACTGGACGAGAACTTCCGCCCCATCGTCAAGGGCGGCGAATACCTCGACCCAGACGCAGCAGCCGCCGCCATCGAAGCAGTCAAGAACCAGGGCCGGTAAGAACACCAGTCCCCACGCCGCTCCTCCCACCCACCCAGGCACGGCGCTCCTGCGTCGCGCCTAGGTCGGTGGTCGCCCGCCGCCGAAGGCTGATCGTCGGCATCGGCTAGGACCACAGGACCGCCTCCACCTAGTCAGATAGGACTGAGGTTCCTTGGCCTGAGCTGGGTGCTGGAGCCGCGTACGGCGTAGTACCCGCACAACAAGTAGCCCTCGGCAACCGATTGGTTGCCGAGGGCTACTTCGTGAGAGTCAGTTGCCGTTCGGGGACGGGGCGGAGGCGCCGGCGCCTGAGCCGGCTGCGGTGCCGCCGACGGCGACCGGGAGTTCGCCGGTGACCAGGTAGACGACGCGGCGCGCCATCGAGACGGCGTGATCGGCGATGCGCTCGTAGTACCGGCCGAGGAGGGCGATGTCGACGGCGACCTCGACGCCGTGCGGCCAGGTGTCGTCCATCATGAGGCGGAACTGGTTGCTGCGCAGCTTGTCCATCTCGTCGTCGACGGCCTCCAGCGCGTTGGCCGCCGCGACGTCGCGGGACTTGATCACGTCACCGGCGGAGTCGACCATCCGGCCCGCGACCGCGCCCATCTCCTCGATCACGCTGTGCAGCTCGGCCGGGATCGCCGGCGCCGGGTAGCGCAACCGGGCGATCTTCGACACGTGCGCGGCCAGATCGCCCATCCGCTCGAGGTCGGCGACCATCCGGAGCGCGGCGACCAGCATCCGCAGTTCGTTGGCGACCGGGGCCTGCCGGGCCATCAGTTCGAAGACCTTCTCCTCGACACCCTCACCGGCCGCGTCCAGTTGGATGTCGGCGGCAATGACCTCCTCGGCCTGCCTGATGTCGGCCGCGAGCAGGGCGGTGGTGGAGCGGCGTACGGCGGTCGACACCGTCCGGGTCATCCGTTCGAGCTCGGCGAGGATGTCGTCGAGCTGCTCGTGATAGGTGTCGCGCATCGTTGTCTGCTTCCGATCTGTGGTGTCCGGTCCTGCCGAGGCGGGGCACAAGCCAGTACCGCCCCACGGTGGACCGTATGCCGTCGAGGTTGCCGGTCGGCGACGAGTGGTGAACGCCTGATGAACAGTTAGGACGCGTTCCGGTCATCGGGTGCTCATTCGGTCTTTCCCTGCTGGTTGCCCGCGTAGCATCGTCACTGTGGACCCCACGCTGGCTGCGGTGCTGGGCGGCGTCATCGGCGCGGCCCTGGCTCTGCTTTCACTCGGCGCTTTGATGCTCAGTGAGCGTTCCCAGCAGAAGATCCCCGAGTCCCCGGACCCGATCGTCCCGACCGGCGTCGCCACCGTCTTGTCCGTACTGCGTTCATCGGCGGTCGTGATGGGCCCGGAGGACCAGGTGCTCCAGGCCAGCGCGCCTGCCCATGTGCTCGGCATCGTCCGGGGCGAGCGGCTGGTCGCCGACGACCTGCTGGACATGGTCCGGGCGGTTCGCCGTGACGGCGAGATACGCCAGCGCGACCTCGAGATCGTCCGGGGCCGGCTCGGCGCCACGCAGTACGTCAGTGCCCGGGTCGCGCCGCTCGGCAGCCAGTTGGTGCTGGTGCTGGTCGAGGACCGGACCAGGGAACGCCGCATCGACGCCATCCGCCGCGACTTCACCGTCAACGTCAGCCATGAGTTGAAGACGCCGATCGGGGCGCTGATCCTGCTGGCCGACGCGGTCTCCGAGGCGTCCGACGACCCTGAGGCCGTGCAGCGGTTCTCCGGCCGGATGCGGATCGAGGCGTCCCGGCTGAGCCGGCTGGTCAAGGAGATCATCGAGCTGTCCCGGCTGCAGGGCGACGACCCGCTGGAGAATCCCGGCCCGGTCGACATCAGCGCCGTGGTCGAGCAGGCCGTCGACCGCTGCCGGGTGGACGCCGAGGACCGCGACATCAACCTGGTCGTGAAGACCGATCCCGCGCTCGAGGTGATGGGCAGCGAGGACCAGCTCGCGATCGCGATCGGCAACCTGGTCGAGAACGCGGTCAACTACAGCCCCGACGGGACCAGGGTCGCGGTCGCCGCGCACCCGATCGGGGACCTGGTCGAGATCACCGTCAGCGACCAGGGCGTGGGCATCCCGAGCAGCGACCTGGAACGCATCTTCGAACGCTTCTACCGGGTCGACCGGGCCCGCAGCCGGGAGACCGGCGGGACCGGACTCGGCCTGTCCATCGTCAAGCACATCGCCTCGATCCACGGCGGCGACGTGCGGGTCTGGAGCGTCGAGGGCCAGGGTTCGACCTTCACCGTGAGACTCCCGCTGCGGCTCGATCCCGCGACCGGGCAACCGACCGACTGCTCCGTCCAGGAGAAGCCGGCCATCGATCTGGCGCCTACCCCGTCAGAGCACACCGCTAAGGAGGCAGCTTCGTGACCCGAGTGCTGGTCGTCGAAGACGAAGAAAGCTACAGCGACGCGTTGTCGTACGTCCTGCGCAAGGAAGGGTTCGAGGTCGCCGTCGCGGAGACCGGACCGGACGCGCTGGACGAGTACGACCGGGCCGGCGCGGACATCGTGCTGCTGGACCTGATGTTGCCGGGCCTGTCCGGGACCGAGGTGTGCCGGGCGCTGCGCAGCCGGGGCAACGTCCCGGTGATCATCGTCAGCGCGAAGGACACCGAGGTCGACAAGGTGGTCGGCCTCGAACTGGGCGCCGACGACTACGTCACCAAGCCCTACAGCCCGCGCGAACTGCTCGCCCGCATCCGCGCGGTACTGCGGCGCGGCCAGGACGTGGGAGAGCTGCTGCCGGACACCTTGGAGGCCGGCCCGGTCCGGATGGATGTCGAACGCCACGTCGTCACGGTCGGCGGGAGCGAGATCCGGCTGCCGCTGAAGGAGTTCGAGCTGCTCGAGATGCTGCTGCGCAACACCGGCCGGGTGCTCACCCGCGGCCAGCTGATCGACCGCATCTGGGGCGCCGACTACGTGGGCGACACCAAGACTCTCGACGTCCACGTCAAGCGCCTCCGGTCCAAGCTGGAGAAGGATCCGTCGAACCCGTCCCACCTGGTCACGGTCCGCGGTCTGGGCTACAAATTCGAGGCCTGACCGCCGGCGTAACTACGCTGGCGTCATGGAGACGGCAGACCTCGCGGCCCGGCAGGCGGCGGATCTCGCCGCTCAGCAGACGACCGACCTCAGGACTCGGAAGGCGACCGACCTCAGGGCTCGGAAGGCCACCGAGCTCGCGCGGGGCGCGACTGACTGGATGATCGAGCACGGCTCGTCTGCCGACGACCTGTCGCTCTACCACGGGCTGGCCGGCATCGTGCTCGCGCTGCAGGAATCCGCCGAGCACTTCGGCGACGAGCGGTATGTCCGTGCGGTCGAAGCCGGCGCGGATGCGCTGGCCGCGGGCGTCGATCAAGAAGAGGGCTCGTCGCTCTACGGCGGTCTGGCGGGCGTTGCCGCCGTACTGCGGGCAGTCGGCCGCCCCGACCCGGCACGCGAGGCACTCCACCGAGTCAGGAGCCGGTTCGACGGTCAGCGGTGGAACGAGATGTTCGAGCTCCTCGTGGGCAACGCGGGCATCGGGCTCGGTGCGCTGGCTGCCGGTGATCTGGAGTTGGCGGTTGCCGCGGTGACGCCGTACCTCTCGACCGCGGATCGGACGGCGGGTGGCGTGAACTGGCCGGTCCGGCCCTCGCCGCCGCGGTCGCACCACATCGCGCACGGAACGCTCGGCATCGTCTACGCGCTGGCCGCGATCGGCCAGGCCGCTGACCGGCAGGACCTGATCGACCTTGCTCTCGCCGGGGCCGCAGATGTGGTGCATCGCAATGAGGCCGGCCCGGACGGGTTCCTCGTACCTCATTCCGATCCGCCGCATCGGCCGGAGTTGATCGAGCGCTACAGCCTCGGCTGGTGCAACGGCCCGGCGGGGGACGCGCAGGTGTTCCGGCTGCTGGAGCAGGTCACCGGCGACGTGTCCTGGGCCGAACTCGGTGACCGCTGCTGGCACACGGTCACGCAGTCCGGATTGCCGCGGCGGGTGCGGCCAGGCTTCTGGGACAACCACGGCCGGTGCTGCGGGACGGCGGGCGTTCTCGCGCTGGCTTGTGACCGGATCGTGGAGCGTGGTGACGACTTCGATTTCGCTGACGTGCTCGTTGACGATCTCGCGAAGCACGCCGTCGTCGACGAGGCCGGGGTGCGGTGGTCGAACTACGAGTACCGGGAGTCGCCGCCCGACCTGGCGCCAGTTGCCGGGTGGGCGATGGGGAATGCGGGCATCGTCCGGGAGCTCTTGCGGTACGCGCGGTTGAAGGATGGTGGCTTCGGTGGCTATTCGGTCCCTTGGCCGGACCACCTATCGGTCGGCGTTGTGAGTTAGCTTAGGCTGTCCTTAGTTGAGGCATTCTGACTGAGGAGAGCGACCATGTTCTGGACCCGGCGTAGCCGTCAGCCGGCTCGCATCGCGGTGATCGCGCTGGCCGCAGTACTGGGCGGCACGGTGACTGCGTGTGGCAGTGCGGATGACAAGGAGGCTGTGCCAGCTTCCGGCACGGCCGGGGGATTCCCGGTCACGCTGAAGAACACGTTCGGCGAGACCACGATCTCGAAGAAGCCGGAGCGAATCGTCACGCTCGGGTGGAACGCGCAGGACGTGGTGTACGCGCTGGGTGAGACGCCGGTAGGGATGCCGAAGGTCACCTACGGGCCGACGGCGGCCGGCGTGACGGCGTGGGACGCCGACCGGTTCGATCCGGCGAAGACGACGTTGCTGGACACGGGTGACGGGTATCCGTTCGAGAAGATCGCGGCGCTGAAGCCCGACGTGATCCTGGCGCCGTACGAGGGCTTCGATGCGACCGTCTACAAGACGCTCTCGGGGATCGCGCCGACCGTGGCGTACCCGGGTGCAGCGTGGCAGACCAGTTGGCAGGACCAGACCACGCTGATCGGCAAGGCGCTGGGCAAGTCGGCCGAAGCGGCGAAGCTGATCGCGGGGATCACCGAGCTGACCAGGAAGGCCGCGGCGGATCACCCCGAATTCAAGGGCAAGACGCTGACGATCGGCTCTTTCGGACCGGAGAACTACGTCTATATGCCGACGGATCCACGGGTCCAGATCCTCACCGAAATGGGCTTCGTGAATTCCCCAGGCGTCGAGGCGCTACAGGCGAAGAACACGAAGAAGGAGTTCGCGGTCAGCCTCAGCAAGGAGAAGGTCGGCGACATCGATGCGGATGTGGTCGTGGGCTACGTGGACGGCTTGACTGCGAAGAAGTTCGAGACGGACCCGGTCTACGCGTCTCTGGGTGCGCTTAAGCGTGGTGGCGCCTACTTGATGGAGGACCAGCAGGTCATCTCCGGCATGAGTTCCGTCAGCGTCCTGAGCGTCCCTTGGGTCCTCGACAAGATCCTGCCGGGCTTGTCGAAGGCCGCCGAGTCCGCTTCCTGATCCGTACGACGGTCGGTGGCGCGGTTATTGCGGTCAATGCGGAGACCCGAGGGCGTGTGACACCGTCGTCGCGCCTACGCCGTTCAAGGCGACGCAAGGAGCGCGCCCCGGCGCGTGACCAACAGGGTCGCCTGTCGACTGGGCGCACCTACGTATTCAGGTGCGACGTAGGAGCGCCGTCTCGGGTGGGTGGGAGCGGCCGGTGAAGGAGGTCGCGTGGGGGATTCTCCCCCGTAGTACTCAGCCCTCGTGTTCGGCGTCCTGGCGCGGGCTGGGCGAGTAGTGGTCTTCGGTGAGGACCGGGACGGACGTCGTGATCGGCGCGGCTTTGCCGAAGGTGATGGTCACCTTGATCATGTTGCCGGGCTTGCCGCCGGTGACGGTGATGGGGGCGCCGGTGGCAGGCGGGAGGGTGGTCAATTGGCCGATCTTGAGGGTCAGGGGGCGGACGTTGCCGAAGGTGACCTTCTGCTCGGCGTCCTGCGGGACGGAGCCGTTCTGGACCGGGGCGTCGGCGGGGGCGCTCTCGATCGAGACGAGGGTGTCGTCGCTCTGGCTGTTGTTGACGATCGCGGAGTGCAGTTCGCCCTTGCCGTCCTCGGAGGCGAGCACGAGCATGTTCCGGATGTCGATCCCGCCGGAGCTCGCGTTGGTGCCCTCGGCTGCCTGGTACGGCTGGTAGGTCTGGGCGGAGAAGCCCGCGCTGCAGGCTGTCACCGTGATGCTCAGCGTGACGGCGGCCGCTGTCAGAGCGGTACGCCGGAAGGCCTGCGAGGACAACGTGATGGGCACTGGTGTTCCCTCTCCTACAACCCGGTCGATGCCGTCAGGCTTTGGCCTCCGGCGGAGCAAAGCGTAGCGAGCGCGCTGCCCGGACCTGACGGCGACTCCACCTTTCGGCGATGTCCCGGGCAACCATTTCGCGCGTACGAGGCACGCGGGACAACGTTTGTCAAGGAGGGATGTGGCCTCTGACCAGCGCAAACGCCCGGACCGGACCAGCGGGCGCGTGGTAGGATAGGACTCGGAAAGGGGCACGTGACATATGACTTTTTCAGTCGGCGAGACGGTTGTCTACCCGAATCATGGGGCAGCTGTTATCGAGGACATCGAGACCCGTCAGATCAAAGGTGAGGACAAGACCTATCTGGTCTTGAGGATCGTCGCTCAGAACGACCTGGTCGTCCGGGTCCCCGCGTGCAACCTCGATCTCGTCGGCGTGCGTGACGTCGTGGATCAGGCTGGTCTGGAGCGCGTCTTCGACGTGCTGCGGGCGCCGCACACGGAGGAGCCGACCAACTGGTCGCGACGTTACAAGGCGAACCTGGAGAAGCTGCACTCCGGTGACGTGATGAAGGTGGCGGAGGTCGTTCGCGACCTGTGGCGCCGAGAGCGTGACCGCGGTCTCTCCGCTGGTGAGAAGCGGATGCTGGCGAAGGCTCGCCAGATTCTGGTCTCCGAGCTGGCCCTGGCCGAACACACCAATGAGGACAAGGCGGAAGCCATCCTCGACGAGGTTCTCGCTTCCTAGCTGTTGGGAACGAGACGCGGATCGTGATCGATCCGTCCGGCATGATGGCGTCGTGAGTACTGCGGCGATCATTCCGGCGGCCGGTCTCGGGCTGCGGCTCGGTGGCGAGGCCCCCAAGGCATTACGAGAGGTCGGTGGCGAATCGCTGCTGGTCCACGCTGTTCGTGGACTGAAGGCAGCGACCGCCGCCGACCTCGCCTGTTTCGTGGTCGCAGTACCGGCCGGCGCCGAGGACGTTGTCCTCAAACAGCTCGAGCCGTACTGCGAGGGCGCGCACCTGCAGGTCGTTGCCGGTGGCTCCGAGCGCACCGATTCGGTCCGGGTGGCGCTGGAGCTGGTGCCGGTCGACGGGATCGACTGCGTGCTCGTGCATGACGCCGCCAGGTCGTTCGTGCCTGTCGAGGTGATCGAGCGGGTCGTTGCCGCTGTGCGCGCCGGCGCGCCTGCCGTAGTACCGGTTGTTCCTGTCACCGACACGATCAAGCGGGTGGATCGCGACGGAAGGGTTGTCGACACGCCCGATCGGTCGGCGCTGGTCGCAGTACAGACTCCGCAGGGTTTTGAGCCTTCGGTACTGCGTCGTGCCCATGCCGGCGATGTCGCCGGGGCGACCGATGACGCCATGTTGTGCGAGCGGCTCGGCGTGACTGTGCAGACGGTCGAAGGGTCCGAGGACGCCTTCAAGGTGACTCGTCCGCGAGACCTCCTGCTGGCCGAATGGTTGCTGGCGGAGAGGACCAGGTCGTGAAGAATCCGCGCGTGGGCACGGGCATCGACGTACATCCGGTCGAGGAAGGCCGGCCGATGTGGCTGGCCGGACTGCTGTGGCCGGAGGAGACCGCCGGGCCCGCTGGGCATTCTGATGGCGATGTGGCAGCACATGCCGCTTGTGACGCATTGTTGAGTGCAGCAAGACTTGGCGACCTCGGCTCGAACTTCGGTACGTCGGAACCTCAGTGGGCCGGTGCTTCCGGCGCCACCTTGCTCGCGGAAGCGGCTCGCAGAGTGCGCGCAGCCGGCTTCGAGATCGGCAACATCTCCGTCCAGGTGATCTGCAACCGCCCCCGCTTCGCCGCCCGTCGAGAAGAAGCCGAGAAGGCACTCAGCGCCGCCTGCGATGCCGAGGTCTCCGTCTCCGCCACCACCACCGACGGCCTGGGCCTCACCGGCCGCGGCGAAGGCATCGCCGCCATCGCCACCGCCCTCATCTTCTGAATCACCCCACCTCGCCTCGCAAAAACTGGTCAGCGGGTGACGGGGTCGGGAGAGAAGCGGTTGGCGCGGGGGGAGTTCGGTTGAACCACCCACTCCACCTAGCCTCGCAAACAGTGGTCAGCGGGTGACGGGGTCCGGAGAGAAGCGGGCCTCGCGTGGGGGGAGTTCGTTGCCGGGTTCGCACAGAATCGTGTAGAGCTCTGGGCGGCGGCCGCGGATCCAGCGGCGGCCGGTTGCCATCGGCACCAGGTCGAGGTCGAGGTCCGTGACGACCACCGCCTCCGCAGGAACAGGGGTTTCGGCGATGATCCGCCCGTACGGGTCGATCACCATCGAGTTGCCGGTGCGGACCTCGTCGTCGTCGCGGCCGACACCGTTGCTGAACAGCACGAACAGACCGTTGTCGTGGGCCCTGGACGGCAGCCAGCGCAGCAGCCACCCGCGGCCGTTCGGCCCGTCGAAGGCTGCCCGTACGGCGGCGGGATCGGCGGCTCGCCGCTCCCAGACCTCGAGCGGGATCGGCTTCATCCCGTGCGGACTGCGGGAGTTCGTCCCGCCGGTCTGGTGCGGCGCCAGCAGCACCGTTGCCCCGAGCAACGCCGTGGCGCGGACGTTCTCGACCAGGTTGTTGTCCCAGCAGATCAGTACGCCGACCTTCGCCTGCCAAGGCGTGTCGAACACGGTGAAGGCGTCGCCACTGGAGATCGCCTCGTGCTCGAAGGCGTGCAGCTTGCGATGCACGTGGACCGCGCCGTCCGGCAGGCACACGGCGTAGGAATTGAAGAGGCGCCCGCCGTCGGACTCGAGCCAGCCGACGCCGAGGCCGGCGCCCAGCTCGCGAGCGAGGGCGCGTACGGCGGTGATGCTCGGGCCGGTCCGGGCTTCGGCGAGTTCCCGCAGGCGGCCCTCTGGGTGGCGGCGCAGGTGCCAGTAGCCGAGCAGGCACATCTCCGGGAACACCACCAGCTGGGCGCCGTCCCCGACGGCCTCGCCGGCCAGTCGGCGGACTGTGGACAGGTTGGCTTCCGGGTTGTCCGGGACGGCCTCGAACTGGACGACGGCGGCTCGCAACATCGGCATCTCCTCTGCGGTCTGCAGCCAGCAAACCGCCCCGGAATGGATGCCGTCCAATGATATCCACAGGGTTATCCATATCCTGTGGTTATGGACCTCCGGCTGCTGCGCACCTTCGCCGCGGTCGCTCGCACGGGCAACGTCAGTGCCGCGGCGGTCGAGCTGTCGACCAGTCAGCCGGCCGTCACCAAGCAGCTGCAGCTGCTCGAACGTCGGGTCGGCGCTTCGTTGTTCGTCCGCGGCCGCCACGGTGCCCGCCTGACCGGGGCGGGGGAGGCGCTGCTGCCGGACGCGCTCGACCTCCTCGCCCGGTCAGCAGCTTTCGAACGTCGCGCTGCTTCGGTCGCGGCCGGTGAGGAGGGTTCGCTGGCGATCGGCTTCGGGCTGTCCGGCATCGAGCTGGCGCCGCGGGCGGTGGCGTTGTTCCGGAGCCGCTACCCGGGGATCGCCGTCTCGCTGGACGACATGTCCTCGGCGGTCCAGTGCGAGCGGCTGCTGGGCGGCACCCTGCAGCTCGGCTTCGTCCGTCTCCCCGCACCGGCCGGGATTGAGCAGCTACGCCTTCGCAAGGACCGTCTGGCGTTGGCGGTTCCGGCAGCAACCGCAGTACCGGCGAACATCTCCAGGTGGCTGGACGGTCGGCCGCTGGTGCGGCTGCGCCCGGCCCGCGGACCAGGTATGGCCGAGCAACTCAGCCGCCTGTACGACGAATTGGGGTGCTCGCCGCTCGTACTGCAGGAGGTGGACGATCTTCAAACAGTGCTTGCGCTGGTTGCCGCAGGCGTCGGTCCGGCCGTCGTCCCCGCGACTGCGGCCACGATCGTCGCCTCCGACGCGGTACGGCTGACACCGCTGCGAGGAAAATCGGCGTCCTGGTGGGTTGGCGCAGCTTGGGTCGAACGGTCACTCGTGCTGGATCGCTTCCTCACCGCAGCGGCCGATGCCGCCCGCACCTGAGTGGGTCTAGCTGTCCTGCTCGCGCAGGAAATCTGCAGCTTCGGCCTGCTTGAACCACTCGGCCCAGCCAAGCGGCGTGGCTTCGAAATCGCCGTCTTTCAGGGACAAGTCGGTGCCGTTGGCAACCAAGAGGCGGAGTGCGGAGAGATTGCCGGCGCCGGCGGCGAAGTGGGCCGCGGTCTTGCCGGAAGCGGTTCGCCCGCTCACGTCGAAGCCGAGTTCGGTGAGAAGCGGGAGTGCTTCCCATCGCTGGGCGGCAGCGGCCTCCGCGATCAATCCGGGCCGCTGCCGGCGGAGGAGGTCGAGAGCCTCCTCGGACGCCGTACTGCGATCGCCGTCCAGCAGCGCGACGACGAGGGGATCCTCGGCCCGCTGGCCGGTGTAGAAGTCGCGGACGGTGCCGACTTCGGCGCCGTGGTGGATGAGTTCGTCGAGGATGTGCAGAGCGAACGCGGTGCCGTCATGGTCGGCGTACATCCCCGCTACTGGGCCCATCGGTCGCTCCAGGTCGTCCTGGTTGAGCGCGGCGAGTCGGCCACGCCAGACGGCGTACGAGTGTTCGAGGGCCTTGATGGCCTCGGCCGCGCTGCTGGGCACCGGCGGGGTGCCGTCCTCGGCAGCCGGTTGCTGACCGAACCAGGTCGCGGTCCGATCCTCCTGGAGGATGTCGATGATGTGCGTGATCCGCCAGGCCAGCGTGGTGAACGGCGGCGGATCGGCCAGCGGGTTGTGATCGGGTGCGAACCCGTCCGCAAGACGGCGGACGGACCAGCAACCGGGGAAGGGCTCCCAGAAGTACTCGTCGTCGGTCAGACCCTCGACCCGGGCCCGCAGGCGTTGCCAGGCGAAGTCGGACAGATCCAGGAGATTCTGGGTGAGCGTCGTCATGACCACCACGCTAGAACCTGCTGCGGACAGAATCGGTCCGCTGCCTCACCTGCGACGGCGAGAAGTTCTGGGGAGGTCGGGGAGCTCTGGGGCGTCGAGCCAGACGGCGAACAGGGCCAGGGTGGCATCCGGGTCAGGGGAGAACGTCTGCGCCAGCGCGATGAAGTCGGCTGTGGTCACCGAGCCGTGCCGGTTCGTCTTGGTCCAGGCGCGCAGAAGGTCGAAGAACGCGTCGTCACCGAGTTGCCGGCGTAGGACGTGCAAGGTGATCGCGCCGCGTTTGTAGAGGCGGTCGTCGAACATCAGCTCCGGACCCGGATCCGAGAGGACGAGATCCTGGTCGAGGCCGCGCAGCCGGCTGTGGGCCTTCGAGACCTGCTGGGCAGCGGTCAGGCCGCCCGAGTCCTCCGACCACAACCACTCGGCGTAGCAGGCGAAACCCTCGTTCAGCCAGATGTCCTGCCAGGTCGACGGCGTCAGGCTGTTGCCGAACCATTGGTGGGCGAGCTCGTGCGCGACCAGGCGTTCGGCCCCGCGCCGGCCGTCCACATGGTTGCTGCCGAACACCGAAATCCCCTGTGCCTCAAGGGGAATCTCGAGTGCGTCGTCCGTCACCACGACGGTGTACCCGCCGAAAGGGTACGGTCCGAACAGGCGGTTGAACAGCTTCATCATGTCCTGCTGGCGGCCGAAGTCCGAGCGGAAATCGCGCACCTGCGAGGCCGGCAGGACGGCGCGGATGGTCACCGGCGACGAGGCCAGCTCGAGTACGTCGTACCGGCCGATCTGCACGGTGGCCAGGTATGTCGCCATCGGCGCGGCCTGGTCGAAGACCCAGCTGGTCCGGCTCGCCTTCGTACGCCGTGAGACGAGGCGCCCGTTCGCGACCACCTGGTACGGCGAATCCGTGCTGATCGTGATGCGGTAGTGCGCCTTGTCACCCGGGTGGTCGTTGCAGGGGAACCAGGTCG
Source organism: Kribbella voronezhensis (assembly GCF_004365175.1). NCBI lineage: Bacteria > Bacillati > Actinomycetota > Actinomycetes > Propionibacteriales > Kribbellaceae > Kribbella > Kribbella voronezhensis. Next base: position 2,682,161 of record NZ_SOCE01000001.1, on the reverse strand, counting down.
CCGCGCCGCACGGCTGGCTGGCGACGATCACACCCTCGGTGAGTTCCTCCCAGCCGAGCTCGCCCCAGGGGCTGTCGACCGGCGCGGGATTACCGGCGTACTGGACGTCGACCGTGAACTCCGCGCCGTCGGCGATGTCGGTGGCGGGCCAGATGTAGAGCTTGCCGTTGCGATGCGCGTACCGGCCCGGGCGGCGGCCGTTGACGGCGACCTTCGAGACGCGCAGGCCGGTCAGGTCGAGGCTGAACCGGGACAGCGCGTGCGTGGCGACGGCCGTGATGGTCGCCTTGCCGGTCAGGCGGTTGCTGTTGACCCGGTAGTCGAGATCCAGCTCGTACGACTCGACCCGGTATCCGCCGTTGCCGTGACCGGGGACATACGGATCGCCGCTGTCAGCACCCGGCCGGCCTTTGACGTCCGCTTTGGGGGCACGGGAAACCATCAACCCTGCCAGGGCGCGATCGGGTTGCCGGCCCAGCGGGTGCCGGCCGGCACTGTCTCACCGCGCATCACCAGCGACACCGGTCCGACGGTCGCGCCGGCTCCGATCGAGGCCGCCGGCAAGATGATGCCGTGCGGCCCGAGAGTCGATCCGGCGCCGAAGGTGACGGTACTCATGGACATCACCCTGTCATGGAACAGGTGCGTCTGGAGAACGCAGCCGCGATTCACCGCGACGCCGTCGCCGAGCGTGATCAGGTCGGCCTCGGGCAGCCAGTAGGTCTCGCACCAGACCCCCTTGCCGATCTTCGCGCCGAGGGTGCGCAGCCAGAGCGTCAGCACCGGCGTACCGGCGGCGGCGTTCGCGAACCAGGGGGCGGCGACCATCTCGACGAAGGTGTCGACGACCTCGTTCCGCCAGACGAACGAGCTCCACAACGGGTACTCGATCGCCTTGGTCCGGCCGACGATGAGCCACTTCGAGATCGTCGCCATCGCGCCCGCCACCGCACCGGCGGCGAGGATCACGGCGCCGGACAGGACGAAGGTCGCCCACGGTCCGAGCCAGAGGTCGAGCGCCTGCAGACAGAACAGCACACCCAGAGCGATCAGCACCGTGCACATCATCGGGACGAACCGGCACAGCTCCACCGCGGCCCGGGCGAACTTCAGCCGCAGCGGCGGGTTGAACGTGCGGCTCTGGTCACCGTCGACGGCCTGCCGGCGCAACTTCACCGGTGGGCTGCCGAGCCACGACGTACCGGCCTTCGACTTCTTGGGCGCGGCCGACAGTACAGCGACCAGCCCGTTCTTCGGCACCGAGCGGCCGGGCGCGGTCATCCCCGAGTTGCCGAGGAAGGCCCGTTTGCCGACCTTCGCGCCGGCCACGTGCAGCCAGCCGCCGCCCAGTTCGTACGACGCGATCATCGTGTCGTCGGCCAGGAACGCGCCGTCGCCGACGGTGGTCATCTTCGGTAGCAGCAGCACCGTCGACGCTTCGACATCGCGGCCGATCTTCGCGCCGAGCGCGCGCAACCACCACGGCGTCAACAGGCTCGCATAGAGCGGGAACAGCAGTGTCCGGGCGGAGTCCAGCAGGCGCTCGGTAGCCCACACCTGCCAGCCGATCCGGCTACGCACCGGGTAGTGACCGGGCTTGATCCCGATACCGAGCAGCCGTACGCCGATCAGGGTCAGGACGGCCAAGGCTGCGAAACCGACCAGTGTCATCAGCGGGATGGCCCACAACGCCTGTACTGCGGCGTCGCCGAGCGAGGCGGTACCTCGGACCGCGTGGCCGAGGATGACGACAGCAAGCGCAGCGGCAGCCAACGGCAAGAGCGACATGAGGGCCGAAGCAGCGCCGTACGCGAGGACCCACCACGGAGCCCGCGCCGGGCGTTCGTCGGGCCAGGGGTGACGAGCTCTGCCGACGCGGCTGGCCGGTGATCCGGACCAGCGTTCGGCCGGCGGTACCTTGCCCGACACCGCGGAGCCGGCGGCGATCTCTGCGTTGCGACCGATCTCGGCGCCCGGCAGGAGGGTGCTGCGCGACCCGACAACGGCCTCTGCTCCTACTGTGACAGTGCCGACGTGCAGGCGGTCGCCGTCGATCCAGTAGCCGGACAGGTCGACCTCTGGCTCGATCGACGCGCCACGGCCCATCGTGAAGAACCCCGTCACGGGCGGGAGAGTGTGCAGGTCTACGCCGCGACCGACCTTCGCGCCGAGAGCCCTTGCGTAGTAAGCGATCCAGGGCGCTCCGGCAAGGTTGGCCGCCCCTGCGGCGTCAGCGAGGTTCTCTGCGGCCCAGAGTCGCACGTGGACGTTGCCGCCCCGCGGGTAGACGCCTGGTTTCACGCCACGCAGCAAGAGCCGCGCACCGACGACAGCGATCCCCATGCGCCCGGCAGGAGTGATCAGGATCAGCCAGCCGGCCAGGATCCACCACCAGGACACCGTGCGCATCCAGGGATGCGGACCGTCCGACCAGGCGAGCAGGTTGTTCAGTGTGAAGAGCCAGACGAGCCAGCGAACACCGACGACGGTCTGGAGCAGCAAGGTCAGTGCGGTCTGCAGTAGTTGCGTCCCAGGTGGAGTCGGACGGACCTCACGGATCTCGACCGGCTCCTGAGAAGTGGTGAACGAGTCGAGCCGGTCTGCGAGCGCACCGAGCCGCGGGTACTCGTAGATGTCGCTGACCGTCGCCTCGGCGTACCGCTCTCTCAGGAGTGAGACGAGTTGCGCGGCGGCGAGGCTGCCGCCACCGTGCAGGAAGAAGTCGTTGTCCGCCCCGGTGACGGTGGCGCCGAGGACCTTCGTCCACCGCTCGGCCAGCCAGCCAGCAGTGCCGTCCAGCTCAGCAGGCGGCCCGTCCGTCTCCATGCCCGGCAGTGGCCAGGGCAGTGCGTTGCGATCCACTTTGCCCGAGGTCCTGGTCGGCAACGTGTCGGTGATGGCCAGGAGCGGGACCAGTGCCGCAGGCAACTCCTCCCGCAGTCGTTCGGTAGCAGCCTTGCTGTCGAACGCTTCTGGATCCTCCGGTACTACGTAGCCGACCAGCAACTGATTCCCCGCGGCACTGGCCCGTACTGCGGCCGCAGCGCCCGTGACGCCAGGAAGAGCCTGCAGAGCGGCGTCCACTTCACCCAGCTCGATCCGGCGGCCACCGAGCTTGATCTGCTCGTCGGCTCGGCCCATGAACACCAGGCCCTCCGACTCGTTGCGGACCAGGTCGCCACTGCGGTAGGCGCGCTCCCAGCCCAGTGCCGGCATCGGCGCGAACTTCTCCGCGTCCTTGGCCGGATCGAGGTACCGGGCCAGCCCGACCCCACCGATGATCAGCTCACCGGTTCCGCCCTCCGGTACTTCGTTGCCTGCGGCATCCACCACGGCCAGGTCCCAGCCGTCCAACGGCAACCCGATCCGGACCTGGCCTGCCCCGGTCAACTGGGCGCCGCAGGCGACCACGGTCGCCTCGGTCGGGCCGTACGTGTTCCAGACCTCGCGTCCGTCGACGGCGAGCCGCTCAGCCAGTTCGGGTGGGCACGCCTCGCCGCCGAAGATCAACAGCCTGACCTGGTCGAGCGCGTCCGCCGGCCACAGGGCGGCCAGTGTCGGCACCGTCGACACGACGGTGATGCCCTGTGCGACCAGCCATGGTCCGAGGTCCATCCCACTGCGGACGAGTGATCGCGGCGCGGGAACCAGGCAGGCGCCGTACCGCCAGGCGAGCCACATCTCCTCGCAGGACGCGTCGAACGCGACCGACAGGCCGGCCAGGACCCGGTCCTCGGGGCCGATCGGTTCGGACTGCAGGAAGAGCCGCGCCTCGGCGTCCACGAAGGCGGCCGCCGAACGATGCGTGACCGCGACACCCTTCGGTACGCCGGTCGAGCCGGAGGTGAAGATGATCCAGGCGTCGTCGTCGGGGGTCGGCCCGTCGGTGTCCGGCCGGCCAGGGGCTGAGGCCTCGTCGGGAGCGTCCATCCGGGCGGAGTACGGGAAGTCGTAGTACCCGTCCTCGTCCGGCTCCGGGACGGGTCGGGTGCTCCTGACTTCCAGGTCGTCGGTGACGATCGCGGCGACGGCGGCTTCGCCGAAGACGAGTTCGGCGCGCTCCTCGGGATCGTCGGCGTCGACCGGCACGTAGGCGGCGCCGGCTTGCAGGGTGCCGAGGATCGCGACGTACAGGTCGTTGTGGCCGGACGAGATCCGGACGCCGACCCGGTCACCGGGGCCGATGCCGAGCTCGGTCAGCCGGCGGGCGAACTTCGTTGTCCGGTTGAGCAGTTCGGTGTAGCTGAGACTGACGCTGCCGTCGTCGAGTGCCGGTTCATCCGGGTGGCTCGCCGCAGTCGCCTGCAGGATGTCCACCAAGGTTCGCTCGGGCGGAGCGCTGTCCCCCCGTCGCAGTGTCACGGGCGGATAATACGCCGCTCAACTGTCCTGTTCTGAAACTCCGCGCAACGTGGACACCAACTAGTTCACCAGCTTGGTCGGCGCCGCGAAGGTGTTGCAGGCCTTGGTCTCGCCGATGTTGAAGCCGTTCTCGATCCAGAAGCCCTGGCTGGTGGCCAGACCGTGCGTCCGCTCGTCCTCCGGAGTGTCCTCCGACTCACCGAAGCTGTTGCTCGCCTGGTACTCGAACTCCTTCATCCGCTTCGTCAGCGGGTACGACTTCGCCACGGCCCGGCTGAACACGCCGCCCAGACAGGAGGCCTGCAGTTCGTTGCGGCGTGAGCTCTCCAGCTTCTCGCTGGGATGGTCCTGCAGGTAGACGGCTCGCGCGTAGAACAGCCCGCTGACGCCCTGCACGTGGTGGCCGTACTCGTGCGCGATCGTCATCAGGTAGGCGAGGTCCTCCTTGGGGCCGAACGCCTTGTTCATCTGCAGCACGTCCGTGTACATCACGTGGTTGCCGTAGCAGTAGAACGCCAGCACACGGCCGGACAGCGGCTTGAAGCTGCCACACGGAGTACTGACGGGCTTGTCGAACACCACCAGACCAGGATCCGGCTGGCTCTCGCCGAGCTTGCTGAACACCGGACGCCAGGCGTCGTTGAGGCAGCTGAACAGCTTGGTGTAGTACCGCTTCTGGGCGTCCAGGCTGCCGTCGCCGAGCTTCTCGGCCGGGCAGTTCATCTCCTGCAGCGCACCGGCCTGGTAGAGCGGGCTGTTGAGCAGGTAGTCCTCGGCCGAGCCCTTCTCCGGCTTGGTGGTCGCGGTCGGCACGATGGAGGGGCCGCTGACGCTCGGGTCCGCAGTGGTATCGGTGCTGCCGCCCAGCATCACCCCGAGCACGGCGAGCGTGATGCCGAGGAAGGCGACCACGACGAAGCCGATCAGGACGAACTTGGCCGCACCCGACTTGCGGCGCTGCGGCTGGAAGCCGTTGAACTGGCCCGGGCCGCCGTAGTACGGCTGGGCCCATTGCCCGGGGTACTGCTGGCCCTGCTGCGGGTACTGACCACCTGGCTGCTGGTACGGGCCGCCCGGTTGCTGGTACGGGGCGCCCGGTTGCTGGTACTGCGGGTGCTGGCCGCCCTGCTGCGGGAAGGGACCCGGCTGCTGGGGGAACGGACCAGGCTGCTGTTGCCAGGGAGCTGCCTGGGGTGGTGGGAGTACACCGGGCGGGGGAGCCGGCCGGCTCTGGGGACCGCCGCCGTACCCGTACGGGTTGCTCACGTGTCGTTCCCCTTCATCACGGCCGGTACTGATCGAGCAGGTTCGCAGGGCGAACCGGCACGAGACTACCCTCGTGCCATGTCACTGAAGCGCCGCCTCTTGCCGGCCGCCCTGTTCGTGTCGTTCGCGACCGCTTTCGTTGCCCTCGGCACGGTCCCCGCGCAGGCGGCGGACGACCAGATCACCGGGTACGCCGCCGAGGCGACCCTGACGCGGGACGGTGTCCTGCAGGTCAAGGAGACCGTCGACCTGACAACGGGCGGCGACACGTTCCGCCGTACGCTGACCAACCGGGTGCGCTCGGACGCGGAGCAGGACCGCACCTACGAGCTCGGCGACGTGTCGGCCACGGTGAACGGCAAGCCCGCGGAGGGTCTGGAGAACTCGGCCGTCGACAACGGCCGGCAGATCAGCGTGAAGGTGTCCGGCCGGTCCAAGGTCGTCTACACCTACACGGTGAGCAACGTGGTGGCCGACTCGACAGAGGGCCGCGAGGTCAGCTGGCCGATCGTGCAGGGCTTCAGTGCGGCCATCCCGAAGGCGACCGTGGTCGTCAACGTTCCGTTCGCCACGTGGGTCACCTGCTTCTCCGGCCGGGTCGGCTCGAGCATGCCGTGTACTTCGTCGCAGCTGGCGGAGAACGCTGCCCTGCAGATCGAGCAGGACGGCGTGCCCGCCGGTGGCCGGTTGACCTTCCTGACCGGGCTGAGCGACCAGGCGACCGTCAAGCCCAACGCGCAGTTCAAGACACGCTGGACCCTCGGGCGCGCGTTCACTGTCGACTCCTCGACGCTCGGCCTGAGCGCGTTGCTGCTGGGCCTCGGACTGCTCGGTGCGGCGGCGCTGTGGTTCTTCCGCGGCCGTGACGCCGGCAAGACCGTCGCCGGTGGACCGGAGCGTCCTGTGCTGGACGGAGCCGACGGGCCGCAGTTCGCCGCGCCCGATGGGATCCGGCCCGGCCAGGTCGGCACTGTGGTGGACGAGACCGCAGACGTCGTGGACATCACCGCGACCCTGCTGGACCTTGCCGTGCGCAATTACCTGACGATCGAAGAGCTGCCGCGGCAGAGCCAGTTCGGCAAGCTGGACTGGCAGCTGCGGCGACTGAACGCCGGCGGTCCGGAGTTGCTCCCGTACGAGAAGGCTTTGCTGGACGCCGTCTTCGCCGATGGGGAGACCGTCGTAGTGTCCACGCTCGGACCGGCGCTGCGGCCGCGCCTCGGCCTGGTCCGCGAGCACCTGTACGCCGATGTCGTCACGCAAGGGTGGTTCGCGAGCCGGCCGGACGCAGTACGGAACCGCTGGTCGACGGCGGGCCTCGTCCTGCTCGGTGCAGGGGTGATCCTGACGATCGTGCTGGCAGTTGTCAGCAAGTTCGGGCTGGTCGGGTTCGCGGTGATGCTGGCCGGTGCGGCGTTGACGCTGGCCGGGCAGGTTGCCCCGGCGCGGACGGCCCGCGGCGCCGCAGTACTGGGTCGTGTGGCCGGGCTGCAGGCGTACCTGAGCAACGAGAGCTCTGCCGATCTGCCGCAGAGTCACCGGTTGGAGTTCGCGTCCCGCTGCCTGCCGTACGCCGCCGTACTGGGCCTGACGGAGAAGTGGGCGCAGGAGATCGCCGCCACGGACGACGACGATGACCCGGATGCGGGGATCGGCTGGTACTCGGGCCCGGAGAACTGGCACCTCTCCGACATCGGCGAGTCGCTGTCCAACTTCGTCACGGCCTTCGGTGGCACGCTGACGCACGCGCGCCGCCTGTTCTGAAACGCTCTATGAACAAGGGCCCCTGGGATTCCCAGGGGCCCTTGTCCGTGTTCAGTAGGTGTACTGCGGTGGTGACTGGAAGGTGTTGCAGTAGCGCGGGTCGCGGTAGGTGATTCCACGGGTGGACCAGAAGTTGTGGTTCACCTTCGCGCCGTGGTCGCGCACCTTCGGCTTGGAGAACTCGTCACCGGCGTTGGCGACCGCGAACTTCCAGCTGGCCAGCAGCTCGCCCTTGAGCGGGATGAACTGCGCGTCCGCGCCCAGGTACGCCGAACCGAGGCAGGAGGCCTGCAGTTCGCGCTTGCGGCTCTCCAGCAGCCGCATGGCCGGGTCGGCCATCGTCGCCTGCCGGGCGAACGAGGCGCCGAAGATGCCGGTCAGCTGCTGCACGTGGTGCCCGTACTCGTGCGCGAACGTGTTCAGCATCCACGCGCGGGTGTAGATCGGGTTCACCTTGTAGTTGTTGTAGTCCACGTTGAACGGCATGTAGATCGCCTCGTTGGCGCCGCAGTAGAAGCCCCGCGTGCCCCGTTCGATTCCGCACGGTGTCTTGACCGTGTTGGCGTACACGATCACGTGCGGCGCCCGGAACGGCAGCTTGGCCTTCTGCATCGCCAGCCACCAGGTCCGGTTCAGACACGGCAGCATGCGGTTGTAGTACGCCTTGACCGCCGCGAAGGTGGTCGGCCGGTACGGCGGCTCGGTGCACCGCGACGCCTGCACGGCGCCGACCGCGTAGAGCTTGTTCTTCGCGACCAGCTCGTACGGCGTGAGTTGGCGCGGCTTCGGCTTCGGCTTGACCGTGGGCGTCGGGGTCGGCGTCGGACTTGCCGAGGGTGTCTCCGAAGGAGTTTCCGAAGGAGTCTCGGACGGCGTCGCCGACGGGGTGTCCGTCACAGTCGCCTTGTTGTCGTCGCCGTTGTTGCGGAGCGCGTACGTGACGCCGGTGCCGACGACCAGAACCGCGAGCACGACCAGGCCGATCAGCAGGCCCTTCGGCGTACCGCGCGGCTTCCGCCGCCGGCCCGCGCCCGGTGGCTTCGGGATCGGGATCGGCGGGTACTGCCAGCTCGGCTGACCACCCTGGGCCGGACCGGTGGCCGGCGGGAAGCCCTGGAAGCCGGGCGGGCCACCCTGCGGTCCGGTGGGGCCGCTCTGCGATCCGGCGGGCGGGTACGGCGTACCGGCCGGCGGGTACGGCGTACTGGCGGCTGCGGACCACGGGTTCGGTTGCCCAGCGCCACTTTGTGGTGTGCTCGACCACGGGCTCTGTGGAGGCACTGAGCTTCCGGGCGGCGTGTAACCGCCAGGCGCTTGGCCACCGGCCGGGGCCTGGTGGCGAGGCGCGGCAGGGCGGGCCGGCGTACCAGGTCCCTCTGCTCCTGGGCCTCCGGCGTGCTGGCCGCGGGGGGCTGCTGGCGGGCCGGAGTACGGCGGCTGGTTCCCTGCGGCGCGATCCGGAGACGTCCAGCCGCTCTGCTGCGCGGGCCGGTCAGGCGTGGCTGGTCCACTCTGCGGGGCGGGGCGCTCAGACGTGCCCGGTCGACCCTGTGGGGCGGGGCGAGTCGGCGTCGGTTGGCCGCTGGGTGGGGTGCTCGGGGGGACCGGCGGCTGCGAGGCGCTCGCAGGGGGACCGGGTTGCAGATACTCCTGGGGCTTCTCGGCGGACTCGGTCCACCACAGGGGCGACTGGCCATCCCGGCGGGACGGCGGTTGCGCCGGCGGCTCGGTGGGCTGTTCGCCCTCCGGCTCCGGTTCGTCCCGCCCCGGGGGTGGTTTCCAGTTGTCCGACATCGATACTCCTCACGAGACCTTGCTGGCCGAAGCCGTGAACGTGTTGCAGTAGGCGCTGTTGCTGGTGTTGAAACCGCGCGCGGCCCAGTACTGGTGACTGGCCCGGGCGCCGTGGTCCCGCGGTCCACCGCGGTTGTTCTCGTCGCCGGTCTGCGCCTCGACGTACCTGCGGTAGATCGTCAGGTCGAGACCGGTGATGCCGTACGAGATCTTGTTGGCCCCCATGAAGGCGGTGCCGAGACAGGAAGCCTGCAGCTCGACCCGCCGGCTCAGCTCGAGCCGGGCCTCGCGGTCAGGCGCGTCGTACTCCAGTTGATGCGCGGCAGCCAGGATGCCGGTCAGCTGCTGCAGGTGATGGGCGAACTCGTGCCCGGCCGTGTAGGTCGCCCACATCCGCGCGAACGCCCGGTTGCCGGGGTCGGAGGCGCGATTCCACAGCTTGATGTCGTCCTCGAACTTCAGGTAGAGCGTCTGGCTCGTGGCGCAGTAGAACGAGACCGCCGAACTGCCGGCACAGGGCGACTGGACCTGCCCTGACCAGAACAGCACCCGCGGTGCCGTGTAGGTGTGCTTGGCGCCCTGGACCTTGCCGGCCCAGGCGCGATTGAGGCAGCCGATCAGGTTGGCGTAGTACCCGCGTACTGCGGCGGGGCTGCTCAGGGCGGCCCGCGGCTCCCGGCAGCCGACCGATCCCTGGGCTCCGGAGGCGTAGAACGCATCGCTGGTGACGACCTTCATACCGTCCTGCGACGCCGCACCGTCGTCGGCGGTTCCAGGCGACGGCGTCTGGGAGGTCGAGGGCCCGGTCAGTCCGGCGCCTGGAACCGGTGCCACCGTCGTGAAGGTGTCGTCGCGCAGGGCCAGCGCGGCGATCACGACGGCCACAGCGATACCGCCGAGCAGCAGGAGGCTGATCCCCAGCCCAGTCCTGCGGCGCTTCGGTTGCGGGCCGCCGTGCCGAAAGGTGTGCTCGCCGCCGATCTCAGGCCCCCAGCCCACTCGCGGCAGCGCCGGTTCGCCCCCCGGCATCCCCGGCAGCGGATGGCTGCCGTAAAGCGGTATCGAGCCGTCGGGCAGCGGCCCCGGCGGCGGATGCGGCCCTGGTGGCTCGCTCCAGTCATGGTTGGACACGGTGATTCCTCATCCCCCCGGGACACACAAGGCGTGATCCGGGGGACCAGGCTAACCACCCGGACCGCTGTTCGTCTGCACCCGCCCTACGGCGTACGCCGGCGGCAGGGTCACCTCACCTTGCCCGAGGGCGCCGTGAACGTGTTGCACGCACCCGGGTTGCGGCTGTTGAAGCCACGCAGCGCCCAGTAGTTGTGGATGTCGGCGTCACCGTGGTCGTTGCCGTAGTCGGTGGTGTTGGCGATCAGCCACTTCCACTGGACGAAGGACTGCCCGGTGATCGGATAGGTCCGCTTGTTCGCCCCGATGAAGACATCGCTGAAGCAGGAGGCCTGGAGCTCCAGCCGCCTGGTCATCTCCAGCTCCGCGCTCCGGCTCGGAGCGTCGTAGCGCAGGTCGTGGTTGGCCTGGAGGATGCCGGTCATGTTCTGCACGTGGTGACCGAACTCGTGCGCGAACTGGTGCAGCATCCACATCCGGGCCCAGACCTTCTGGTAGCTCTGGGGGTAGCGGTTGTAGTTGCCGACGTCCTGGCTCAGGTTCATGTAGATGGTGTCGTTGTCGCCGCAGTAGAACGGTGGGCCGGTGTCGCTCATCGAGCCGCACGGAGACTGCACTGTGCCGGTGAAGGTCTGCAGGTTCGGCACGCGGAAACTGCCGCCGGCTCGTTTGACGTACGGGCTCCAGGCGCGGCTGAGGCAGGACCGCAGCTGGAGGTAGTTGGCGGTGGCGCCCGCGACGGTCGACTGACGGGCGCGGGACTCCTTGCAGCCGACGGAGGCCATCACGCCGCTGGAGTACAGCTTGTTCCGGCTGACCATCTCGTACGCGGTCGGACCACGCTTCACCGGTGGCGTGCTCGACGTTCGTGGCGCTGTCGGCTTCGTCACGGTCGGCCTGGTGGTGGTCGGCTCGGTTGTCGTGGGTGCCGTGGTCGGCTGCGACGGTGCCGCGGTGGGGGACTCGTCCGAGGTCGGGTCGTTGGTCGGGCTGTAACTCGGGTCGGCCGTAGGCACGTAGTACGGGCTGTCGGCGGTGGAACTGTTGTGCTTCAGGTAGCCCGAGACGAGCGAGAGCAGGATCACCACTCCGACCAGGCCGCCGACGACGAACAGGATCGCCTTCCCGGCGCCGCCCTTCTTCGGCGGGCGCGGCCCACCAGCCGGCGCACCCCAGCCGAGTCCGTGCGGAAGCTGCTGCCCCGGCGTGGTCGGCGGAGCCACGCCGTACTGCGGCTGCCACGGCTGCACCCCCAACGGCCCAGGCGGCGGCACCTGCCCGGGCGGCATCTGCCCCGGCGGCATCTGCCCGGGTGGCATCTGCCCGGGTGGCGGTGTCTGTGCGGGAGGTGGCGGATAGCCGCCGGCGTACGGGCCCGGCTGGTACGGCCCACCGGGCGGAGGCTGCTGCGGATACTGGCCGGGAGGGCCCCACTGGTTGTCGGACACACACGCTCCACTGCCCCGCAAGTGGACGTCAGCACGGCCCGGGGCACAACCGCGCGAAGCCCGACGCTATCCGAGCCCCAGCTCACCCCCGCCGCGACCCCACCACCAGCCCGCCTCCTCGCCCCCACCCACCACTAGCGCCACCTCCGCCTTCCCCGCCCACCACCTCCGCCTTCCCCGCCCACCACCTCCGGCTTCCCCGCCCACCACCTCCGCCCTTCGGCGCCTGCCACCGGTGCCGCCTCCGGCTTCCCGCTCACCCACCTCCGCCTTCGGCGCCCACTGCCGACCACCGCCTCCTCCTCTTCCCCTTCTTTCCTTCCTTCCCTTCGGGTGCCTTGCTTCGTTGCGTCCGGCATGGGTCGCGGTAGGGTGCCCCCTGTCGGGACCGCGGTCAGCCGCGGCGCGACGCAGTACGACCTGTCGCGGCCACCCGGCCGCCGGGCAGGGGCCCGGTGGCGACGGGCCGATTTCATCCTGACCCTCTCGATACGGTGTGATTGGGCGATGCGTCTACGTCTGCTCGGGGTATCCCTGTGTGCCCTCGGTTTCCTGGCCCTGACCGGCGTCCAGGCCGGTGCGACCGGTGCCGGCGGCTCCGCCGATCCGGTGGTGACCAACTTCGACAGTGAGATCAGGGTCGAACGCGACGGTCTGCTCAAGGTGTCCGAGTCGTGGAAGCTGAGCAACGTGACCGGGACCTTCACCCGGTTCGTGCTCACCCGCGATCACCTGCCCGACGCCGTCGACCACGTGCAGAAGATCGAGGACCTGCAGGTCAAGTCCGGCGGCCAGGACAAGAAGAGCGAAGTGTCCGTCAAGGGCGACGTCACCTCCATCGCGGTGGCCGACGTCTCCGGCGACACCCAGCTCGACTTCACCTACACCGTCCGCGGCGCGGTCGCCAAGGTGCTGAACGGCACCGAGGTCCGGTTCACCCCGTTGACCGGTGTCAACCTGACCATCCAGGACGCCAACGTCGTCTACAGCACCCCGCAGGTATCGCACGTCTCCTGCACCGCGGGCGCGCTGGACAGCAACACCCCGTGCACCCTCGCCCAGATCGGCGAGACGTCCGGCCCGACCTTCCGCCAGCAGGGCCTGCCGCCCGGCAACGCCGTTCGGATGACCGTCGGGTTCCCCGAGGGCGAGATCGCCGCGAACACGATCGTCGAGCACCGCAAGACGTTCAAGCGTGCCTTCTCCACCGACGCCGCCCAGCTGATCACCGCCCTGCTGGTGCTCCTCCTCGGCGCCGCTGCCCTGCTCGTCCTGTACCGGCTGCGCGGTCGCGACCAGGTCGACCCGCGCCGCGTAGTACCGGCTTCGCTGTTCAGCCTCGGGCAGGACACCCGCATCGACTTCACCCCGCCGGCGGATCTGCGGCCGGGCGAGGTGGGCACGCTGATCGACGAGCGGATCGACCCGGTCGACGTCACCGCGACCATCATCGACCTGGCTGTGCGCGGCCACATCACCATCACCGAGCTGGAGCACGAGTCGGAGTACTCGCGCCCCGACTGGGAACTCAAGCGGGTCTCCGGCGCGCCGGCCGAGGAACTCCAGCGGTACGAGAACGTCTTGATCCGCGCGATCTTCGGCGACTCCGACACCGTGCTCGTCTCCGAGCTCGGCAAGCAGGTCCGGGCCGGCCTCGGCCAGGTCCAGGACGCCCTGTACGACGGTGTCGTCAAGCGCGGCTGGTTCACCGAGCGGCCCGACCGGACTCGGTCGCTGTGGGCAACGATCGGCATCGTGGTCACCGTGGTCGGCGTCATCGCCACGTTCCTGCTGGCACTCTTCAGCAGCTGGGGCCTACTCGGCCTCGCCATCACCGCCGTCGGCGTCGGCCTGATCGTCATCGGCCGCCACATGCCGGCCAAAGCACCCGCCGCCGGCCGAGTCCTCGGCCAGGTCGCGGCGATCCGCGGCGAACTGCTCGAGATGGACGTCAGCGAACTCCCCTCCGACCAGCACGCCGAACTCTGCTCCCGCGCCCTCCCGTACGCCGTCGTACTCGGCGGCTCCGAGCGCTGGATCGACGCCCTGGTCGCCACGGATGTCGACGACGAAGAAGACGAAGGCTTCCACTGGTATCGCGGTCCGCGGGGCTGGCATCTCCAGTACCTCCCGGACTCCCTCCGCAACCTCACCACCAACCTCACCGGCGCACTCTTCACCCGCTGAGCTGTCTGTACTACGCAGGAGCAGTTCCCACGCTGCTCCTGCGTCGCAGCTCCCGCCCACCCGTGGTCGCCGCTCCTACGTCGCGGCTCGGTGATGGTGGTGCTCGGGGTGCTTCGGGGGGTGTGTTTCCCACGCAGCTCCTGCGTCGCTGCCCCCGCCCGCCCATGGTCGCCGCTCCTACGTCGCGGCTCTGTGGCGGAGGTGGCGCGGGTGCTTCGCGGGCAGGGTGCGGGGCCGGTCGTGTCTGCGCTGCTCCTGCGTCGCAGCTCCGGAACGACCTTGCGCGTGTGCTCCTGGTCGCGGGGTTCGCCGCTCCTGCGTCGCGGCTCGGTGGCTGAGGTGGCGCGGGTGCTTCGCGGGTGGGCGGTGCGGGGTGCGGTCGTGTCTGCGCGGCTCCTGCGTCGCAGCTCCGGAACGACCTTGCGCGTGTGCTCCTGCTCGCGAGGTTCGCCCCTCCCGCGTCGCGGCTCGGTGGCGAAGGTGGCGCGGGTGGGTGGTGCGGGGTGCGGTCGTGTCTGCGCGGCTCCTGCGTCGCAGCTCCGGAACGACCTCGCGTGTGCTCCACGTCCCCGAGCTTCTCCTGCGTCGTAGTTCCAGAGAGCCCTAACTGTGCAACAGGAAGGAGGAACCGCCCGTACGCCGCCCCCGGCATACGGGCGGTTCCGTTTGGGGGTTACCAGTTCGCCTGGGTGGGGTGGGGCGGTAGCGGCGTGCTGGTGGGGTGGATGACGTAGACGATGCCGCCCGAGTGGGGGATCCAGGCGTTTTCGAAGGCCTGGCGGTTGTAGGTCGTGCGGACCTGGTCGTTGCTCTTGATCAGGTGGGATGCCGGGTCGTTGACGACGACGTCGCCGGTGGGGGTGAAGCCGACGATGACCATCAGGTGGCCGTTGGTGCCGTAGCCCGCGCCGGGGAGTTCGTCCTTGGTGAAGGAGAGGGACGCGACCAGGGGAATGCCTGCCTTGATGAACTGTTCGGCTTCCGTGAGGGACCGCAACCGGGTGACGAAGGCATCGAGGCCGCGCGTACCGGCGTACGCGGTGTTGAAGGGCCAGTTGCCGGCGCCGTCGTAGTCGTAGTCGAAGACCGAGCGGGCCGAGTGGTCGACCTGTGGATCGGCGTACGTCGGGTCGACCCAGGCTGTCTCTGCTGGAGTCGGTCCGGCGCCGTAGTAGTCAAGCACCATCGCTGTGGAGGTCGCGGAGCACCAGGCCTCGCCACCGCCGTCCCACTGCGGGTACTGGCCGATGTGGGTCTCCTGCGAGTACGTCGGTACGTCCAGCACCTGGCCCCACGCGCCACCCGAGGGACTGACCGGCACCGTCGCGTCGGACGGCAGGCGCGACGCCATGGCGCCGACAGAGCGCAGTACCGGAGCGCTCGTCGTACCGGCGAGGCGGTAGAGGGTTACCTTGAGACGCCAGCGGTCCAGGGAGCGGCCGGAGCGGGCTACGAAGGTGTCGACGGAGACGTCGCCGACGGTGTCGCGCTGGCCGCTCAGAGACGTGCGGTGGATGTCACCGGCCGCTGTGTCGTCGCCCTTGTTCCAGCGGCCGAGCACGTACCACTTGGTGGTCTTGCCCTGGTCGGAGTGGCCGGACATCGCCCCCTCGATCCACGTGCCGGGCGGGGTGGTGGCGTTCCAGGAGGCGACCAGTTCGGTGAGCGCGAAGCCGGGGCGTACTTCGGGCGAGGTCCAGCTGGCCTGCTCGTAGGTCTTGGCCGTGCCGTCGCCGAACGGGTCGACGTACGACGTACTGCCGGTGGCCGACCCGATGGTGAGCGCGCCGTCGGTGACGGTGGTGCCGGCGCTGGTGCCGGCCAGGAAGTCAGCGGACGACGTCCAGGTGTGGAAGCCGATCTCGCGGACCTGTGACTTGGCGGCGGTACTCGGGGTGGCGCTGAGCGCGAGGACGACGAGACCGGTGATCAGGGTGGTGACAGAGCGGGCGGCGGTCATCTTTCGACGGTAGACCCGCCGCCGCGCCCTGTCGCGGTGAACGCGTGCCGCGATGAGGAAATTCTTCGTCAAATACTTTCGGCAGCGGGTGAGCGGTCCTGCCACTCGTCGGCGAGGATCGCGAAGACGGCCTCGTCGGTCCATTCGCCCTTGAGGAACTCGTTGCGGACGAAGTGCGCCTCCTGGCGCAGGCCGAGGCGCTTGAGCAGGTTCGCCGAGCCGGTGTTGCGGGCGTCCAGCCGGCCGATGATCCGGTGCATCCCCAACTGCTCGAAGCCGAGCCGGAGCAGTTCGACCGACGCCTCGGCGGCGAACCCGCGGCCGTGGAACTCGGGATGGAAGACGAAGCCGATCTCGCCCGCGCGGTGCTCGGCGCTGTACACGAACAACGTCACCTCGCCGATGTGCTGCCCGGTCTCCCGCAGGATCACCGCGAGCGTCAGCGCCTGGCCTTCGGCATCCATCGGTACGTCGGCGAGCCGGTTCGCCAGTGACTCGCGGACCTGCTCGGGGGTCTTCGATTCGTACAGCAGGAACCTGGTCACGTCGTCGTTCGACTGCAGCTTGAGCAGGTCGTCGTAGTCGGATTCGAGGTAGCGGCGAAGGGTCAGTCGATCGGTCTCGATCGGCAGCGAAAAGGTCACGCACCGAGCCTAAGAGGTGTCTGCAACCGAATAAAACAAAGGAAAGAAAGGCAAGGAAAGGAAGGCGGGGCGGTCGGGAAAGGCAAGGGAAGGAAGGCGGGGTGGAGCAGGGCAGGAGGAAGGCGGGGGTGGCGCGAGGCGTGGCCGGAGAGCCGGAGGGTTGGGCCTCCGGCTCTTCGGGTGCCCGGGGGTTAACCGTTGGCTAGGGCAACCAAGCGGGTCTGGTCGCCGTTGAAGCGGTCCTGGTCGATCGGGGTGGAGCTGTACTGCCAGATGGTGTGGTACGGCCAGCCGCCCGGCAGGGTGCCCGGAGCCGAGGCGTAGCGGGCGACCCAGAGCGGGTTGGTGGCGTTGAAGGCGGTGCTGTTGCCGGTGCAGCGGCTCCACCAGTCGAGATTGGTGTAGATCACGGCGTCGCGGCCGGTGCGGGACTTGTAGGTGTTGAGGAAGTCCCGGATCCAGCTGACCATCGCCGACGCGCTCAGCCCGTAGCAGGTCGCGCCGTACGGGTTGTACTCGATGTCGAGCGCGCCGGGCAGCGTCCTGCCGTCGCGGGACCAGGCGCCGCCGCGGTCGACGAAGTAGTTCGCCTGGTTGGCGCCGCTGGAGTCGTTCGGCGTGGCGAAGTGGTAGGCGCCGCGGATCATGCCGACGTTGTAGGACCCGTTGTACTGCTGGGCGAAGTACGGGTTGGAGTAGTAGTTGCCCTCGGTCGCCTTCGAGTAGGCGAACCGCTTGCCGGCGTTCCATTGCGCGGCCCAGTCGACGTTGCCCTGGTGGCTGGAGACGTCGATGCCTTCGACGGTTGCGGTCGGGGCCATCACCGCCGGACCGGCCGCGGTGGTGGGCTGGCGCCAGCCCATGAAGGCTTCACCGGCCTTGGTGATGCCGTGCTGACGAGCTTCGGCCGTCGGCTGGTGAGCGGCCGGACTGGTGGTGGAGTCGGGGGCGGGAGCGGCGCTGGCGAGGGTGGAGCCGGCAAGCGGGGCCAGGAGCAGACCCAGGGTGACGGCGGCACCCGTGACGAAGGATTTCACGAGGGACCTCCACAGAGCGGTGAGGGGCGGACAGAGCGCTCGGCGGAGTTCTTACCCTGCTGAGGTAAGAAATAACCACAAATCCCAAAATTGATGTGAGTATCTACCGAACCTTGTCCGACGTCGCCGTGAACGTGTTGCACTGCGCGACGTTGCGGCTGTTGAAACCGCGGTTCATCCAGTACGGCTGGACGACCTTGCTGCCGTGCGTGCGCTCGGTGTCCCACTCGTCGCCGGAGTTGTGCGAGATGAAGTTGAACTGGTTCTTGTACGCCCGGTTGACCGGCAGGGTCGCCTTGTTCGCGCCCTGGAAGACCGCCGCGAAACAGGTCGCCTGGATCTCCATCCGGCGGTTGATCTCCAGCTGCGCGGCCTTGTTCGGCGCCTCGTA